>NZ_JAAARL010000069.1:0-443 GCF_009908205.1 Pseudomonas sp. Fl5BN2 | reverse complement strand
CGTCGGGTCCAGGCCGCCCTCGGCCAGCACGGAGGCGACCAGACTGGTGGTCGTCGTCTTGCCGTGCGTACCGGCGATGGCAATGCCCTGCTTCAGGCGCATCAGCTCAGCCAGCATCACCGCACGCGGCACGATGGGAATGCGCTTGGCGCGCGCGGCCAGCACTTCCGGGTTGTCACCGCGCACGGCGGTGGAGACCACCACGGCATTGGCGCCGATCACATGTTCCGGCGCGTGGCCCTGCATGATCGTCGCGCCGAGCGTTGCCAGACGCTGCGTGGTCGCACTGCTGCCTAGATCCGAGCCCGTCACGCGGTAGCCCAGATTCAGCAGCACCTCCGCGATGCCGCTCATGCCCGCGCCGCCGATGCCTACAAAATGGATGTTCTTGACGATGTGCTTCATATCGATTCGTTCCCTATGCCCGTGCCACCGCTACACAC
>NZ_JAAARL010000068.1:0-447 GCF_009908205.1 Pseudomonas sp. Fl5BN2 | reverse complement strand
TTCAAACAGTGCTGAATTCTGACATCGTCATGATTTTCGATGAATGCACACCGTACCCTGCCACACACACCGAGGCACGCCTGTCCATGGAAATGTCCATGCGTTGGGCACGCCGTTCTCGTGACTCATTTGACGCATTGGGTAACAACAACGGCTTGTTTGGTATTGTTCAGGGTGGCATGTACGAGGATCTGCGCGATATTTCACTGCAAGGCCTCGAAGAAATTGGTTTTGACGGTTATGCCATTGGTGGATTGTCGGTGGGTGAGCCCAAAGACGACATGCAACGAATTTTGGCGCACACCGCGCCCAAGTTGCCGCAACACAAGCCACGCTACTTGATGGGTGTGGGCACCCCAGAAGATTTGGTCAATGCTGTGGGGCAGGGCATTGACATGTTTGACTGCGTGATGCCAACCCGCAATGCACGCAACGGCTGGTTGTTCA
>NZ_JAAARL010000067.1:0-447 GCF_009908205.1 Pseudomonas sp. Fl5BN2 | reverse complement strand
CCGCGGGCACAACGTACCGGCGACTGGTAACGCGGGATGCCTGCCGTATCGAGAATGTCATAGGCCTGCTGCACCGTGGCCGGGTCGGCGTTCCAGGCAACCAGCACCGGTATCTCGCGTTCAGTGCAGATGCGCACTATTTCGTTGGCCAGCTCCACCGCCTGAGAACCACTGGCAGCCGCCAGGGCCAGGCCGATCATGTCGACGTTCGGGTCACTGGCCAGTTGCTCCAGGGTCACCCGCAACAGGCTCGGGTCGGTGAGCAGGCTGGCGGTCACATCCAGCGGGTTGGCAACCGCGGCAAAAGCAGGCAGAACCTGTTTCAGCGCGCTCACACTGGCAGGTGCCAGCGCCGGCAACTGCAGGCCGCCATTGCTGGCGCCGTCGGCCATGGCGATCCCGGCGCCGCCGGAGATGGTGACAATGGCCAGGCGGTTGCCCTTGGGC
>NZ_JAAARL010000066.1:0-447 GCF_009908205.1 Pseudomonas sp. Fl5BN2 | reverse complement strand
CCATTACAGTTATGCTAATTAAAACGATTTTGACAGGCGGGAGGTCAATTTGATCCCGGACGTATCACAGGCGCTGGCCTGGCTGGAAAAACATCCTCAGGCGTTAAAGGGGATACAGCGTGGGCTGGAGCGCGAAACTTTGCGTGTTAATGCTGATGGCACACTGGCAACAACAGGTCATCCTGAAGCATTAGGTTCTGCACTGACCCATAAATGGATTACTACCGATTTTGCGGAAGCATTGCTGGAATTTATTACACCAGTGGATGGTGATATTGAACATATGCTGACCTTTATGCGCGATCTGCATCGCTATACGGCGCGCAATATGGGCGATGAGAGGATGTGGCCGTTAAGTATGCCATGCTACATCGCAGAAGGTCAGGACATCGAACTGGCACAGTACGGCACTTCTAACACCGGTCGCTTTAAAACGCTGTACCGTGA
>NZ_JAAARL010000065.1:0-449 GCF_009908205.1 Pseudomonas sp. Fl5BN2 | reverse complement strand
ACCTGTACAAGGTGAATACCACTGAGCTTGAAGAGGAAATCGCTGCGCTGAAACCGGAGTTCATGCCATTTGACATTGCTGTGGCGGATTTGAGCTTTATCTCTCTGCGAAAGGTATTGCCCAATATCGCAAAGCTGATGCCAGCCACATGTGAAGGTTTGTTTTTGGTTAAACCCCAATTTGAAGTTGGACCTGAACATATCGGGAAAAGCGGTTTGGTAAAAAATCTCGACGACCTTATCGCGCAATTGGAAGACGATGTAAAAACTTGCTGCACCCAACTCAACTTGACTGTGAAAGATTTTTTCCACTGCGAGTTGAAAGGGGGCGACGGCAATCAGGAATATTTTGTGTACGCAGCGAAAAATATCGATGTTGCGACAAACCAATAACTCTGTGAATGAAAAGACCATGATGAACATCAGCTTTGAGTTTTTCCCCGCGAAAAC
>NZ_JAAARL010000064.1:0-458 GCF_009908205.1 Pseudomonas sp. Fl5BN2 | reverse complement strand
GTTAACGCTTATTGCGGCTTGCGACGACCGAAGCCCGGGCGCTGACCCGAACCTGCCGGTGCGCCACGGCGCTTGCCCGACGGTGCATCATCGACCAGCTTGGGGCCCGAACGGGTTGGCTTGGGCGAACGCTTGTTCACTTCGCTCGGACGCTCTGCAACCGGCGCGCCGCGACCCGCAGGTACACGATCGGTACGACCGGCCGGCTTACGGGCCGGACGGGCTGCTTCATCACGGGCCGGACGCGCCGGGCGCTCGCCTTCGATGTGCGGCTGGCGTGCTGGACGCGGAGCCAGTGGCGCACCTTCGGCCGGACGCAGGGTACGGGCAACGCGATCGGTACGGGCCACAGGGCGCGACGATTTACGCTGCATACGCTCAAGCTTGTCTTTGCTCTTGGCGTTCATCTGCGGCATGGCAACCGGCGTGAGGCCGACTTCAGCACTGAGGATATCAAC
>NZ_JAAARL010000063.1:0-460 GCF_009908205.1 Pseudomonas sp. Fl5BN2 | reverse complement strand
CCCGGATCACGAGTGCTATCATCCGCCCTTATGCTTAGCGCATTAACCCCAGGGGCAAATAATGAACCACGATATCCCGCTAAAATATTTTGATATTGCCGATGAGTACGCGACCGAATGCGCAGAGCCTGTCGCAGAGGCTGAACGCACACCGCTGGCCCACTACTTCCAGTTACTGCTCACCCGTTTGATGAATAATGAAGAGATCAGTGAAGAAGCCCAACATGAAATGGCTGCTGAAGCGGGGATTAATCCCGTACGCATTGATGAGATCGCAGAGTTTTTGAATCAATGGGGTAATGAGTAATTATTTAATTGCAGACTATCGGTCAGTATCGTTGCCCGGATAAAGCGTTCGCGCCGCATCCGGCTAAAAATGACACGCACTGCAGCATGCTTTAATGGGTTTCTCACGATCGTACCGCTATGCTCCTCGCTAAGTTGTTCTGTGAGTTATAGT
>NZ_JAAARL010000062.1:0-461 GCF_009908205.1 Pseudomonas sp. Fl5BN2 | reverse complement strand
CTTGCTGATGGCCCCGTGCGAGCAAAGGAGATAAAGGCCGACGCAGATGGAGCCGGGTTTGCGTGGAGAACGATGCAGCGCGCCAGTTCCAATCTCGGAGTCGAAAAGCGAAAGCTCGGCGTGAAAGAGGGGTGGGAATGGGCACTTCCGAAGGCGCCAACTCCCGAAGGTGCCACGAAGATTCCCGCTCTCCGTAGCTTGGCGCCTTCGGCATCAGTTGGCGCCTTCAGCGCCGACAAGGGTTTGCGGGCGGTCAATTCAAGCGCGTTTCCCGAAGGCGCCAACGCTGAGGGACTGACGCCTTCGGCGGATTCTTCGCAATCCAAGCCGGTTTCCGGCGATGACGAGGCTGGAGGTGAGCTATGAGCCCCTTCGAATTGTGGTGTGAGTGTCGGCGTCTCTCCGTACGCCTGACGGTCCACGGCGACCGTCTGCGGTACAAGGGCCCCGAGGATGCAGTC
>NZ_JAAARL010000061.1:0-485 GCF_009908205.1 Pseudomonas sp. Fl5BN2 | reverse complement strand
GGCCCCATGGTTGCACCTTCCTTCACCGGCAACCGGCTATCGCGAATCGCATACGGGGTCAGCAAACGGTCACTGACCGCTGCATCCAGTTGTTTGTTCACCAACGCCACCAATGACTGATGGGCATCCGGGTAGCTGTGCACTTCCCCTGCCTGACCGGTACGCACCTGCTCGACAAACTGGCTGCCCTGGGCTACGCCTAAGAGCTGGCCCTTGAGGGTGCCCGGGGTGTTGAGCGAACGCTGTTCTTCCTGCCGCACGATCAACTGCGCAGCGGTATAGCTGTAAGGCTCGCTGAAATCGAACCGATCCTGCAGTTCCGGGGTCAAAGCAATGTGATTGATTGCTACATCGTATTTACCGCTTTCAACGCCCGGCAGCAGGTCATTGCTGTCGGTGATGAGAATCGAGGGAGTCACTTCCAGCTCCTTGGCCAGTAACTCGCCCAGTTCGACGTCGAAACCGGTCAAACGACCGGCCTGCTT
>NZ_JAAARL010000060.1:0-486 GCF_009908205.1 Pseudomonas sp. Fl5BN2 | reverse complement strand
CGCGGATGGAGAAGAGGAGCAACGCGATCTAGCTATCGCGGCCGCGATCAAGCAGGTGCGACAGACGTCATACTAGATATCAAGCGACTTCTCCTATCCCCTGGGAACACATCAATCTCACCGGAGAATATCGCTGGCCAAAGCCTTAGCGTAGGATTCCGCCCCTTCCCGCAAACGACCCCAAACAGGGAACGCAGCTGAAACGGGAAGCTCAACACCCACTGACGCATGGGTTGTTCAGGCAGTACTTCATCAACCAGCAAGGCGGCACTTTCGGCCATCCGCCGCGCCCCACAGCTCGGGCAGAAACCGCGACGCTTACAGCTGAAAGCGACCAGGTGCTCGGCGTGGCAAGACTCGCAGCGAACCCGTAGAAAGCCATGCTCCAGCCGCCCGCATTGGAGAAATTCTTCAAATTCCCGTTGCACATAGCCCGGCAATTCCTTTCCCTGCTCTGCCATAAGCGCAGCGAATGCCGGGTAACAC
>NZ_JAAARL010000005.1:0-371447 GCF_009908205.1 Pseudomonas sp. Fl5BN2 | reverse complement strand
GACCGCAAGGTAAACGAGCTGGCTACCGAATTTCTTGACGACCATAGAGCGTTGGAACCACCTGATCCCATCCCGAACTCAGTAGTGAAACGATGCATCGCCGATGGTAGTGTGGGGTTTCCCCATGTGAGAGTAGGTCATCGTCAAGATTAAATTCCGAAACCCCAATTGCGAAAGCAGTTGGGGTTTTGTTTTGCCCGAAAGAAAAGCTGCAGGCAGCTCTCTGTCCTTGTTTGGTCGGCCCGGCTGCCACCGCACTGTGACAGTGCTAAGGTTCCGCCCTAGCTTTTTGCATTCTCCAAGGAAGCCCTTATGCCGGACGCCTCGTCCCTCAACCCTGGTTTCATGGTGGTTCACGGTAACCGCCTGGACGAGTTGCGCAGCCTGGTGGTCAGCTGGATGCGGCGTTACCCACTGGCACCCCTGGAAAATGAAATTGCTCTGGTACAGAGCAACGGCATCGCTCAATGGTTGAAGCTGGCCTTGGCCGAAGATCCCGAAGAAGATGATTCTGGCGGCTGCGGCATTGCCGCCGCCATTGACGTGCAATTGCCCGGCAGCTTCATGTGGCAACTGTATCGTCTGGTCCTGGGCCGGGACGAAATCCCGCCCAAATCCCTATTGGATAAAGCCCCACTGACCTGGCGTCTGATGCGCCTGTTACCAGAGCTGATCGATGAGCCCCATTTCGAGCCCCTGCAGCGCTTTCTGACCCATGACAGTGATTTGCGTAAACGCTATCAACTGGCGGAGCGTCTTGCCGACCTGTTCGACCAATACCAGGTCTATCGAGCCGACTGGCTGGAGGATTGGGCAGCCGGTCGCCATCAACTGCGCAATGTTCGTGGTGAAGCCAAAGTCCTGACCCCAGCCAACTGCTGGCAAGCCGAATTGTGGCGGGCGCTGCTTCTGGATGTAGGTACCGAAGGCATGGCCCAGAGTCGTGCAGGCGTCCATCAGCGCTTTATCGAGCAGATCACCCACATGCACCAGGCTCCCACAGGCCTGCCTTCACGGGTGATCGTTTTCGGCATTTCTTCATTGCCGGCCCAGGCCCTCGAAGCCTTGGCTGGACTGGCCCGTTTCAGCCAGGTCCTGCTCTGCGTGCACAACCCTTGTCGCCATCATTGGGCGGATATCGTCGCCGACAAGGACCTGCTGCGGCATCAATACAAGCGCCAGGCGCGCAAGGCCGGCATGCCCCAAACCCTGGACCCGCAAACCCTGCACCAGCATGCCCATCCGTTGTTGGCCGCCTGGGGCAAGCAGGGCCGAGACTACATCAACCTGTTGGACAGCTACGATGATCCCAGCAGCTACCGCTCGGCTTTTCGCGATGGACGGATCGATCTGTTCAGCGAGAGCCAGCCGCTCTCCATGCTCCAGCAACTGCAGGACGACATCCTAGAACTGCGGCCGCTCAACGAAACGCGAGAGCTGTGGCCCGAGGTAGACCTCCAGCAGGATCAGTCGATCCGCTTCCATATTGCCCACAGCGCCCAGCGCGAGGTGGAGATCCTCCACGATCAGCTTCTGGCGCGTTTTAGCGCCGAGCCTGACCTGCGTCCTCGTGACGTGATCGTCATGGTTCCGGATATCGATAGCTATGCTCCGCATATCCGCGCCGTGTTCGGTCAATTGGGGCGTGATGATCGAAGATTCATCCCCTTCACCCTTACCGACCAGGGCCAGCGTGGTCGCGATCCTCTGCTGATTGCTGTTGAACACCTATTGAAGTTGCCGGACAGCCGTTTTCCGGTCAGCGAGATCCTCGACCTACTGGACGTCCCGGCATTGCGCACGCGCTTCGGTGTCGAAGAAGCCGACCTGCCCACCTTGCACCGCTGGATTGAGGGCGCCGGTATCCGCTGGGGTATGAACGCGGAGCAGCGTGCAGAGCTGGGATTGCCCCAGGCGCTCGAGCAAAACAGCTGGCGTTTCGGTCTGCGGCGGATGCTCCTGGGGTATGCCGTTGGCCGCTCCGATGCCTGTGACGGTATCGAGCCTTATGACGAAATCGGCGGCTTGGATGCTGCCCTGATCGGCCCCCTAGTGGCGTTGCTGGACGCCCTGCAGATTGCCTATCAGGAACTCACCCAACCCGCTGTGCCAGCACAATGGGGGGAGCGCCTGCACCACTTGCTGGAGCAGTTCTTCCTGGCCGGCACCGAACATGACGACTACCTGTTGGGGCAACTTGAGGACCTGCGGGAAACCTGGCTGGAAACCTGTGAGTCGGTAGGCCTGCAAGATGAGTTGCCTCTGACTGTGGTGCGTGAAGCGTGGCTGGCCGGTCTTGATCAGGGCCGCCTGTCCCAGCGGTTCCTCGCCGGTGCGGTGAACTTCTGCACCCTGATGCCGATGCGCGCCATTCCTTTCAAGCTGGTGTGCCTGTTGGGCATGAACGATGGTGACTACCCGCGGGCCCAACCGCCTCTGGACTTTGACCTGATGGGCAGCGACTACCGCCCTGGCGATCGCTCGCGACGTGAGGACGACCGTTACCTGCTGCTCGAAGCACTGCTCTCGGCTCGGGACCAACTCTATGTCAGCTGGGTTGGCCGCAGCATTCGTGACAATAGCGAACGCCCGGCCTCGGTGCTGATCGGCCAGCTGCGCGATCACTTGGCCAGCGGCTGGCAACTGTCGGATGCACAAGACCCCCTGCTGGATGCCCTGACCCAGGAGCATCCGCTGCAACCTTTCAGTGCTCGTTACTTCCATGACAACGACACCTTGTTCAGCTATGCCCGGGAGTGGCAGGTGTTGCACCAGGCTCCTGTAGAGCCAGGTGCAGTTGAGCGCCTGGAGCCTTACGTCCAGGACGAACCCCTGAGCCTGACCCAGTTGCAGGACTTTTTGCGCAACCCGGTGCGGCATTTCTTCAGCCAACGGCTCAAGGTGTTCTTCGAAGCCATGGAAGCTCCGCTGGCTGATGAGGAACCTTTTGTTCTCGACGCCTTGCAACGCTATAGCCTCAGCGACAGCCTGCTGGAGGCTGCATTGAGCAATGCTGAGCACCCTGAACAGGCCTTGCAGGCGCAAGCGCAAAGACTGCAAGCCAGCGGACTGCTACCCATGGCCGGCTTCGGCGAGTGCCTGCAGCGCGAGCTTATGGAGCCCCTGCCGGATCTGTTGCACCGTTATCGGCAACTGCTCGACCTGTGGCCGACGCCGCTCACTAGCGCGTTGCCAGTCAGCCTGGAATTGCAAGGCGTACGCCTGGAGGGCTGGTTGAGCAATCTGCATCAGCGGGCTGATGGCGGGCTATTGGCGGTAACCACTATTCCCAATGGCATCGGCTCCACCAAGACTCGTAAATGGCACCGCTTGATCAAGCCCTGGATCAATCACCTGCTGGCCTGTGCCAGTGGTTATTCCTTGACTACGGCATTGGTGGCCAGCGATGACAGCTTGTTGTTGCCACCACTGGAGCAGGATTCGGCCCGGCAGATCCTCGGTAATCTGCTGCTGGCCTGGCAGTCGGGGATGCGCCAGCCCTTGCCCGTGGCAGTCAAGACCGCCTTCGCCTGGCTAGGACAGAGCGACCCGGACAAAGCCGCGATCGCGGCCCGCAAAACCTACGAGGGTGACGGCCAGAACAGCGAGGGCGAGCGTCGGGAAAGCCCGGCGCTGGCTCGGCAATTCGCTGATTACAATGCCCTGATCGCCGATGAAACCTTCAGTGGCTGGGCCGAGACACTCTATCGACCCCTGCTGGACGCGCCCTGGCGCTCGGCCCTCGGCGAGGAGGCCGGCGCATGACGCAACAAGTCCCCCTGGCACTGGCCTTCCCGCTGCGCGGTAGCCAATTGATCGAGGCCAGCGCCGGTACCGGCAAGACCTTCACCATCTCCGCGCTCTACCTGCGCCTGGTGTTGGGGCATGGTGGCGAGTCTGCAGGCTTTGGTCGCGAGTTGCTGCCGCCGCAGATCCTGGTGGTGACCTTCACCGATGCGGCCACCAAGGAGTTGCGTGAGCGCATCCGCACCCGCCTGGCGGAAGCCGCGCGCTTCTTCCGCGACGAGACCGCTGCACCGGACAGCCTGATTGTCGATCTGCGCGAGCAGTACCCCGCCGAACAATGGGCTGCCTGCGCCAACCGCCTGGACATCGCCGCGCAATGGATGGATGAGGCTGCGGTTTCAACCATTCACAGTTGGTGCCAGCGCATGCTGCGCGAACACGCATTCGACAGCGGCAGCTTGTTCACCCAGACCCTGGAAACCGATCACAGCGACCTGCTCGGCCAGGTACTGCGCGATTACTGGCGACTGTTTTGCTACCCGATGCAGGGTGATGCCCTGAACTGGGTGCGCTCCAATTGGGTGGGACCGGCCGAGCTCATGCCTCGGGTCCGCGCAATGTTCGGCAGTGAGCGTCGGGATTCGTCGGAACAGAGCCCCAGCCAATTGATCGAGGCTTGCCTGCAGGAGCGCCGTGAAGCCCTGGTGCAACTCAAGGCGCCTTGGCACCAGTGGGCAGGTGAACTGCGGGATATCTGCCTGCAAGGCGTGGCCAGCAAGAGCGTTGACGGTCGCAAGATGCAGGCGCGTTACTTCGAACCCTGGTTTGAAAAGATCAGCGCCTGGGCCGAGGATGAAACACTTGAGCAACTGGACATCGGCAGCGGTTTTATCCGCCTGACCCCCGAAGGCATGAGCGAAGCCTGGAAAGGCCAGGCACCCAGCCACCCGGGGCTCGATGCCATGGCTGGGCTCAAAGCCAGTCTCGACGCCTTGCCTAGCCCGGATGCCGCAGTGCTGCAGCATGCCGCGCAATGGGTGGGGATGCGCTTCGAAGAAGAGAAACGGCGTCGCGCCGAGATGGGCTTCGACGACATGCTGCTGCGGCTCGACATTGCCCTGCAGAACGACGGCGGCGAGCGCCTGGCAACCCTGATCCGCGAGCAGTTCCCAGTGGCCCTGATCGACGAGTTCCAGGACACCGACCCGGTGCAGTACCGGATCTTCGAAAGCATCTACCGCATCGAGAATAACGATCCCGAGACCGGGCTGTTCCTGATCGGCGACCCGAAGCAGGCGATCTACGCTTTCCGTGGCGCCGATATCTATACCTACTTGCGAGCGCGCCAGGCCACCAGCGGGCGCCTGCATACCCTAGGCACCAACTTCCGCTCCAGTCAGGCCATGGTCAGTGCGGTCAACCACGTGTTCCTGCAAGCGGAACAACGTGAGCAGGGGCAGGGGGCCTTTCTGTTCCGTGAGGCGGATGGCGAGAATCCGGTGCCGTTCCTGGCGGTGGCTGCCCAGGGTCGCAAGGAGCATCTGCAGGTCGATGGACAATCAGTACCGGCGCTGAACTTCTGGCAATTGCCATCGGAGCAACCGCTGTCCGGGGTCCAGTATCGCCAGCATCAGGCCGGGGCCTGTGCCAGCGCGATTGTCGAGTTGCTCAATGGCGGGCAACAGGGCCGCAGCGGTTTTGCCCGTGACCAGCAGCCACTCAAGGGCCTGCTGCCGGCGGACATCGCTATCCTGGTGCGCGATGGCAAAGAGGCCCAGGCAGTGCGCGGCGAATTAGCCTCCCGTGGGGTACGCAGTGTGTATCTCTCGGACAAGGATTCGGTATTCGCCGCCCAAGAGGCCCGAGACCTGCTGATCTGGCTCAAGGCCTGTGCCGAGCCGGATGTGGAGCGTCCGCTGCGTGCGGCCCTGGCATCCTTGACTCTGAACCTGTCACTGGGGGAACTGGAGCGGTTGAACCAGGACGAGCTGGCCTGGGAAGCCAGAGTCATGCAGTTCCGCGGATACCGGGCGATCTGGCGCAACCAGGGTGTGCTACCGATGCTGCGCCGCCTGCTCCACGATTTCCAATTGCCCCAGGCACTGATGGCCCGCAGCGATGGCGAACGGGTGTTGACCAACCTCTTGCACCTGTCCGAACTGCTGCAGCAAAACGCTGCCGAACTGGACGGTGAACAAGCCCTGATCCGCCATTTGGCCGAGCACCTGGCGTTGTCCGGGCAAGCTGGGGAAGAGCAGATCCTGCGCCTGGAAAGCGATGAACAACTGGTCAAGGTGGTGACCATCCACAAGTCCAAGGGCCTGGAATACCCCTTGGTGTTCCTACCCTTCATCTGTTCCACCAAACCGGTGGATGGCAGTCGGTTGCCGCTGCATTACCACGATACCGCAGGCAAGCCCCAGGTCAGCCTGCGACCGACACCGGAACTGATCGCCCTGGCTGACGAGGAGCGCCTGGCAGAAGACCTGCGTCTGCTCTATGTGGCCCTGACCCGGGCCCAGCATGCTTGCTGGCTGGGTGTCGCCGACCTCAAGCGCGGCAATCACAACAGCTCGGTGCTGCACCTCTCGGCCCTGGGCTACTTGCTCGGCGGCGGAGATCGGTTGGCTGAGTCCGCGGGTTTGCAGCGCTGGCTGCTGGATCTGCAACAAGGCTGTGAAGCCATCGGCGTGGGCGAGTTACCGATCGCCGATGCACAGCACTTTCATCCGCCGCGCAATGACGCCAGCCTGCTGGCTCCGCTGATACCCGCACGACGTGCAGCGGAGAACTGGTGGATCGCCTCCTACAGCGCCCTGCGTATCAGCGACACTTTGGGCGCAGGCAGCCCTTCCGCACCGGAAAACCCCCAGGCCCAGAAACTCTTCGACGATGAGCGGCTGGACCCTGAAGCCCCTCGGGAAGTTGTTGCCAGCGGCGGCGACATTCATCGATTCCCGCGCGGCCCCAACCCCGGCACCTTCCTCCACGGCTTGCTGGAATGGGCCGGGGAGGAGGGCTTTGCCGCCGCGCCCACGGTGATCGAGGATGTCATCGCCCGGCGCTGCAATCGTCGGGGCTGGCAAGGCTGGATCCCCACCTTGAGCGAATGGCTGCAACATCTGTTGCAGGTGCCTTTGCCACTGGGCAATGGCCAGCCACCGGTGGTGCTCGGTCACCTGACCCAGTATCGGGTCGAGATGGAATTCTGGTTCGCCAGCCACAAGGTCGACGTGTTCAAGCTCGATGAGCTGGTGCGCCAGCAGACACACCAGGGCGCGCCTCGGGTGACCGCCGAACCGGTGGTGCTCAATGGCATGTTCAAGGGCTTTATCGACCTGACATTCGAACATCAGGGCCGCTATTACGTGGCCGACTACAAATCCAACTGGCTGGGCGTGGACGATGCTGCCTACACCGAGCAGGCCATGGAACAATCGATTCTCGACAACCGCTACGACCTGCAATACGTGCTGTATCTGCTGGCTCTGCATCGGCAGTTGAAGGCCCGCCTGGCGGATTACGACTACGATCGGCACATCGGCGGGGCCTTGTACCTGTTCCTCCGGGGGACCCGTTCCGCCAGCCAGGGCGCGTATTTCGCCCGGCCGCCACGGCAGTTGATTGAACGCCTCGACCTGATGTTCCAGGGCCAGCCCGAGCCGCCGAAGGCCGAGCCCGCCTGGGAGCAGGGAGTACTGCTATGACCGAAGACCTGTTCGCCCCATTGGCCGAGGTGTCACGCGCTCCTCTCGATCTGGCGCCCCTGAGTAGTGCCGCAGACCTGCTGCTGTTACTCGAGCGCTGGGTCGAGCGCGGTTGGCTGCGGGCTCTGGACAAGGCCTTTGTCGGTTTCCTTCATGAGCTGGACCCGGGCTGTGACCCGCTGGTGCTGATGGCGGCGGCCCTGACCAGCCACCAACTGGGACATGGGCATGTCTGCCTGGACTTGTTCGAAACCCTCAAGGAGCCGGACTTCGCCCTGTCCCTGCCACCGGAAGGCGATGCGCAAAGCGGTGCCCCGGTGTTGCCTTCCCAGGTGCTGGCGACTCTTGAGGGGGCCCACTGGTGCAAGGTCCTGGCCGGTAGTCGGTTGGTGGCCCTGGCGGCAGACCATGGCGAGTCGTCCCAGCAACGGCCGTTGGTACTCTCCGGCAAGCGCCTGTACCTGCGGCGTTACTGGGCCTATGAACGGCGCATTGACAACGCCTTGCGCCAGCGCCTGGCGTTGACCGAGGCGAGCCCTGAGCATCTGTCCCGGCGCCTCGATGGACTGTTCGGCGTGGCCAAGGTCTCTGGCCCCATCGACTGGCAGAAGCTGGCCTGTGCGCTGGCCACTCGAGGCGCCTTCAGCATCATCACTGGCGGCCCCGGCACCGGCAAGACCACCACTGTGGTACGCCTGCTGGCGTTGCTCCAGGCACCGGCGGTGGAGGCTCGCAAACCGCTGCGTATCCGTCTGGCGGCGCCCACCGGCAAGGCTGCCGCGCGCCTGACCGAATCCATCAGCCTGCAAGTGCGCTCCCTATCGGTGCCGGATGAAGTACGGGAGAAGATTCCCAGTGAAGTGACTACGGTGCACCGCTTGCTGGGCAATCGTCCTGGTACCCGGCATTTCCGTCACCATGCCGGTAACCGCCTGCCCCTGGATGTCCTGGTGGTGGACGAAGCCTCGATGATCGACTTGGAAATGATGGCCAACCTGCTGGACGCCTTGCCTATCCACGCGCGCCTGGTGCTGCTGGGAGACAAGGACCAATTGGCGTCGGTAGAGGCGGGCGCAGTGCTCGGTGACCTGTGTCGCGACGCCGAGGCCGGCTGGTACAACCCGCAGACTCGCGCCTGGTTGGAAGCGGTCAGCGGTGAACATCTCGGTGCCAGTGGCCTGCAAGAGGACACCGGGTACCAGCATCCCCTGGCACAACAGGTGGTGATGCTGCGTCACTCCCGGCGTTTCGGTGAGGGCAGTGGCATTGGCCAGCTGGCGCGCTGGGTCAATCAGCAGCAGGCCGATGAGGCCCGGCGCCTGCTGGCGGCCCGCAGTCATGCGGACCTGTATGGCCTGAGTCTCAAGGGCGAACAGGACCGGTCCCTGGAGCGGCTGTTGCTGGAAGGGCACGGTGAAGGGCCACAGGGCTACCGTCATTATCTGAATGTGCTGCGCAGCCAGCGCCCACCTGTCGATGCCGCCCTGGAAGACCGGCGTTGGACCGATTGGGCACGTAACGTCTTGCAGGCGTTCGACCGCTTCCAGTTGCTCTGTGCGGTACGCAAAGGGCCGTGGGGCGTTGAAGGCTTGAACCTGCGGATTACCCAGGCCCTGTTCAAGGCCCGCCTGATCGACAGCGACCAGCAATGGTATGAAGGTCGCCCGGTGCTGATGACCCGCAACGACTATGGCCTGGGCCTGATGAACGGCGACATTGGCATTGCCCTGAAACTGCCGGAGCAGGAAGGGCCAGAGCCGGGACGCCAGGTTCTGCGCGTGGCCTTTCCTCGTAACGACGGCCAGGGCGGGGTACGCCTGGTATTGCCGAGCCGGCTCAACGATGTGGAAACGGTCTACGCCATGACCGTGCACAAGTCCCAGGGGTCGGAGTTCGCCCACACCGCGCTGATTCTGCCCGACGCCCTGAACCCGGTGCTGACCAAGGAATTGATCTATACCGGGATCACCCGCGCCAAGGACTGGTTCAGCCTGATCGAGCCTCGTGCCGGAGTGTTCGAGGAGGCGGTGCGACGTAAGGTCAAGCGCCTCAGCGGGTTGATGCTGGAGTTGGACTGAAGCCAATGTTTCCGGCCTTCATTCGCACCGTTTCAGGGCGCCGACCTCGCTGCATTTTCCCGGGCTGTGCTATCGTTGCGGCATCATCTCCGTGAAAATCAAAGAGAATCCCTGCATGGACGTGGCTGTCTTGAGGACAGAGCGCATTTTGGGATGGCGACAGTGTGTGCTGTCGACCATTCTTTGCCTGTTCAGCCTGTTTGCCATTGCGCAATCGGAGCCGCCGGTTTCTACCAGCCTGGCCGAACAGCGAGCCAAGGCAGTGACGCAAGTGGTGCTGGGCATCCTCAGCTACGCTCGCTGGCCGGTGGAGCCGGCGCAACTGCGTTTATGCGTGGTGGGGCCCACCGAGTACACCGATGACCTGCTCAAGGGCACCACCCAGGCCTCCGGTCGGCCGGTGCTGGTGCAGCGCCTGTTGGCCAACAACCCGGCGCTCGCCAGTGAGTGCGATTCGGTCTACGTCGGCAAACTGAGCAATGATGAACGCAGCCGCCTGTTCAGCTCGTTGACCGGTCAACCGGTGTTGAGCATCAGCGAGGGCGGTGATCAGTGCACCGTTGGCAGTCTGTTCTGCCTGCGGGTCAGCGACAGTCAGGTGTCGTTCGAGGTCAACCTGGACTCGGTGGCCCGCAGTGGGGTGAGGATTCATCCCAGCGTGCTGCAACTTTCCCGTCGTCGTCCGGCGGCGCCATGAGATTGTTCAAGTCCGACGCACGTCCCACCTTGCGCTCAGTCATCGGTCGCGGCCACCTGATCGTCGCGCTGTTGGCGATCTCCATGGCCAGCCTGTCCTTGACCTTTCTCGGGGTGTTGGCGCTGCGTGTGTATGCCGATCACAACCTGCACCTGATCGCCCGCTCCATCAACTACACCGTGGAAGCTGCAGTGGTGTTCAACGACAGTGTCGCGGCCACTGAGGCGCTCGCCCTGATTGCCTCCACCGAAGAAGTGGCCGACGCCAAGGTGTATGACAGCCAGGGTCAGTTGCTGGCCAGTTGGCAACGTCCGGAAAGTGGCTTCCTGACCAACCTGGAAATGCACATCGCCAGCGCCTTCCTGGAGAAGCCCATCAGCTTGCCGATCCTGCATCAGGGCCGGGAGATCGGCACCATCAATGTCACCGGCCACGGGGGCAGCCTGATGCGCTTTCTGCTCAGTGGCCTGGTGGGCATCGTGCTGTGCATCGCCTTGAGTGCCTGGATGGCGCTGTACCTGGCACGCCGGCAACTGCGAGGGATCACCGGTCCCTTGCGCAGCTTGGCGGAAGTGGCCCACGCGGCGCGGCGCGAGCGGGCTTTCGACCAGCGGGTGCCGCCGGCGGAGATCGCCGAACTGGATAATCTGGGCAACGACTTCAACGCCCTGCTCGATGAGCTGGAGGCTTGGCAGACCCACCTGCAAAGCGAGAATGAAACCCTGGCCCACCAGGCCAGCCACGACAGCCTGACCGGCCTGCCCAACCGGGCGTTTTTCGAAGGCCGGCTGATTCGTGCGCTGCGCAGTGCCAACAAGCTCAACGAGCGCATGGCGGTGCTGTTCCTCGACAGCGACCGCTTCAAGGAAATCAACGACAACTTCGGCCATGCCGCTGGTGATGCGGTGCTGGTGGCGGTGGCCACGCGGATTCGCGCGCAATTGCGTGAGGATGACCTGGTGGCCCGCCTCGGCGGGGACGAATTCGGCGTGCTACTGACGCCACTGCATCGGGTCGAAGATGCCCAGCGGATTGCCGACAAGATCATCAGCAGCATGGAAGTACCGATTCAATTGCCCGGCAGCCTGTCGATCCTGACGTCGCTGAGCATCGGCATTGCCCTGTACCCGGAACATGGTGCTACTCCGGGCAGCCTGTTGAATGCTGCTGATGCGGCCATGTACCAAGCCAAGCGCGGTGCGCGAGGCGGGCAACACACCATGGGGGCGGAGCCCCCTATCGTTCAGGTTCAACACAGGAGCTAACTCCCTTGTTTTCATTGACACAACGTTCGGTTCGACTCTTCAGTACCCTGGTAATCATGGCCTTGCTGGTCCTGACCGGCTGCCAGAGCGTGCCGCCCAAAGGCCTGACCCCGAAACAGATTGCGGTGCTGAAACAGGAGGGCTTCGAACTGACGGATGAAGGCTGGGCCTTCGGCTTGTCGGGCAAGGTATTGTTTGGCAGCGACGTGGAAACCCTGAACCAGGCCAGTACCGATATCGTCCAGCGCATCGGCAAGGCGCTGCTCAGCGTCGATATCCAGAAGGTCCGGGTCGACGGCCACACCGACGCGTCGGGCAAGGAAGCCTACAACGTGCAGTTGTCCGTGCGCCGGGCCAAGAGCGTGGTCAAGGTGCTGACCCAGGCCGGCATGCGTGAAGAGAACATCCAGCTGCGCGGCCTGGGCAGCAGCGAGCCGGTGGCCTCCAACAGCAATGTGGCCGGGCGTACCGAAAACCGCCGGGTGTCGATCGTGGTGATCGCCGACTGATCGACGCTGCCCAGCATGGCGGCTGCTAACCCGGCAGCCGCTAGCGGCCCTTGGCCGGCCGGTCGCCTATGCAATCCGGCACGTTGGGGCCGATGTCGATCATGGCCGCGGATACCCGGGGCCTATCGCGGTCTCCCCATCTAAGTGGTCCGCCGGCGTCGACCAGGTCGTAGATCTCGCTTTCGCCAAGTTGTTGGCCGTTGCGATGATCGTAAAGGCGAAAAAATGCCGGAATCTCCCAGCGTGCGTACCGGATCGGTTCGGCTTCCGGATCCGGGTGGTAATTGGGTGTGAAACAGGCCAGGCAGGATCCAGAAGGGCTTGAATTCCTGAACCCGATAGCAGCCGTTGGGGCTGATGTAGGGACCATGGGCTGGAGTCGCCAGGCCCTTCTCCCACTATTGCGAAGCGGGCCACAGCCCGGCGCCGAGAAGCACTGCGCCCAGGGTGAGTGGACCGCGCCGGCTGAGCTTTTTCATCTTCGGGTATCCAGATTGATCCACGAGCAGGTGAAGGGTCAGGGGGCGGCGAACAGCATGCTGCGACTGTCGCCCATGAGCAGCGGCCGATTCTGTTCCGTTACCTCGCGGATGTAATCCCATAACAAAGTGATGCGCTTCAATTTGCGCAAATCCTCGCGGCAGTACATCCAGAATTGCCGGGTCAGGTTGATTTCCGCGGGCAAGACCGGCAGCAGGCGTGGGTCCTGGGCCGCGAGGAAGCACGGCAGAATCGCCAGCGAGCGGCCCTGCTGCGCCGCCACGTACTGGGCGATGACGCTGGTGCTGCGCAGGTTGGCGCTGGCCCCGGGCACCACATTGGCCAGGTACAGCAGCTCGGAGCTGAAGGCCAGGTCATCCACGTAGCTGATGAATTGATGTTCACCCAGGTCGTTCGGGCGGCGGATCGGTGGGTGGCGATCAAGGTATTCCTGGGTGGCGTATAGCTGCAGGCGGTAGTCGCAGAGTTTGCAGCACACGTAGGGGCCGTGCTCCGGGCGTTCCAGGGCAATGACAATATCCGCTTCGCGCTTGGACAAGCTGATGAAGTGCGGCAGCGGCAGGATATCCACCGAGATCGCCGGGTAGGTGTCGAGGAAGTGACTCAACTGTGGGGTGATGAAAAAACTGCCGAAGCCTTCGGTGCAGCCCATGCGCACGTGCCCGGACAGCGCCACGCCGGAGCCCGATACCTGCTCGCAGGCCATATGCAGGGTGCTCTCGATCGATTCGGCATAACCCAGCAGGCGCTGACCCTCGGCGGTCAGGACAAAGCCATTGGTGCGGGACTTTTCAAACAGCAGAGTGCCCAGCGCGGTCTCCAGTGAGCTGATGCGTCGCGACACGGTGGTGTAGTCCACCGCCAGGCGTTTGGCTGCGCTGCTGGCCTTGCGGGTGCGTGCCACTTCGAGGAAAAACTTCAGGTCGTCCCAGTTCAGGGTGCTTAGCGAGGTGATGTTTTTTTGCATGATGGACCGGTTTTTATGTGCGTTCTTATTAGAAGTTTGCACATCTATACTCCAAAAACCGTCCGACACCAACTCGCGACAGCCCCTCTCTCAAGGCGACTCAGTGCCTTGGTTCCCTGCATAAGAACTCAAGAAGTCAGGAGACCCCATGAACGCATCCCTCAAGCCCGGTGGCACCACTCTGCAACAGGTCAAGTTGCTGATCGACGGTGAATGGGTCGAGTCCCAGACCCAGGAGTGGCACGACATCGTCAACCCGGCGACCCAGGAAGTGCTGGCCAAGGTGCCCTTTGCCACCGCAGCTGAAGTTGACGCGGCGATCGCCGCTGCCCAGCGCGCCTTCCAGACCTGGAAGTTGACTCCGATCGGTGCGCGGATGCGCATCATGCTCAAGCTCCAGGCATTGATTCGCGAGCACTCCAAACGCATTGCCCAGGTCCTCAGCGCCGAGCAGGGCAAGACCATTGCCGACGCCGAGGGCGACATTTTCCGCGGCCTGGAAGTGGTAGAGCACGCGTGCTCCATTGGCACCCTGCAGATGGGCGAGTTCGCCGAGAACGTCGCCGGCGGCGTGGACACTTACACCCTGCGCCAGCCGATCGGTGTGTGCGCCGGGATCACCCCCTTCAACTTCCCGGCGATGATTCCGCTGTGGATGTTCCCGATGGCCATCGCCTGCGGCAACACCTTCGTCCTCAAGCCTTCCGAGCAGGACCCGCTGTCCACCATGCTGCTGGTGGAACTGGCGGTGGAAGCCGGAGTGCCGGCCGGCGTGCTCAACGTGGTGCACGGCGGCAAGGACGTGGTGGATGCCCTGTGCACCCACAAGGACATCAAGGCGGTGTCTTTCGTCGGTTCGACCGCGGTCGGTACCCACGTCTATGACCTGGCAGGCAAGCACGGCAAACGCGTGCAATCGATGATGGGCGCAAAAAACCACGCCGTGGTGCTGCCCGACGCCAACCGCGAACAGACCCTCAATGCCTTGGTGGGCGCAGGCTTCGGCGCTGCCGGCCAGCGTTGCATGGCCACCTCGGTGGTGGTGCTGGTGGGCGCCGCGAAACAATGGCTGCCAGACCTCAAGGCCCTGGCGCAGAAACTCAAGGTCAACGCCGGCTGCGAGTCGGGTACCGATGTCGGTCCGGTGATCTCCAAACGGGCCAAGGCGCGGATTCTCGAACTGATCGAGAGCGGCGTGAAAGAAGGTGCCAAGCTGGAGCTTGATGGTCGTGGCATCCAGGTCCCGGGCTACGAGCAAGGCAACTTCATCGGTCCGACCCTGTTTTCCGGGGTGACCACCGCCATGCAGGTCTACACCCAGGAAATCTTCGGCCCGGTGCTGGTGGTGCTGGAGGTCGACACCCTGGATCAGGCCATTGCCCTGGTCAACGCCAACCCCTTCGGCAATGGCACCGGCCTGTTCACCCAGAGCGGCGCGGCGGCGCGTAAATTCCAGAGCGAGATCGACGTCGGCCAGGTGGGTATCAATATCCCGATTCCGGTGCCGGTACCGTTTTTCAGCTTCACCGGTTCCCGCGGCTCCAAGCTCGGCGACCTGGGCCCGTACGGCAAGCAAGTGGTGCAGTTCTACACTCAGACCAAGACCGTCACCAGCCGCTGGTTCGACGATGACAGTGTCAACGACGGTGTGAACACCACCATCAGCCTGCGTTGAGGAGCCTGACATGAACATTGCATTTATCGGCCTGGGCAACATGGGCGCACCCATGGCCCGCAACCTGCTCAAGGCCGGGCATCAGCTGAACCTGTTCGACCTCAACCAGAGCGTGCTGGCGGAGCTGGCGCAACTGGGCGGGCGCATCAGTGCCTCGCCCAAGGCGGCCGCCGAAGGTGCCGAACTGGTGATCACCATGCTCCCGGCGGCTGCCCATGTGCGCAGTGTCTGGCTGGGAGAAGACGGGGTGCTGGCGGGTATCGCCCGCGGCGTCCCGGCGGTGGACTGCAGCACCATTGATCCACAGACCGCTCGTGAAGTGGCCGCGGCGGCCGCCAAACAAGGCGTGGCCATGGCCGATGCGCCAGTCTCCGGCGGCACCGGCGGGGCCCAGGCCGGCACCCTGACCTTCATGGTCGGTGCCAGCGCCGAGCTGTTCGCCATCCTGCAACCAGTGCTGGCGCAGATGGGCCGCAACATCGTGCATTGCGGGGAAGTGGGCACCGGGCAGATCGCCAAGATCTGCAACAACCTGCTGCTGGGGATCTCGATGATCGGCGTCAGCGAAGCCATGGCCCTGGGGGATGCCCTGGGCATCGACACCCAGGTGCTGGCCGGGATCATCAACAGTTCCACCGGTCGTTGCTGGAGTTCCGATACCTACAACCCTTGGCCGGGAGTGATTGAAACCGCCCCGGCGTCCCGGGGCTACACCGGCGGTTTTGGTGCTGAACTGATGCTCAAGGACCTGGGGTTAGCCACCGAAGCCGCCCGTCAGGCCCACCAGCCGGTGGTGCTTGGCGCCGTGGCCCAGCAGCTGTACCAGGCCATGAGCCAGCGAGGGGAAGGTGGCAAGGACTTCTCGGCCATCGTCAACAGCTACCGCAAGCCGCAGAACTAGGCGGGGCGGCGAGGGCGCCAGTGCCCTCGCCACGGTTTTGCGTCAGGTCATCGCTCGCAGCCCCTTCAGCGGGGGCGTTTCCGGGAGTCTGCGTCGGGTAGGCTTCCGGCTTTTTGCCGCTTCAGACAGTTTTTTTCAGCTCAGCAATCACTGCCCCCGGGTCAGTTCGGGCGGCTGCCGGGTGCGCGCAACGGAGGGTTGAGGCGGGTGTCGAGGCCGAATCGCTCTTGAACCACCACCTGATACAGACCTTTGGCCAGCAGCGGGTTGATCAGGATGTTCCAGCTATGTCGGGAAACCGATGAGGGCACCAGCACGAAGGGATGGTCGGCCAGCAGTTGATCCGCGAACTTTTGCTGGCCGGCGCTGGGAATACCCGGGACCAGCCAGTTCGGATTGGGCAGGCGGTGTTCATCCACTCGATAAATGGCTGACGGGTCCTGGATCAAGGCTCCGGTGAGTACATGGGGCATGCTATCGAGTGCCGCAAACCCCTTGTGTACGGCCACTTCCAAAATCGCCGTGGCAGGATCGGCGCTGCCATACACGGCCTTGACCCCTTTGGAGTTCCAGCGACCGCCACACAGCTCGGCACCGATGCCACTGTCCCAACTGTCGGCGTGCTGGGCGGCGTCCAGTCGCCAGAAATGAATCACGCTGCCACCGGGAACGTTGATCACTGATAGACCCCGTATTCCAGGCGGGTGAGGAACTCATCCACCAGTTCGAAGCCGATGGGGTTGGTCAGCAGTTCCACCGGTTTGTGGCCATCGAGGCCCATCACCGGCTTGGCCATCCAGTCCTGGGCCTGTTCACTGCTGCCGAAAACTTCCTGGGCCTTTGCCAGCACCTGGGCAAAGCGCACCGCACGGGCGCTCTGTTCCGGATTGAGGGGTTCGTCAGGGGTTTTCAAGCGCCGGTGCAGAGTGCGTTCGGACAGACCGATGATCTTGGCCAGGACCTGTTCGTCCTTGAGCATGGGCACCGAGGAGACAAACTTGATGATTGCCGTCAGCGGAATGCCTTCTTCGGTCAGGCGATAGATCGAGATGCGGTCGTCAAACCGCGCCCGGCCACCCAGGAGAATGTCCGAGGTCTGGTCTTTCACCACGGGCTTGCCGCGTCGTTTCAGGGCGGTGCCGGTTCCGGTCAGCGCAACCATGAGCCTTACTCCTGTCTTTTGCCATTTGGCAGGTATTGTACAGACATTTGGCGGAGGCGTTGTTTCGGATATCGGCACGGTAAAGGGAGCCCGCGTTGCACGGGCTCCCGGCTGCCTGGCAGGGCTCAGGCAAACACGAAGTACTTGCGCACCGTCTCCACCACTTCCCAGGTGCCTTTCATTCCGGGTTCGACCACGAAGATATCGCCGGCCCGCAGGTGGATGGGGTCACGGCCGTCCGGGGTGATCACGCAGTAGCCTTCCTGGAAATGGCAGTATTCCCATTTTTCGTAAGCCACCCGCCACTTGCCCGGGGTGCAGATCCAGGTCCCCATGATCTTGCTGCCGTCCTCGCTGGTGTAGGCATTGAGGTTGACGGTATGCGGATCACCTGCGAGTTTTTCCCACTTGCAGGCGTCGAGCACCGGCAGTGGATGGGTGTCGCGCAGAACGGTAATAGGTTGGGACATGCTGTGCTCCTAGCGGGCAGAGAACTGAAGCCGCACCCTATAGCGCCCGGCGTTCGCAGGGTTGTCTGTTCTCGACCTCGGGGTATCCAGAAGCGCTGCCGTGATTCTCGGGGCCTGTTGGCCAGGGCCTGCTGCGGGGCGCTGATCAAGGGTTTTTTCGGTTGCAAGATTCATTCGGCAAATGACGCTTTGTTAGCAGGATTTGCGAAATATCCGCGGCTGCCCGAGTTATTTCGCAAGAATCTTTACCGGTTTCGCTCGTATCATTCAGCTCGGAGTGTCCTAAGAGCCGCACGAATGGAAAATACACCACGCTGGTGGGATATCAGCCCGCCTTTGAGTACCGCGACCCCGACCTGGCCGGGGGATACGCCGTTCCAGGAGGAGCGCGTCTGGCAGTTCGGGCCCGAGTGCCCGGTCAATGTCGGGCGGGTCACCCTGTCGCCCCACACGGGCGCCCACGTCGATGCGCCACTGCATTACCGGCCGGATGGCCTGCCCATCGGCGAAGTGTCGCTGGATGTCTACATGGGCCCATGCCGGGTCCTGCATTGCCTGGACAGTGGCGCCCTGGTGCAGCCTGAAAGCTTGCTCGGACGCCTCGACAACCTGCCCCAGCGGGTATTGCTGCGCACTTACCGACAAGCACCGCTGAGTACCTGGGACCCTGATTTCACCGCCGTGGCCCACACCACCATCGAGCTGCTGGCCGGCCTCGGTGTGCGCCTGATCGGCATCGACACCCCATCCCTTGATCCCCAGCAATCCAAGACCATGGACGCCCATAACGCCGTGGCCCGACATGGCATGGCGATCCTGGAAGGCGTGGTGCTGGATGAGGTTGCCGAAGGCGACTACGAACTGATTGCCCTGCCATTGCGCTTCGCTCATCTGGACGCGAGCCCGGTGCGAGCGATCCTGCGACCGTTAGCCGATTAATTCCTACAATAAATACACAGCCGGTCGTCCGTGTCGTTGTGCATCCCCGTACCGGGATGGTGCAACCTGCGGGCGCCCAAGCGCTGCCTGAGGCGAGGAGCCCACGCGATGAGCCAATGTCCGTTTTCAAGCAATCCACCGGATGCCTGGCATAACGCCGAGCTGAATTTTTCCGACTCCATGAGCTACGGCGACTACCTGGACCTGGGGCGCATCCTCAGCGCCCAGCATCCTTTGTCGCCGGACCACAACGAGATGCTGTTCATCATCCAGCACCAGACCTCCGAGCTGTGGATGAAACTGATGCTGCACGAGCTCAAGGCCGCTCGCGAACACGTGCGTGAGGGCCAGTTGCCGCCGGCGTTCAAGATGCTTGCGCGAGTCTCGCGGATCTTCGATCAACTGGTGCATGCCTGGGCGGTGCTGGCCACCATGACGCCCTCGGAATACAAATCCATCCGCCCTTACCTCGGACAGTCCTCGGGCTTCCAGTCGTTCCAGTACCGCGAAATCGAATTCATCCTCGGCAACAAGAGCGCGGCGTTGCTGCGGCCCCACGCCCATCGTCCCGAGCTGCTGCAATCCTTGGAAGAGTCGATTGCCACCCCATCGATGTATGACGAGGCGATTGCCTTGATGGCCCGCAGCGGGCTGAGCATCGACCCGGAGCGTCTGGCGTTGATCAGCACCTCCACGACCCAGCATGATCCTTCGGTGGAAGCGGCCTGGCGTGAGGTGTACGCCAACCCTTCAGCCTATTGGGACCTGTATCAGTTGGCGGAGAAGTTCATCGACCTGGAGGACTCATTCCGCCAGTGGCGTTTCCGTCACGTGACCACAGTGGAGCGGATCATCGGCTTCCAGCCCGGCACCGGTGGCACCGAAGGCGTCGGCTACTTGCGCAAGATGCTCGACACCGTGCTGTTCCCCGAGCTGTGGCGGGTTCGATCCTCGCTCTGACTTGCCCCAAACGCCCCGCCTGCCGGGGCGTTTTCATTTCCCAGACGGCTTCTGCCCCCTTGTAGTCGCACACTTGTCTGCAATGGCTGACGACAGCGTCGTTCTGCAGACAAAGTGGCCGTCCTCGAAAGACGACGTGCATTTCTCCAGACAGACCACATGGCCCAGAGCTTCGAGCTTGAGACCCTGAACATGCGGCTCAACGATCCCGAGTTTCAGGCGCTGGACCTGTATCAACGGATTCAGCGCGCCTTGCCTGGCTTGATTCTCGATGGCGCCCTGGGCCCGGGGATGAAGCTGCAAGACGAAGGTCCCGCCGTAGTTCACCAGCACTGAAATCAGCGCGGCCACGGTGGGTGGGCAAAACTCGGCCAGTCGAAGGCCTGTCGCAGGTCTGTTCATCAGCCACTCAATACATTCCTTGGCCCAGGCAGCCAGGATGGGCTCGATTCTGGGTCAGTAGTGGACTGTGATTTCAGGCCGCAGCCATGACAACTGGCAGGCGCACTTTGCGCGAGGCGACAAAAAAGCCCGGCCTTTCTCCAGGGCCGGGCTTTCAGGTTTACAGCCGTGTCACCGCGGGCGTGCAGGCCCGCGGCGAGGCTCAGCGCAGGGCCGGTTGTGCGGCCTTGCGCGCCCGGCTCAGGAGGTACAGGCCCCAGATCACCAGGATCCACACTGGAATCGCGTACACCGAAGCGCGGATCCCCGGAATCATCAGCATCACGCCAATGATCATCACCATGAAGGCCAGGCACAGATAGTTGCTGAACGGCGACCAGAAGGCCTTGAACCCAGGCACCACGCCCTGTTCGGCCATGGCCTTGCGAAAGCGCAGGTGGGTCAGGCTGATCAGCGCCCAGTTGATCATCAGTGCCGCCACCACCAGGGCGAACAGCAACTCCAGGGCTTCGTGGGGCGCCAGGTAGTTGACCAGCACGCAGAGCAGGGTGATCAGCGCTGAAATACCCAGGGCCAGCACCGGCACGCCCTGCTTGTTGAGCTTCATCAGTGCCTTCGGTGCGTCACCCTGTTCGGCCAGGCCGTAGAGCATGCGGCTGTTGCAGTACACGCCACTGTTGTACACCGAGAGTGCGGCGGTCAGCACCACGAAGTTGAGGATCTGCGCCGCCGTGTCGCTGCCGATCAGGGCGAAGATTTTCACGAACGGGCTACTGCTGTAGGCGTCGCCACCGGCGTTGAGGCTCACCAGCAGTTCGTCCCACGGATACAGCGACAGCAACACCGCGAGGGCGCCGACGTAGAAGATCAGTACCCGGTAGACCACCTGGTTGATCGCCTTGGGGATCACCTTGCGCGGCTCGCTGGCTTCGGCGGCAGTGATGCCTACCAGTTCCAGGCCACCGAAGGAGAACATGATGAAGGCCATGGCCATCAGCAGGCCGGTGCCGCCGTTGGGGAAGAAGCCGCCGTGGGACCACAGGTTGCTGACCGACGCCTGGGGACCACCGCTGCCGCTGAACAGCATGTAGCAGCCAAGAATGATCATGCCGACGATGGCCACCACCTTGATGATGGCGAACCAGAACTCGGCCTCACCGAAGAACTTCACGTTCATCATGTTGATCAGGTTGACCAGGACGAAGAACACCGCAGCGCTGACCCAGGTGGGGATCTCCGGCCACCAGAACTGCACGTACTTGCCCACCGCGGTGAGTTCGGCCATGCCCACCAGGACATACAGCACCCAGTAGTTCCAGCCCGCCAGGAAACCGAAATAGCCGCCCCAGTACTTGTGGGCAAAGTGGCTGAAGGAACCGGCCACGGGCTCTTCGACGATCATTTCACCCAGCTGGCGCATGATCAGGAAGGCAATGAATCCGGCGATCGCGTAACCCAGGATCATCGAGGGGCCAGCGGACTTGAGTACCCCGGCAGAGCCGAGGAAGAGTCCGGTGCCGATTGCCCCGCCCAGGGCGATCAACTGAATATGGCGATTCTTCAAGCCACGCTTGAGTTCACCTTGCTTCAAGGTTTGATCCACTAATATGCGCTCTCTTCTAGTTGTTATCAGGACCGATCCCTGGCTGAACGGGAGCGATCGCGGCTGAATGCTGACGGGATCAGATATTACTCTCGGTAAACCGCTCGTAATACAGCTGAACGCGGTTAAGTTGCTGTTCTTGCAGCCAGATCCGGATTGAGTCGACCATCGGCGGCGGCCCGCAGACGTACATGTCCGCGTCGTTGTCGCGCAGCTCGCTGCTGTCGAAGTGCTCGCTGATGTAGCCGCGCTTGCCCTGCCAGTCCGGGTCGGCATCGCTGATCACCGGAGTGAAGCGAAACCTTGGCAGGCGTTCGCCATAGGCCTGGATGCGCGCCAGCTCGCACAGGTCGGCACTGTGGCGCACGCCGTAGTAAAGATGCACCGGCTGCTGGCAACCCTGTTCGACGATCTGTTCGAGCATCGCCAGCAGTGCGGACAGCCCGGTACCGCCGGCCACCAGGATCAGCGGACGGCTGATCTGGCGCAGGTAGAAGGCCCCCAGCGGTGCTTCCAGCTGGATGCTGTCGCCCACCAGGCAGCGTTCGCGGATGTAGTTGCTCATCACCCCATCGGGCAGCAGGCGGATCAGGAACTGCAACTGGTTGTCCGCCCCCGGCCGGTTGGCGAAGGAGTAGGCGCGGCTGCTGCCGGTGCCGGGGATGCTCAGGCGCGCGTACTGGCCAGGGAGAAAGTCCAGCGGCGTTTCGCTGCCGCCCAGGTCCAGGTGGAGGATTGCGGTGCTGTCCGAGATCTGCCGCACATCGATCACCGAAGCATTGAGCCGCACCGGCTCGGCGGCGTGGCACAGGCTGGAATCGAAGTCGAAGTAGAACGCCGCATCGGACTGCACCCGGGTCTGGCAGCTGAGCATCTTGCGTTGCTCCAGGTCCTGGGCGGACAAGGCTTCCTCGTCCACATAATCCTGGCTGTACTGGCCCGACTCGCAACGGCCCTGGCAGGTGCCGCACACCCCTTCGCGGCAGTCCAGGGGGATCTTGATGCCGTTGCGCAGGGCAGCGTCGAGCAATATTTCATTGGCCTGCACCGGGAAGAACAGGGTCTTGCCGTCGGCGAAGCTGAACGCGACCTTGTGCGTCATGACAGTATTTCCGTGGTTCAGAGGTGGTAGAAATCGAGCACCGAATTGATCGTGTCGTTGAGCAGCAACACGTGCTTGCGCTGGATCAGCCAGCTGTCGCCGTCGGGCTTGAGGTCATACGTGGCGTGGCCGTAGAAGTCTTCGGAAGTGGCCAGGCGGTAGAACAGCGTGTGCCAGTTCAGGCGCACCTGCAGATGGCCGTTGTCGCCTTGGCTGATGCGCAGGTTGTTCACCAGGTGCAGGGTGCGCGGCATCGGGATGGTCGAGGCCGCCTTGCCGGTGCGCAGGCGGAACACCCGGTCTTCCAGCCCGGAGCGGTTGGCGTAGTAGATCAGCGACATTTCGCGCTTGGGGTCCTGGGTGTAGATGTGTTCCGAGTCCCATTGCGGCAAGTGGAACTCGCTGTCCACGGCGAACAGCGCCAGGTAGGCGTCCCAGTCCTGCGCGTCGCAGAGTTCGGACTTGCGGTAGAAGAATTGCTCGATCTGGTACTGCAATTGCGCATTCATGCTTACACCTCACGCAGTTTCAGGGGCTGGCGCTGCAAGCCATCGAGGATGAATCTCTGCCAGTTCTGGTGCTGGTTGACGTACAGCCCTTCATGGGTGATTTCGGTGCCGGTCATGGCTGGCTGGATCCCCAGGTTTTCACTGTTGGCGGTGGGCCCGGTGACCCAGCGATGGTGGCCACGGGAGATATCGCTCCAGCGTTCCAGGCGGCCCTGGAAACCTCGCTGGGCTTCGCGGAACTCCACCAGGTCGTCCGGGGTGCCCATGCCCGAGACGTTGAAGAAATCCTCGAACTGGCGGATGCGGTTTTCCCGGTCGGCGTCGCTCTCGCCCTTGACCCCGATGCACTGGCTGATGATCTCGGTCTTGTTCCAGGCGATGGGGCGGATGATCCGCAGCTGCGAGCTGATCTGGTCGAGGAAGAACAGGCTGGGGTAGATGTTCAGGTTGCGCAGGCGGTGCATCATCCACTCGGCCCTGGCCTCGCCGTACTCCTGCACCAGGCGCGGCATGATCGTGGCGTAGCCGGAGCGCACCGCCGGGTTGGGCATTTCGCTGAACAGTACGCTGTGGCCGTTGTTGAAGGCGAACCAGCCATCGTCGGTGTTGGCGTCGCCGGCGCCGAGCTTGCTGTAGTCGAGGGTGGCGCCGCTGGCGGTGCCGTTGTCACTGTTCACCTGCTGGCGGTGCTGCACCGTGGCCACATAGTTGTAGTGCACGGTACTGACGTGATAACCGTCCAGGCCGTTCTCGTTCTGCAGTTTCCAGTTGCCGTCGTAGGTGTAGGCAGACTTGCCCGGCAGCACTTCCAGTTCACCCGTGGGCGATTGGGCGTTCATCATGTCGAAGAACACCTTGGCGTCGCCGAGGAAGTCTTCCAGGGAGTTGTCGGCGGCCACATCCAGGCTGATGAAGACAAAGCCCTTGTAGCTCTCGATGCGCGCCTTCTTCAGGCCGCGGGTGGCCTTGTCGAAGTCCTCGGCGTATTCCCCTGGCGCCTTGACCTTTACCAGGCGCCCGTCGCTCTTGTAGCACCAGGCGTGGAAGGGGCAGGTGAAGGTCGACTGGTTGCCCTTGCCAACCCGGGTCAGGGTGGTGCCACGGTGCTGGCAGGCGTTGATCAGGGCATTGAGCCGGCCCTCGCCATCGCGGGTAATGATCATCGGCTGGCGCCCGGCACGCATCGTGATGAAGTCGTGGTTGTTGGGCAATTCGCTTTCGTGACAGGCGTAGATCCAGTTCTTCTCGAAGATCAGTTCCATCTCCAGGTCGAACAGCTCGGGTTCGGTGAACATCTCCCGGGCGATACGGAACACTCCGTCTACGGGACGGAAATCCAGGCAGCTGTCGATGAAGCTTTTCCACTGCTCGAGGTTTCTTGCACCACTCATGAGTCGGTACCTTTTTTATTCAGGCCAATCGGGTACCTGCATTAGAGAGAGTGAAGCCGTGGGGTGGCTATCCGCTTAGTCGACCAAGCTCATCCATAAAGTTGCCGGCACGGCGACTGGCGCGCGGCGATGGGTAGCATCTACCCAGAATCGGCCGGGTACTGATCAGTGGCTGCATGATGGGGCGCCAATGGGCTAGTGTGAGCACAGCCAATGAGGACGATGGGGCCTGGTTATCCACTTAGTCGGCGATTGCTATCCACTGGGTTGGCAGCGTTGCCCGCTGGCGCAAAACTTGCCCTGTCCTACAAGACGCGCCGTCAGAGCGCGCTGAAAATATTGCCGTGGGTGCGCCGTGATGAATAGCAAGGCTGATGGGCAGTTTCGCGAGATTCGTATCGATCGCTATGACCTCGAAGGGGCCAGGAACTGGATGGCGGGGATCTGCGGGCCTCACCGCCTGGAAACCGCGAACCCCGAACGAATCCGTTTTCATCACAGTGCCAATGTGCTCAGGTCACGCTCCACGACCCTGGGCATCATCGAGTACGGCACCGACGTGGTGGTGGATATCGAGGACACCGAACGCTTCAGCAGCTACAGCCTGAGCTTGCCCCTGTGCGGTGAGCAGGAGTTGAACAAGGGCGGGCGCTTGCTGCGTTCGGACCGCGACCAGGGCGTGATCATTGCTCCCAATGAAAGCCAGGTACTGGCCATCTCCGGCGATTGCCGCAAGCTGCAGGTGGTGATTTCCCGGCCGGCCATGAGCGAGGCCCTGGAGGCCTTGTTGCAACGTTCGGTGCAGCAGCCGCTGTGTTTCGAACCGAGCATGGATGCACTGCACGGTGCGGCTGCTTCCTGGTGGCGCATGGCGCAGCACTTCATGGGCGAGCTGGCCCAGGGCAACGAGCTCTACGAGCAGTTGGCCTTTACCCGGGAAATCGAGAACTCATTGATCAAGGGGCTGATCCTGGCCCAGCCCAACAACTACTCCGAAGAGCTGCGGGCGACGCTCGGGGTCAAGCTGCCGCATTATCTGGTGCGGGCTCGCCAGTACCTGCACGAGCATGCCCGTGAGGCGGTGCACATGGAGGACCTGGAGGCGGCGGCCGGGGTGTCGCGCTTCAAGTTGTTCGAGGCCTTTCGCAAATACTTCGCCCTGTCGCCGATGGCTTATCTCAAGCGCCATCGGCTCAATGGCGTGCGCCAGGAAATTCTCGAGTACGGCGCGGCACGCAATATCTCCGAGATTGCCCTGGGCTGGGGCTTTACCCATCTGGGAAGGTTTTCCGCGGAATACCGCAAGCTCTTCGACGAAGCGCCGAGCGCCACCGCGCAGCGTCATCCGCTACGGCGTCCGGCGGGTTTCTAGGACGCTGGCGCTGGGGTTACTTGCGCAGTACCAGGTCCAGCAGGCCGTCCTGTTCCTTGATCTTCTGCAGGACGATTTCCGAGCGGATGTCGGTGACCCCGGACGCGCGGTTCAGGTGATTGACGATGAAATCCGAGAAGTGCTTGAGGTTGCGTGCCTGGATGCGCAACACGTAGTTGCTGGCGCCGGTGATCACATACCCCGCGACCACTTCCGGCCATTGCTGGACCTTGCTGATAAAGGTCTCGTGCCACCCTTCCACGTCCTGGCGCAGAGACACATGGACGATGGCCTCCAGCTCGACACCCAGGCGCTCGGCGTTGAGCTGGACGCGGTAGCCGCTGATCACCCCGTCGGCTTCGAGCATGCGCAGGCGGCGCAGGCAGGCCGAGGGCGAGAGGGCGACTTTCTCTGCCAGCTCCTGATTACTGATACGTCCATCCTGTTGCAGGAAGTGCAGGATGCGCAGGTCGGTGGAGTCGAGGGTCATGGCTGGCATAAATCCGCGTTTTTTATTGGAGGATTAGAATTTTATTCGAGATTAGTACGGGAACACGCTGCACTTTGCACGAAAATTCTCTGCTGCTTCGTCCATTATTTCCTCAGTATGCGGGTTGCCCAGACCCCGTGCCCGACCCCTGGACGGCGGGCATGACATTGACCAAGACAGGACCTCCAATGATCAATAAAAACCACTGCCTGACGCTCGATGAACAGGACCCTCTGGCGCCGCTGCGCCAACAGTTTGCCTTGCCCGAGGGGGTGATCTACCTCGACGGCAACTCCCTCGGAGCCCGTCCCCTGGCTTCCCTTGAGCGGGCCCGGCAGGTGATCGAGCAGGAGTGGGGCGATGGCCTGATCCGCAGCTGGAACAGCGCCGGCTGGCGTGACCTGCCCCTGCGCCTGGGGGATCGCCTGGCGCCGCTGATCGGTGCCGGTGCCGGCGAAGTGGTGATCACCGACACCACCTCGATCAACCTGTTCAAGGTACTCAGCGCGGCGTTGCAGGTACAGGCCGAGCGCGCCCCGCAGCGCCGGGTGATCGTCTCTGAAAGCAGCAATTTTCCGACTGACTTGTATATCGTCGAAGGCCTGACGCAGCTGTTGCAACGCGGCTATTCCCTGCGCCTGGTCGACAGCCCGGAGCAGATTCCGGCGGCCATCGACCAGGACACCGCCGTGGTCCTGCTGACCCACGTCAACTACAAGACCGGCTACATGCACGACATGCAGGCGGTCACCGGGCTGATCCACGAAGCCGGTGCCCTGAGCATCTGGGACCTGGCTCACTCCGCCGGCGCCGTGCCGGTGGCGCTGACCCAGTCCGGCGCCGACTACGCGATCGGCTGCACCTACAAATACCTCAATGGCGGCCCCGGTTCCCAGGCGTTCGCCTGGGTGGCCCCGGCGCTCTGCGACCTGGTGACCCAGCCGCTGTCCGGCTGGTTTGGCCATGCCCGGCAGTTCGATATGGCCACTCACTATGAGCCCAGCAGCGGCATTGCCCGTTACCTGTGCGGCACCCAGCCGATCACCTCCCTGGCCATGGTCGAATGTGGCCTGGAAATTTTCGAACAGACCGACATGCAGAGCCTGCGCCGCAAGTCCCTGGCCCTGACCGATCTGTTTATCCAATTGGTGGAACAGCGCTGCGCCGGCCATGACCTGAAGCTGGTGACCCCGCGGGATCACGCCAAGCGTGGCAGTCACGTGAGCTTCGAACACCCTGAGGGCTACGCGGTGATCCAGGCCCTGATCGCCCGGGGCGTGATTGGCGATTACCGTGAGCCACGGATCATGCGTTTTGGTTTCACCCCGCTGTATACCCGCTTCAGCGAAGTCTGGGACGCGGTGCAGATCCTCGGTGAAATCCTTGATCAGAAAACCTGGGCCCAGGCGCAGTTCCAGGTGCGTCACAGTGTGACCTGATGCGGTGTTTGTCGCCGCGGCCACAGACAGCGGCGACAGCAAGCCAATACCCACATGAGTCAGATAGCGGCGCAGGGAGGCGCCGAAACATTGATCAACGCGTGCACATAACAATAAAGAGGCACTGAACGTGACCACCACCAACAAGGGTTTTGAAGCGATTTCCAATCGCGAGCATGGTCTCAGGCGGCAGTTGACCGCCGGCCAGATGAGTATGATCGCCATCGGCGGGGCCATCGGCACCGGGCTGTTCATGGGCAGTGCCTACGCCATCGGCTATGCCGGGCCCAGCGTGCTGCTGAGCTATGCCATCGGCGCGCTGATCACCCTGCTGTTGATGGGCTGCCTGGCGGAAATGACCGTGGCCCACTCCACTTCCGGCTCTTTCGGCGCTTATGCCGAGTTCTACGTCAGCCCGCTGGCCGGTTTCCTGGTGCGCTATGCCTACTGGGCGGCCATCGTGCTGGCGGTGGGCGCGGAGGTCACGGCCATTGCCATGTACATGAAGTACTGGTTCGCCAACGTCCCGGAATGGGTGTGGATCATCTCCTTCTCCAGTGTGCTGATCCTGCTCAACGCCATCAGCGTGAAGACCTTCGGCAACTTCGAGTACTGGTTCTCCACCATCAAGATCGCCGCCATCGTCGGCTTCATCATCCTTGCGGTGTATGTGGTGTTCGGCTCCGGCAACCCCGACTACGGGGTGCACAACTACAGCGCCCACGGCGGTTTCTTTCCCAACGGTTTCGAGGGCATGTGGATCGCGGTGATCGTGTCGATCTTCAGCTACTTGAGCGTCGAGATGATCGCAGTGGCGGCCGGTGAGGCCGAGGATCCGCAGCGTGCGGTGAAGCAGGCCTTTCGCGCGACCATCGTGCGTCTGGTGGTGTTCTACCTGCTGACCCTGGCGCTGATGCTGGCCATCGTGCCCTGGGTGCAGGCGGGCAAGGCCCAGAGCCCGTTTGTCACGGTGATGCAGACCATCGGCATTCCCGGGGCCACCGGGGTGATGAACTTCGTGATCCTGATTGCCGCCCTGTCGGCGATGAACAGCCAGCTCTACATCACCACGCGGATGATGTTCAGCCTGTCCCGCGCCGGCTACGCACCCAAGTCGATGGGGGCCTTGAGCAAGAGCGGGATTCCGCTGAATGCCTTGCTGCTGTCCAGCTCCGGCATCGGCCTGGCGACCCTGATCAACGTGCTGTACCCGGAAAGTTCATTCACCCTGATGATGGCGATCTCGATGTTCGGCGCGATCTTCACCTGGTTCATGATCTTCCTCACCCACTACTGTTTCCGCCGTTATCACCAACGTCACGGCGAGCAGCAGCTGTCGTTCCGCATGCGCCTGTTTCCCTACAGCACCCTGCTGGGGCTGGTGCTGATGGGCGCGGTGATGATCACCACCTTTTTCACCGACGCGTTCAGGATGACCCTGGTGTTCGGGGTGCCGTTCCTGCTGTTGCTGACCCTGGTCTACTACCTGTGCTTTCGTAAGCCGAGGACGGTCGCCGGATTGTCCGAGGTCTGAGGCCACGCCTCCCGGATGTCCAGCAGCTTGGCGTGTTCTCGTACGTATCGGTGGAGGCCCGTGTACCGGCCGATCACCCCATTCGTAAGCTTCGCATCCTGGTCGATACGATTCTCCGCGAGCTGAACGATCTGCTGGACACCCGCTATGCGGACGCTGGGCGGCCGTCGATTCCGCCGGAGCGGATTCTCCGGGCATCGCTGTTGCAGGTTGTGTATAGCGTGCGTAGTGAGCGACTGCTGATGGAACAGATGGACTACAACCTGCTGTTCCGTTGGTGCGTTGGGCTCAACGTGAACGACTCGGTGTGGGACCACTCCACGTTCTCGTTCAACCGGGATCGGTTGTTCGATGGCGAGATTGCGCAACGGTTCTTTGAGCATACGGTGCTGTTAGCGCGGATGCGTGAGCTGGTCAGCGACGAGCACTTCTCGGTCGATGGCACGCTGTTGGAGGCATGGGCCTCGCATAAGAGCTTCCGGCGCAAGGAGGGTGGTTAGGTCTCGCCACCGTGCGAGGCTGGGTCACCTGGGCTTTTGCGGCTTACAATGTGATCCGCCTGGACGGAATCGCTGGGTGGTGGCAGCCATCCCCGACTTGAGTTGTGGTGAGTGTCGCGCTTGCGACGAATGAGCTGACTTGAAAATCGAAAGCCTTCAAAGGTGCTGCGCATGACAAATTGGCAACGTGGTGACTTAGTCGAGCTAGACGGCCTTCTTGCGGTCGTGGTCGGCATTGAGGGGGATCCAAATGTCCCCGAGGAGCACATCGCAGTTTGGTTTGGTGCCCCAAGTTGCATCCGAACGTCCAAGGGCGGAGCTGGTGGAGCGAGTCCGGAGGTTTGGACGGTGCCAGCGGACTTGTTCGTGCGAGCCGCTGAGCCTGATTGGCGTCACTGATAATTGAATTTTCTATCGGAATGTATTTTTCTGCTCCTTTCTCAACGACCTGCTAGAGGCTGCCCAGGGGGCACTCCTCGCGGGCTTGTTGCAGGCTGGTCTCGAAGATTTCGAGCCGGCCCTGCAACTGCTGCAAGTCATCGATCTGCTGTTGCAGTTCGCGCTTCTTCTGCGCCAGGGCCGCCTGGGCCCGGTCCCAGGGAAAGGCCTGCCCCTTGTGGGTGACGAACACCTGCTGCAATTCCTTGAGCTTGAAACCCAGTTGCTGGGCGCACTTGATGAACATCAGTTGCTCGACGCTCTGGGCGTCATAGAGCCGGTAGCGACCCTGGCGGGGCGCCTCGGGCAAGAGGCCGATAGCCTCGTAATGGCGGATGCTCTTGATGGTGGTCCCGGACAGTTGCGCGGCTTGGCCGATGTACATGAAAACTCCTTTTCGGTACCGGGTGGCGGGCAGACAGCGTTGCGCATTATCCGGCGGATTCACTGCCTGGCAAGGTACTGCGCCTGCATCAGCCAATCGGCCTTGCGTTCTTCACTGGCGTCCAGCACCGGACCAAAGGTCAGGGTACGCAACGGCTTGATGCCACAGAAGGCCAGGGTGGTGCGGCGCATCTGCTGCAGGCCGGGCATGCGGTAGAACCAGCGGAAGTACCAGGGCGGGGTGTCCATGGTCACCAGCAGGTGGGCGGTGCGGCCCTTGAGCAGTTGCTCCGGGAAGGCTTTGCCGGGGCGGTACTTGAAGGCGAAGCCCGGCAGCAGCACACGGTCGAGAAACCCCTTCATCAGCGCCGGAATGCCGCCCCACCAGATGGGGAAGACCCAGGTCAGGTGCTCGGCCCAGAGGATGTCGGCCTGGGCCTGCTGCAGGTCTTCTTCCAGGGGCTGGATCTGACGATAGCCTTCACGCAGCACCGGATCGAAGTGCAGGTCGCCGAGCCTGAGCTGGCGCACTTCATGACCGGCGTCCTGCGCCGCCTTCATGTAGCGCTCGCTCAATGCCGCGCACAGGCTGTGGCGCGAAGGGTGGCCGAGAATCACCAGGATGCGTTTGCTCATTGCCGTGGTCCTTGAGGAACAAACCCCAAGGCTAAGGTCTGCCCCTAAGGGGAGAGTCAAGGTGCCTGCAGTGCCAGGCACAAGCTCTGGGCATACAGCGGCAGGCCCTCGAAGTCGCGGGCGCACAGCAGCAGCCGGCGCCGGGCCCAGGCCTCACTCAAGGGCCGGGCTTGCAGCGCCAGGTGTGGGTTGCGCTGCAGCGCGGCCAGGGGCACCACTGCCAGCCCGGCACCACGGGCCACCATGCGCAGCAGGGCATCGAACCCCTCGGCGCGAATCCGCAACTGCATGCGTCGGCCCAGGTGCAGGGCCTGCTCTTCCAGATACACCGCCAGGGCGCTGTGGCTGGCGAGGCCGACGTAGTCATGGGCCAGGGTGTCGCTGAAACTCGGGCTCGGTTGGCTGCTCAGGGCATGTTCCCGGGGCATCACCAGCACCAGGGGATCGTCGCGAAACGGGCGGGTCATCAGCCCCTGGGTGTCCACGGCGTCGGAGACGATGCCCAGCTCCGCCGCGCCCTGGCGCAGGGCGTGGGTAATGCGCTGGCTGGGCAGTTCCTGCAGGTCGATATCCACATGGGGCTGGCTGTGCAGGAAGTCCGCCAGCACCTCCGGCAGGTACTCGCTCAGGGCAGTGGTATTGCACAGCAGGCGCACCTGGCCCTTGACCCCCTTGGCGTACTCGGCGAGGTCCTGTTGCAGGTGGTCGGCGTACAGCAGCAGGGTCCGGGCGTGCTGGGCCAGGGCCTGGCCGGCGGCGGTCGGGCTGACGCCCCGGCGTCCGCGCTGGAGAAACGCGATGCCCAGCGAGGCTTCCATGGCGCGGATTCTGGCACTGGCGGCGGCCAGGGACAGATGGCTGCGAGTGGCACCGGCGGTGATATTGCCGGCCTCGAGAATGTTCAGGTACAGCCGCAGGTCGATCAGATCGAAGTGCATGGAGCCTCCCTCGGGGAACCGGGTCGGTGTAGGAGCCGGCTTGCCGGCGAAGGGGCCCTGAAGTTTTGCACAGGCCTTGGAAACGCCTTCGCTGGCAAGCCAGCTCCTACGGATGTATCGGCAATAGTTTTTTCGTAGGAGCCGGCTTGCCGGCGAAGGGGCCCTGGAGTTTTGCACAGGCCGTGGAAACGCCTTCGCTGGCAAGCCAGCTCCTACGGATGTATCGGCAATAGTTTTTTCGTAGGAGCCGGCTTGCCGGCGAAGGGGCCCTGGAGTTTTGCACAGGCCTTGGAAACGTCTTCGCTGGCAAGCCAGCTCCTACGGATGTATCGGTAATAGTTTTTTCGTAGGAGCCGGCTTGCCGGCGAAGGGGCCCTGGAGTTTTGCACAGGCCTTGGAAACGCCTTCGCTGGCAAGCCAGCTCCTACGGATGTATCGGCAATAGGTTTTTCGTAGGAGCCGGCTTGCCGGCGAAGGGGCCCTGAAGTTTTGCACAGGCCTTGGAAACGCCTTCGCTGGCAAGCCAGCTCCTACGGATGTATTGGCAATAAGTTTTTGTATCTGCCTATTTCCTGGCAAGAGGCTGGCTCAGTATATGGCAGATTTTCAGCGTGGCGAGCAGGGCGCAGGATAGGCCCATGAACAGCTCACTCGCGTTTTATCAGAACCTCGGAATCACCCTGTCACTGTTGGTAATCGGTACCTTTGTGCTGGCCGGCATGGTCAAGGGGGTGATCGGTCTCGGGCTGCCCACCATTGCCATGGGGCTGTTGGGCCTGGCTATGGCTCCGGCGCAGGCTGCAGCCTTGCTGATCATTCCGGCGACCCTGACCAATCTCTGGCAACTGGCCTTTGGCGGGCATCTGCCGGCCTTGCTCAAGCGCCTGTGGCCGATGCTGCTGGCGATCTTGGTCGGCACCGGGGCCGGTTCCCTGTGGCTGGGGATCGATGGCGGGCATTGGGTGGTGCGGGGATTGGGCGCGGCCTTGTTGCTGTATGCCCTGAGCGGTCTGTTGTTGCCGACCCTGCGGGTGTCGGCGGCCCAGGAGCGCTGGCTGGCGCCGCTGTGCGGGCTGGTCACCGGAGTGATCACCTCTGCCACCGGGGTGTTCGTGATTCCGGCAGTGCCCTATCTGCAGGCCCTGGGTTTGAACAGGGATCAACTGGTGCAGGCCCTGGGCCTGTCGTTCACCGTCTCGACCCTGGCCCTGGCCGGCGGATTGCTCTGGCGCGGTGCCCTGGGTAGCGCCGAGCTGGGGGCTTCATTGCTGACCCTGGCCCCGGCGCTGTTGGGCATGTGGCTGGGGCAATGGCTGCGCCAGCGCATCAGTGCCTTGCTGTTCAAGCGGGCGTTCTTTATCGGCCTGGGCCTGCTGGGCGGGCATCTGTTGATCAGCGGCTAGACCTTCTGCTCAGCGGCCAGTTGCGGCCGGGCTGAGCATGTCGATGGCGCGGATCTCGAAGTCCTGCTGCAGATAGTCCATGCGGGCGTCGAGGAACTGCTGCATGTGCGGCAGGCTGGAGTGGATCTCCAGCGCCTCCGGCGAGGCCCAGACTTCATAGAAAATGAACAGGCTCGGGTCCTGCCGGTCCCGCAGCATGTGGTATTCGATGCAGCCTGCTTCGGCGCGACTGGCCGCAACGTGCCCGAGGAAGAAGGCTGCGAAAGCGTCGGCGCGCTCGGGACGGGTCTTGGCGTGAAGGATAAAGGCCTGGGGCGTGGACATGCTGAAAGCACTCGCTGCGTTGGAAGGGAGTGAAAATTCTAAGGCAACAATCCGCTATCGATTCGTGCGTTTGAGTCAAATGTATTTTGAACAACCCGGGCTTATTCTCCGGCCCTTGCCTGATTAACCTGCCGCCATCGTTTTCAATCTTCACAGCCCGCCGCCACCGATGCGCAACGGGTTGTTCCCGATGAGGCTGGATCATGAAAAAAGTACTGCTGCTCAATGGCGCCAAACAGTTCGCCCACTCCGATGGCCGCTACAACGCGACCCTGCAGGATACCGCCCTGGCGGTGCTGGATCGTGGCGGCCTGGACGTCAAGGTCACCCACATCGATGCGGGTTACGACGTCCAGGAAGAAGTGGCGAAGTTTCTTTGGGCCGACGTGATCATCTACCAGATGCCTGGCTGGTGGATGGGCGCGCCGTGGATCGTCAAGAAGTACATCGACGAAGTCTTCACCGAGGGCCACGGCAGCCTCTACGCCAGCGACGGCCGGACCCGTTCCGACGCTTCGCAGAAGTACGGCAGCGGCGGCTTGATCCAGGGCAAGCAGTACATGCTCTCGCTGACCTGGAACGCACCGCAGCAGGCTTTCGACGACCCCAGCGACTTCTTCGAAGCCAAGGGCGTGGACGCGGTGTATTTCCCGTTCCACAAGGCCAATCAGTTCCTCGGCATGAGCGGCCTGCCGACCTTCCTCTGTGTCGACGTGATGAAGCGCCCGAACATCGAAGGCGACGTTCAGCGCTACGAAGAACACCTCAAGGCGGTGTTCAATCTCAAAGACTGAATCCGGCTACTATTGAGTGCCTTGAAGCGGATCACTTGCTTTGTGGGTGCCATCCACTGCTGACAGAGGACTCATGTGAAAGCCAGATCCGACGAATTGCAGGTCTTTGTCTGCGTCATCGAGTGCGGTTCGATTTCCGCCGCCGCCGAGCAATTGGCACAGACCCCTTCGGCGGTCAGCCGCACCTTGTCGCGGCTGGAGGCCAAGCTCGATACCACGTTGATCAACCGCACTACGCGGCGCATGGACCTGACCGAGGAGGGGCGCTATTTCTTCGAGCAGGCCAAGCTGATCCTTGATCAGATGGATGAACTCGAAGAGCGGCTCTCCTCCCGCCAGCGCAATCCGTCAGGGCGCCTGCGGATCAATGCGGCGTCACCGTTCATGCTGCATGCCATCGTTCCTTATGTGGCCGAGTTCCGTCGCCTGTACCCGGATATCCAGTTGGAGCTCAACAGCAACGACCTGATCATCGACCTGCTGGAACAGAGCACCGACATTGCGATCCGTATCGGCGTGTTGGCGGATTCGACCCTGCATGCCCGCTCCCTGGGTTGCAGCCCGCTGCATATCCTTGCCAGCCCGGAGTACCTGGCCCGGCACGGAACACCACAAAGCGTGGCGGAACTGGCCAACCACACACTCTTGGGGTTCACCCAGACCGAGACCCTCAACCATTGGCCGCTGCGCCATGTGCACGGCGACCGCTGGCAGATCCAGCCAGGCATCAGCGCCTCCAGCGGGGAAACCCTGCGGCACCTGGCGCTGGCGGGGCAAGGGATTGCCTGTCTCTCGCACTTCATGACCATCGATGACATCCGCGCCGGGCAGCTGCAACCGGTGCTGGCCTCGTTCAACAGCGGTTATCGCCAGCCGATCAACGCGGTGTATTACCGCAACTCGCAACTGGCCCTGCGTATCCAGTGTTTCCTCGATTTCATCCAGGGCAAGCTGGCGGACTACGCCAACCCGGAGTTCCAGGGCTGACTCCCGCGCTTCCCCCTTCTATTGCATGGGCCGGCTTGCCGGCGAAGGGGGCTTTGGATTTGGTTTCAGGCTTGAGAGCGCCTTCGCTGGCAAGCCAGCTCCTACAGTGAGCGAGTGCCGCGGATTGTTTGGCAACGCAGCCCTTGTAGGAGCCGGCTTGCCGGCGAAAGGGCCCTTGGATTTTGCTCCGGGCTTGGGAGCGTCTTCGCTGGCAAGCCAGCTCCTACAGTGAGTGCCGCGGATTGTTTTGGCAACGCAGCCCTTGTAGGAGCCGGCTTGCCGGCGAAGGGGGCCTTGGATTTGGCTTCGGGCTTGAGAGCGCCTTCGCTGGCAAGCCAGCTCCTACACAACCCGATTCCCACACAAACCCGCGCCTGCATCACTCGGTGGTTGCAGGTTGGGACGGGCGTACCGCGATTGGCGATTGCTCAAACCTTGGCCCCGGGCCTAAGGTTCTTCCCGTTCGATAACAAGAAAAGGAAGGACCTTATGCGCATCCTGTTGTTCAAGACCCTGGCCCTGACGGCCGCTATCGCCGCCAGCAGTTCGACCTTCGCCGTGACCCTGGAAGGCGGCGCGGTGGCTGCGCCGAATCAGTACGGCGCCGATGTCGCGGCGCAGATCCTCAAGAAAGGCGGCAATGCGGTGGATGCCGCAGTGGCCACGGCCTTTGCCCTGGCCGTGACTTACCCCGAGGCCGGCAATATCGGCGGCGGCGGTTTCATGACCATGTACATCGACGGCAAACCCTACTTCCTTGATTACCGGGAAACCGCGCCCAAGGCCGCGACCCGCAACATGTACCTGAATGAAAAGGGCGAGGTGATCGAGAACCTGAGCCTGGTGGGTGCCCGTGCTGCCGGGGTCCCGGGAACCGTGATGGGCCTGTGGGAGGCGCACCAGAAGTTCGGCAAGCTGCCCTGGAGCGAGTTGCTCACGCCAGCAGTGGGCTATGCGAAAAACGGCTTCAAGGTCGCCGACAAGCAGTACCAGTATCGCGAGGATGCGCTGAAGCTGTTCAACGGCACCACCAATTTTGGTGACTACTTCGGCAGCATGAAGCCGGGTGAAACCTTCCGTCAGCCCGAGCTGGCCGCGACCCTGGAACGGATTGCCGACCAGGGCGCCAAGGAGTTCTACAGCGGCAAGACCGCCGACTTGCTGGTGGCGCAGATGCAGGCCGACAAAGGCCTGATCAGCAAGCAGGACCTGCAGGACTACAAGGTCCAATGGCGCCAGCCGCTGCAGGTGACCTTCCGTGGCAACACCCTGTACACCGCACCACCGCCGAGTTCCGGCGGGGTCGCCCTGGCTCAGTTGATCAGCATCAAGGAAGACCGCGCAGCGGACTTCAAGGGCGTCGAACTGAACTCGGCCAAGTACATTCACCTGCTGGCGGAAATTGAAAAGCGAGTGTTCGCCGACCGTGCCGACTACCTCGGCGACCCGGCGTTTTCCGAAGTGCCGGTCAAGCAACTAACCGATCCTGCGTACCTGAAAAAACGTGCCGCCGAGGTCAACCCCAACGCCATCTCGCCTACCGAGAAGGTGCGCCCGGGGCTTGAGCCGCACCAGACCACGCACTTCTCCATCGTCGATGCCCAGGGCAACGCGGTGAGCAACACCTACACCCTGAACTGGGATTACGGCAGCGGCGTGGTGGTCAAGGGCGCGGGTTTCCTGCTCAACGACGAGATGGACGATTTCAGCGCCAAGCCCGGCGTGGCCAATGCCTTTGGCGTGGTCGGCGGCGATGCCAACGCCATCGCCCCCGGCAAGCGCATGCTGTCGTCCATGAGTCCGAGCCTGGTGACCCGCGACGGCAAGGTCACCCTGGTGCTGGGCACCCCCGGTGGTTCGCGGATCTTCACCTCGATCTTCCAGGTGCTGAACAATCTCTATGACTACAACCTGCCGCTGGAAAAAGCCGTGGCCGCGCAGCGCGTGCATCACCAGTTGCTGCCCAAGGACACCATCTACTTCGACGCCTACGCGCCGCTCACCGGCAAGGTTGCCGATGAGCTGAAAACCATGGGCTACACCCTGGAAGACCAGGGTTGGGAGATGGGCGATATCCAGGCGATCCGGGTCAACGGCACCCAGCTTGAAACCGCTTCCGACCCACGCGGCCGCGGTGTCGGCAAGGTCGTCAAATAACCGTTGAACCCCTGTAGGAGCCGGCTTGCCGGCGAAAGGGCCCGCCAGCCTGGCGCCAAATCGAGCGGCCTCTTCGCTGGCAAGCCAGCTCCTACAGTTCCTTGTGCAGGCTGCGACGGCCGGCTGGTCGGCGGCGGCTCAATTCCGTAACATTCCCCGACTTCTTCCCGCTCTCCCCAGGGCCCGTCTGCCGGCCCGCCCATCAGGTCAATCATGAAAGCAAAACGTCTGCGTGCCGATGTCCTGGCCGGACTTACCACCTCGTTCGCCTTGCTCCCCGAATGCATCGCCTTTGCCCTGGTGGCCCACCTCAATCCGTTGATGGGGCTGTATGGCGCCTTCTTCATCTGCACCCTGACCGCGCTGTTCGGCGGCCGGCCGGGCATGGTTTCCGGGGCTGCTGGTTCCATGGCCGTGGTGATCGTCGCCCTGGTGGTGCAACACGGGGTGCAGTATTTACTGGCCACCGTGCTGCTGGGCGGTTTGATCATGGTTGCGTTCGGCCTGCTGCGCCTGGGCAAGCTGGTGCGCATGGTGCCGCACCCGGTGATGCTGGGCTTCGTCAACGGCCTGGCGATCGTCATTGCCCTGGCCCAGCTGGAGCATTTCAAGAGCGGTGGGGTTTGGCTCAGCGGCTCGCCGTTGTATCTGATGGCCGGGCTGGTGGCGCTGACCATGGCAATCGTCTACCTGCTGCCACGGCTGACCCGCGCGGTGCCGCCGGCCCTGGTGGCGATCCTCGGCGTCGGCCTGCTGGTCTACCTGCTGGGCCTGCCGACCCGCACCCTGGGGGACATGGCGCATATTGCCGGCGGCTTGCCGAGCCTGGCCTGGCCGAATCTGCCCTGGACCGCTGAAACCCTGGGCATCATCGCGCCCTACGCATTCCTGATGGCCATGGTCGGCCTGCTGGAAACCCTGCTGACCCTGAGCCTCACCGATGAAATCACCGAGAGTCGTGGTTACCCGGACCGCGAATGCGTGGCCCTGGGTGCGGCCAACATGGTTTCAGGGATGTTCGGCGGCATGGGCGGCTGCGCCATGATCGGCCAGACCGTGATCAATCTCAGCTCCGGCGGCCGCGGGCGTTTGTCCGGCGCTGTGGCCGGCGGCCTGATCCTGCTGTTCGTGCTGTTCCTGTCGCCGCTGATCGAGCGCATTCCCCTGGCCGCGCTGGTGGGGGTGATGTTCGTGGTGGCGCAGCAGACCTTCGCCTGGGCCTCCCTGCGGGTGGTCAACAAGGTGCCGCGCAACGATGTGCTGGTGATCCTCGCGGTCACCGTGATTACCGTGTTCACCGACCTGGCCATCGCGGTGTTCTGCGGCATTGTCATCGCCGCCCTCAACTTCGCCTGGCAGCAGGCCCGCGAGCTATATGCCGACAGTCACTTGGAGGCCGATGGCAGCAAGCTCTATCAGTTGCACGGGACCTTGTTCTTCGCTTCCACCACGGCGTTTCTCAACCAGTTCGACTCGGCCAATGATCCGTTGCGGGTGACCATTGATTGTCGTCATCTGAATTTCGTCGACTACTCGGCCATTGCGGCGTTGAACACCCTGCGTGAGCGTTACGCCAAGGCCGGCAAGCACCTGCGGGTGTTGCATGTGTCGGAGCGCTGCAAGAAGTTGCTCAAGCGCGCCCGGGTGCAACACGACTGAAACCAATGGGCCAGCGGTTCGCTGTAGCGGATGAAAATACCCGCTGCCTATTTTCATTTCATGGCCCATCACTTAGCTGTTCACGACAAGGCCGGCCTCTTTACGAAAATTAGTTTCACTGGGTTTGAATATCACTTCGTTAAGTGATTAAAGAATTTCACAACCATTCTAAAGTGACGCTGTTTTCAAGGAGGACGCCATGGCTCCTGCAACGGGTTATTGGCTGTTGGGTTACGCCGCAGTCGCGATCATTGCGCTGATCGTGTTGATCGCTCGCTATCGCTTGAACCCCTTTATTGTCATCACCCTGGTATCTGTCGGCCTGGCGCTGATGGCCGGTATGCCGCCTTCCGGGGTGGTGGGTGCCTATGAGGCCGGGGTCGGCAAGACGCTCGGCCACATCGCCCTGGTGGTGGCCCTGGGCACCATGCTCGGCAAGCTCATGGCCGAATCCGGCGGTGCAGACCAGGTGGCGCGGACCTTGATCGATCGCTTCGGTGAGCGCAACGCACACTGGGCCATGGTGTGCATTGCCTTCCTGGTGGGCCTGCCGCTGTTCTTCGAGGTGGGTTTCGTGCTGCTGGTGCCGATTGCCTTCACTGTGGCGCGGCGGGTCGGGGTCTCGCTGCTGATGGTGGGCTTGCCGATGGTTGCCGGGCTGTCGGTGGTTCACGCCCTGGTGCCGCCGCATCCAGGGGCAATGCTGGCGGTGCAGGCCTATCAGGCGTCGGTGGGGCAGACCCTGCTCTACGCGCTGTTGATCGGCGTGCCCACGGCGATCATTGCCGGCCCGGTGTATGCGCGCTTCATCGTGCCGCACATTCACCTGCCGGCAGAGAACCCACTGGAGCGGCAGTTCATCGCTCGTGAGCCGCGCCTGCGCCTGCCGAGTTTCCGCCTGACCATGGCCACCATCCTGCTGCCGGTGGTGCTGATGCTGATCGGCGGCTGGGCCAACCAGATCGCCGTGCCAGGCACCGGTCTCAATCAGTTCCTGCTGTTTATCGGCAACTCGGTGATCGCCCTGCTGGTGGCGACTCTGGTGAGCTTCTGGACCTTGGGACTGGCCCAGGGTTTCAACCGTGAGGCGATCCTCAAGTTCACCAACGAATGCCTGGCACCGACAGCCAGCATCACCTTGCTGGTAGGGGCCGGCGGCGGTCTCAACCGGATTCTCATCGACTCCGGAGTGACCGATCAGATCGTTGGCCTGGCCCATGAGTTCCAGCTGTCGCCGCTGTGGATGGGCTGGTTGTTCGCGGTGCTGATGCGGGTGGCTACCGGTTCCGCTACCGTGGCCTTGACCACCGCCTCGGGGGTGGTAGCACCGGTGGCCGTCGGCCTCGGTTATCCCCATCCGGAACTGCTGGTGATTGCTACCGGTGCTGGCTCGGTGATTCTGTCCCACGTCAACGACGGCGGCTTTTGGCTGGTGAAGGAATACTTCAATATGACCGTCATTCAAACCTTCAAGACCTGGACCGTGCTGGAGACGCTGATCTCTGTGATCGCCTTCGGCCTGACCCTGGTACTCGCGGAGCTGCTGTAGATGGACATTCTTTATCAGATCCGCTCGCGCCTGGATCTGCTCAGCGCCGGGGAAGGGCGGATCGCCCGATTGATGCTCGACGATGTCGGGTTCGCGGCATCCGCCAGCCTCGACGAACTGGCCCGGCGCGCTGAAGTCAGCCCCGCCACCCTGTCACGTTTCGCCCGCAGCGTCGGCTGTCGCGACTTGCGCCAGCTGCGCCTGCAACTGGCCCAGGCCAGTGGGGTCGGCAGCCGTTTTCTCGACCCGGCCGGAGCCCCTGAGCAATCGGCTTTCTACCGGCAGATCGTCGGCGATATCGAGTCGGCCCTGCACCAGCATCTGGCTGGTTTCGAGGAAGCGCAGTTTGCTGACGCGGTGCGCTTGCTGGGGCGGGCGCGGATGATCCACGCCTTCGGCACCGGCGGCTGTTCGACCCTGTGCAGCGATGAACTGCAGGTGCGCCTGGTGCGTTTGGGGTATGCCATCGCCGCCTGCCACGACCCGGTAATGATGCGGGTCACCGCTGCCGCCCTGGGGCCGCAACATGCAGTGATTGCCTGCTCCCTGACGGGCATCACTCCCGAGCTGCTGGATGCGATAGCCCTGGCCCGCAGCTACGGCGCCGGAATCCTCGCCATCACCTTGCCCGACTCGCCCCTGGCGCAGTTGGCCGATGTAGTCTTGCCCCTGCACAGCGCCGAAACCTCGTTCATCTACAAACCCACTGCCGCCCGCTACGGCATGCTGCTGGCCATCGACGTCCTGGCCACCGAGCTGGCCCTGGCCTTGCCGGACGACAACCAGGAGCGCCTGCGACGGATCAAGTTGGCCCTGGACCATTACCGTGGCGGCGCCGACTGCCTGCCCCTGGGAGACTGACATGCGCTACGACACGCTGATCCGCAATGCCTTGATCATCGACGGCAGCAACCGTCCCGGCTACCGCGCCGACCTGGCGATCGACGCGGGCCGTATCCAATGCATTGGTGATCTGTCTGCCGCCAGCGCCCGGGAAGAGATCGACGCGGCCGGGCGGGTGCTGGCCCCCGGTTTCATCGACGTGCACACCCATGACGACACGGTGGTGATTCGCCAGCCGCAGATGCTGCCCAAGCTCAGCCAGGGGGTGACCACGGTGATCGTCGGCAACTGCGGGATCAGTGCCGCGCCGGTGAGCCTCAAGGGCGATCCGCCGGATCCGATGAACCTGCTGGGCGAGCGTCCGATGTTCGCCTACCCGCGTTTTCGCGATTACCGCGCGGCGGTGGATGCGGCTCGCCCGGCGGTGAATGTCGCGGCGCTGGTGGGGCATACGGCGTTGCGCAGCAATCACCTGATGGACCTGTACCGCACGGCGACGGCGGAGGAAATCGCGGCCATGCGCGAGCAATTGCGCGACAGCCTGGAGGACGGTGCCCTTGGCTTGTCTACCGGGCTGGCCTACGCCAGCGCCTTTTGTGCCGACACCGATGAAGTGGTGCAACTGGCCCAGGAACTGACGGCCTTCGGCGCGGTGTACACCACCCACCTGCGCAGTGAATTCGAGCCGGTGCTGGAGGCCATGGATGAAGCCTTTCTGATCGGTCGCGCGGCCAAGGCGCCGGTGATCGTCTCGCACCTCAAGTGCGCCGGCGCCGGCAACTGGGGCCGCAGTCCGCAACTGCTGGCGGCCCTGGAGCAGGCGGCGAAGGATCATCCGGTGGGCTGCGATTGTTATCCCTATGCCGCCAGTTCCTCGACCCTGGACCTCAAGCAAGTTACGGATGCCTATCGCATCACCATCACCTGGTCGACCTCGCACCCGGCGCAGGGCGGTCGTGACCTGAGCGAGATCGCCGCCGATTGGGGCGTTAGCCTGCTGGCCGCCGCCGAGCGCCTGCAACCGGCGGGTGCGGTGTACTACGGCATGGATGAAAACGATGTGCGGCGCATCCTCGCTCACCCGCTGTCGATGATCGGTTCCGATGGCCTGCCGGAAGATCCCTTCCCCCATCCCCGGCTATGGGGTGCCTTTCCCCGAGTGCTGGGGCACTTCAGCCGTGACTTGGGCCTGTTCCCGCTGCATACCGCCGTGCACAAGATGACAGGGCTTTCGGCGGCGCGTTTCGGCTTGCAGCAGCGCGGTGAAATTCGCGCAGGGCACTGGGCCGACCTGGTGCTGTTCGACCCGGCACGAGTGCGTGACGTGGCCGACTTCAAGAACCCCCAGCAAGCGGCAGAAGGCATCGATGGAGTCTGGGTCAACGGCGTGTGCAGTTATGCCGAAGGCCAGGCCAATGGTCGGCGCCTGGGCCGCTTCCTCGTGCGTCAGGGCGACTTGCGCCAGGGGTTCACCCGCGCCGGCTGACGGGATGAACTTCATTGCAGTTATGGCTTCGTGATATTAAAGAAACCCGGGGCAGCGCCGAAGTGTTGAGCATCGCCGCCTGTACAGTCGGTTTTTTTCAGTCAGGGAGTCGCGCAATGAGCTTTGGCAAAACCACCCCCATCCTGCGGATCTTCGATGAAGCCAAGGCCCGGGAGTTTTACCTGGACTTCCTGGGGTTCTCCCTCGACTGGGAGCATCGTTTCGAAGCCAACTTTCCGTTGTACCTGCAGGTGTCGCGAGGGGAGTGCGTGTTGCACCTCTCGGAGCATCATGGCGATTGCTCGCCGGGTGCCGCGCTGCGTATCGAAACCGATGAACTGGAAGCCTTCCAGCAGCAGTTGCTGGCCAAGCAGTACCGCTTTTCCCATCCGCAGATCCAGGCCATGCCCTGGGGCAGCCAGGACATGACCATCAGCGACCCGTTCGGCAATCGGCTGGTGTTCACCAACGCGATCAGCGTCTGACTGATTTCAGGCCTTGCCGGCGGCCACGGCTGCCTGGCGGAACTGGCCGGGAGTCAGCCCGGTACGGCTCTTGAAACTGCGGTGGAACGAGCGTGGCTCGGTGAAACCCAGGCAATCGGAAACGCCCTGGATCGACAGCTCGCTGTGCCGCAGGTAGTGCTCGGCGAGCTCCTGGCGCAGGTCATCGAGAATCTGCTGATACGAAGTCCCGGCCTGCTGCAACTGGCGTTGCAGGGTGCGCACCGACACCTGTAATTGTTCCGCCACCTGTTCCTTGCGCGGCAGGCCGTGCTTGAGCAATTGGCGCAGCACATTGTGCACTTGCAACGCCAGGGGGGCATCGGCCAGGGATGCCATCATCGCCTGGGCATGTTCTTCCAGGGTCTTGAGCAGGCGCGCATCGGCCTGGCGCAGGGGCATCTGCAGGTATTCCAACGGCGCCACCAAGGCCGAGCAGGGCTGCTGGAACAGCACCGGACAGCCGAACAGCGCTTCGTACTGCGCCGCTTGGGTCTTTTCCGGCAGCGCGTGCTCGAACCAGACCGCACTGGGGGACATGGCCGAGTCGGCGATCCAGCGTGCATACAGCAGCCAGGACGCGAGCACGTTCTCCACCAGGTGCCGGCGGATATCCGCACGCTGATGGCGGCAGCTCCAGATCAGCCGCACGTGCTCAGCGACCACCTCGGCGCGACTGGTGCCCATGTCGCCCACCAGTTTTTCGAACGGCATGATGCGGCCCATGGCTTCGCCCAGGGTCGCGCAGTTCATGGTGATGTAGCCGAGCACGTTCCAGGAATTGGGTTTGACGAAACGCGCCGAATTGAGGCCGAACAACGGATCGCCGGAATGCTTGCAGAAGTAGTCCAGCAACCGTTCGTGGACTTCCATCGGCAGGCGCAGGCTGGTGTCGTTCAACTGCGCGGCTTGTAGCCCCGCCGCCGCCAGCGCCGGCGCCGTGGCAATACCCAGCTGCTCCGCATACAGCAGATATTTGAGCAGGGGCGGGACCGAGGTAAAGCCGAGGCTGGGCATGCGCGGGTTCCTGGCGACGAATCCTTCGGACAGCAGGACGGAGACCGGGAAAGGTAAGGGCAAACCCTGATGGGTGTAAATGCTCGGCGCGAGGGATTGGCGCCTTTCGCTGGCAAGCCAGCTCCTACGAAGCCGTGTAGGAGCCGGCTTGCCGGCGAAGGGCGCGCCAGGGATCAGACGCGGAAGTGGCTGACCATCATCTGCAACTGGCCGCCCAGGCGGGCCAGCTCGACGCTGGAGGCGGCGGTTTCATCGCTGGCTGCGGCGGTCTGTTCGGACACGTCGCGCACGTTGATGATGCTGCGGCTGATCTCTTCGGCCACGGCGCTCTGCTGCTCGGCGGCCGCGGCGATCTGCTGGTTCATCGATTGGATGTTGGACACGGTGCGGGTGATGCTTTCCAGCGAGGCGCCGGCCTTGCGGGTCAGCTGGACGCTGCTGTCGGTCAGGCTGCGACTGTTGTTCATCACCGTGGCCACTTGCTGGGTGCCGTTCTGCAGGCCGGCCACCAGTAATTCGATCTCTTCGGTGGACTTCTGGGTGCGCTGGGCCAGGGCCCGCACTTCGTCGGCCACCACGGCAAAACCACGCCCGGCTTCACCGGCTCGGGCGGCTTCGATGGCGGCGTTCAGCGCCAGCAGGTTGGTCTGCTCGGCCACGGCCTTGATCACGTCCATGACGCTGCCGATCTTGTCGCTTTCCTGTTGCAGCACGGTCATGGCGTCGGTGGAGCGCACCACTTCGCTGGCCAGGCGCTCGATCTGCTCGATGGCCTGGGCCACCACCTTGTCACCCTGGCGGGCTTCGCTGTCGGCGGCGGCTGCGGCCTGGGAGGCTTCTTCGGCGTTGCGCGCGACTTCCTGCACGGTGGCGGTCATCTCGTGCATGGCGGTAGCCACTTGATCGGTCTCGACTTTCTGGCTGTTGACCCCGGCGCTGGTTTCTTCGGTCACCGCAGACAGCTCTTCAGCGGCGCTGGCGATCTGGGTCACGCCGTCACGGATACCGCCGATCAGCTCGCGCAGGGTCACGCCCATGCGCACGATGCCTTGTTGCAGTACGCCGAGCTCGTCGCGGCGGGTGACTCGCAGGTTTTCGGTGAGGTCGCCGGAGGCAATGCGCTCCACCACAGCCAGGGTTTCGCGCAGCGGGCGAGTGATCTGCCGGGTGATGATCACCGCGGCCAGTACACCCACCAGCAGGGCCAGCAGGGTGCTGATCAATTGCAGGCTACGGGCCTGGACGCTTTCGATGTCGCGTTGGTCCAGCTGGAACTGGTACAGGGCGTCGCTGCGGTCAACGATGTCGGCGCCCTGGTCGGTCATTTCCTTGCGCGCCTGCAGGGCGTCGTTAAAGGCCACCTTGAAGGCCTGCAGCGAGCTGCGGTAGTCGGTCAGGGCCGCTTCCAGCTGTTGCAGGGCATCACTCTGGGTGCTGCTGAAATGGGCCTTGAGCTGGCCCATTTCGGCAATCGCCGCATTGAGCTGGGTGAAGGCTTTCTGTTCGGTGCTCGGGTTGTTGGTGCTGGTGTAGCCGCGCACTTCATAACGGGCCAGCTGGAAGGCTTCCTTGGCCTGGGTGATGGCCTGGAACTGCTCGAAGCGCTGGTCGCTCAGGGGCATCTGCTTGACCCGGGTGTTGATCCCGTTGATCAAGTCATTGGCGAGTTCGGCATTCTGGTTCATGGCCTGGCGCGCAGCATTGCCGGTGCGGTAGGCGTTGCGCATCTTGTTCAGCGAGTCCTGATAGGCGCTGATGGTCGTTCCCAGGCCTTGCAGGAGCTTGATGCTGATCGGGCTCTGGAACGAGGTCAGGAGCTTTTTCTGGTGGGCGCTGAAATCATCCAGGGTGCTCTGCACGCCCTGGGCGGCGGTTTCGTCGCCATTGGCCAGCATGTACTGCAGGCGAGTGACCCGCAGCTTGGTCAGGCCGTTGTTGAGCTGGGTGATGTCGCTCATCCAGTTGCTGCGGTCGATCAGCTTGCCCAGGCTGGTCCAGCCGGTCAGTGCCAGTATGGTGGTCAGGGCCAGGACCAGGCCGAAACCCAGGCCGAGCTTAAGGTTGACGCTTATGTTGGCAAACCAACTATTCATTGAATTCCTCCAGGAACGTAGCGCTTCTTGATCTAAGTTGGCTGGAAGATTGTTGTTCTTGGTGACCAGCAAGGTGTTTTGTAGGGGGTGTATCGGCGGGATGTGCCATAGCTGAAACGATTTCGTCGGTATTGCGCCAGGACAATGTTTTAGCCGATGAACGGTTATTTTGCGGGATGAAGCGCCGTTCCGTTGAGCTTTTTTTCACATTCATTTCACCGCTCTGCCACGCCCACGAACCTAGAGTCAGGCCGGTTGCTGCCCAAGGTTCTGGGCAGTGCTCAATTGTCATCAGGGTTCTGTAGTCTCGGCACGAGCTGCTCAACACATCTAATCATTCGCAAAGGGGCGGCTGGACAGTGGCTACAAGACTTGTTTTTCCGCTGGTCAAACGCTCGCTCTTGATCAGCAGCCTGATGCGCTACAAGCACCGTCTGGCGTTGCTGCTGGCGGTACTTCTGGTGATCCCCCTGAGTCTGTGGGTGTTCAAGCCGGCGGCGGTGCCCGATCTGGCCCACGGCAATGTGGTCGGGATCAACGCGCTGACGGCCGGGTGGGCCAAGGGCGAGATGATCGTGCTGGTGCGCCATGTGGAGCGCTGTGATCACTCCAATGCCGCCTGCCTGGGGCCGGCCGACGGTATTACCGACCGGGCCCGGGAAGTGGCGGTGGGGTTGGGTGCCCAGTTCGAGCACCTGGGCCTTGAGCGTGCCGATATCTACAACAGCCCGCTGACCCGTACCGCGCAGACCGCGAGCTACATGTTCAGCAAGGTCAGCAGTGGCGATGACTGGCTGTTCAACTGCAAGAACAGCATGTTGCGCGACGTGCTGGCGCATAAGGTCGCCGGGCGCAACCTGGTGCTGGTGACCCACAGCGAATGCATGGCGCAACTGGAAAAGGACTTGAAGCTGGCGACCCCGACCCTGGGCTACGGTGCCTCCCTGTTCGTTTCCACCGACACCCTCAACGGTGCACCGAAGATGCTCGGGATGATCGAGGCCAGTGACTGGCGTTCGGTCAACCTCAAGCCCTGAGTGCTATCCGTTGCTCCCGGAGGCTGGCCGTCGCGGTCAGCCAGGTGCGTCATGGGATGAGGTTCAGGGGGCCAGCAGGTCTTGCTCGGCGGGCGGGTTGTCGGCCGGTGCAGGACCTTCATAGATCCGCTGCGGGCTGATCAGGTTGGTGAACTCTTCGATCAGTCTCTGGATCGCTTCCGGCGGCTCACAGTTGCGAAACTCCATGCTGATCTGTACCTCGTCCGGGTCACGCTCCTGACCTTCACGCTTGCCGTTGCCGAAGGTGACGAAGAACTTCTCGCTCTGCAGCTCGCCGTTCTCCAGGTCGTGGCTGGCCTTCTGCAGTTCCGTACCCTGCATGCGCACCGACAGATTGACCGTCATCTTGTGCAGGGCCAGGCCCTTGGGCGATACCAGGGCAATCAGCGGAACGTTGATGATGTGCTGCTCGTTGAGCGCCACCTCGACCATCTTGGCCTTCATCGGCGTGCCCAGGTCATTGACGTTGTAGTCGAAGAACTGGTCGAACAACTTGATGTATTGCTGGGCGATCAGGTTGTGGGTGGCGGCCGCAGCCTGGTGCATGCCACGGGTGATATGGCTCAGGTCGCTGGCGGACATGGGCTCCTTGCGGCGGGAAAAAAACGCCATGGATCACGCTCCTTGTTCGGTGGCTAAGGTGCCCCACCGGAGCGGCGGGGCGGTTGCAGGGGGGACAGATCAGCCTTACGGGTTTTTTCCGGCAGCTGCGGAGCCGTCGGCTTTCTTGGCGGTGGCCGGGTTGACCGGGTTGGTCAGGGCGTTGTCCCGAGACAGTTTGTCGGTGTCCTTGCTGGCGGTTACTCCCGGCAACATGATCGGCTTGGTGGCTGCGTCAGTGAGGAAGTCGATTACCCGCATCAGGGCTTCCGGTGGATCCTGACGGACGATCTTGGTGCTGATGGCGTAGCGCGCTCGAGTATCGGTCTTGCGAGTCTGGGTCGATTTGTGGCTCGCCGCGCCCTTGACCGAAACGCTGAACGGGCCCCAGCCCATCTTCGCCTCGAAACTGCCGGAGGCTTCATTGGAGCTGGTGTCCTCGGCCATCTGGCTGATGGTCAGTTCGAACTCGATCGAACCTTCCTCGATGGTGATGTTGGGGTGACTGATGGCCGCCAGCAGCGGGATGCGCATCGTCTTCTTCACCGTGCCCTTGTAGACGCCCTGGTCATCCACCAGGGTCTCGTCGTAGTCGAACTGCACCGAAACCGCCTGGCCGTTCTGGATGCACACCCCCATCAGGAAGTCCGCATAGGCTTTGCTCGCGGCGACCTGCGCCTGGATCATTGCCATCAGCGGACCGGTGATCATCTTGTCCAGGGGCAGAGCGGCAATCACGCCGCCGATCAGGCCCTTATCGATATCTGCCATGGTGTTTCTCCTTGTTCTTCGCTGCGCGAAATGCGCCCCTGCAACTTAAGAAAACCGTGGTGATTGATTCAGCGGGAATCGATTACCGGGGAATGATGGCCTCCAGGCGGCGGATGTTGCCGATCTGCCGCAGGCTCAGGCCGTACTTGTCCGCCAGGACGCTGCGCGAAATGCCCCCCAGGCTTTCCAGCTGGATGTGTTGGTTACGGATCTGTCGGCAGAAGTGGTCGGCCTTGGGGATTTCCAGGGCCAGTCCGGCGAAGCGTTCGATCAGGGCATTGAGGGCATCGGGAGGCAGGATCAGGGCCAGGGAAGTGCGTTCGGCATGCTTGGGAATGTATTTCGGGCGGCCCCCGTATTCGCAGGTCAGGCGGTAGGCATTTTCCAGGCCGATGCAATCTACAAGGGCCTGCAGCGAGTGGGGCAGCTGGCGAATATCGATAAGGTTGAGGTCGTTCACGTCCATTTGTTACCTCCTTGGAATGATGGATAAGGCCGGTTTGATCCTAAGGAGGTGTCTCGTCCTCTGTTCAGTGGGAAATTTCCCCCCTATTAGTGGGAACTATTACAGGCTGATGCTGTATTGGTCGCTGGTGATGCACTGGTTTTTCTTCAAAAGGATGAGGAAATTCCCATGTCACGCTATTCGATTGATTTCAGTTTCATCGCCGCCCTCGAGGGCGCTGCCAAGACCCAGGGGTATGTGCCCGATGCGGCCAACAGCAAGAGCGGGGTCACGGTGGGCACCGGTTTCGACCTGGGGCAACGCAAACTCAAGGACATGCAGGCGCTCAACCTGCCCGCGGACCTGCTGCAGCGTCTGGAACCCTACCTGGGGCTGACCGGGATGGAGGCGAAGAACTTCCTCGATGGCCGGCCCTTGAGTATCAGCAGTGGTGAGGCGGAGCTGATCGATGAGGCGTTCAAGGCGCCCTTTGTCGAGCGCCTGGCGGCGCGCTATCTCAAGGCCAGCGGGGTGGACTTTGCCCAGTTGCCGGCGCCGATGCAGACGGTGATCGCGTCGGTGGCGTTCCAGTACGGCGACCTGGCCAGCCGCACACCGAAGTTCTGGGCCCAGGTGGTGGCCCGTGACTGGCCGAGTGCCCTGGCCAACCTGCGCAATTTCGGAGACCGCTACGCCCCCCGCCGGTGCAAGGAGGCCAATCTGCTGGGCTCGCAGCTCGCACCCTAGCCGCTTGCCGCCCAGGCCTTGGGCTTGGGCGGCGACTGGGTTCAGGGGCAGGGGAAGATTTGCAGCAGGCTCACGCTGCCCATATGGCTTGAGTCATTGGGGGCGGTGCCAGCGGGCAGGGTGCGCCAGTCCACCAGCAGGCACAGGGCCTTGAGTGGCTGTTTGGCCGCAGTACCGATGGCTGCGGAAAACTCATAGCGGTACAGCGCCTGGGTGGTGTCTTGCGCTGTGACACTGGTGGCGCTGCTCAGGGTGGTGCGGGCCATGTCCGGCACTTTGTCCTGGGTGACGGTGAAGCGCGGTTGTTCACCCTGGGGGTTGAATACACCGTTGTCCCGAGAGCGTTTCCACAGCTGTTGCCACTGGTTGTTGCCTGCCGCCTCGCCCAGGGTGGTGGCGTAGGCCTTCAGAGTGGTGGTGGAGGTATTGCTGGTTTCCAGGGCGTGGACGGCGCCGGCGAACAGGCTCAGGCCAATGATCAGTGAACGCAGAATCAACATGAGGAGGAACTCCTTTTCAAGGCCGCGAAGGGCCCGCAACAGATTGCAGGAAAGGCACCCCGGCGACTGCGCGCCGCCGGGGTGAACGGTCAGCGGGCGTCGAGATAGTCCCAACGCAGGCCTTCCTTGTTGTTTTTCTCCATCAGTTCCTTGGCCACAGTGTTTTCGATGGCGTTGACGTTGATGTTTTCCACTTCGAGGATGTTTCTGGCTGCCAGTTGGCGACGGAACTCGACCTTGTTGGTGAGGAATTGGCAGGCGTGCCCCAGTTCGTGCATCAGCACCAGGGCGGGAGACAGGCGTTCGACCCGATCACCGGAGAACAGCGCGAGGAATTTCTGAAAGTTGCTCAGGTCCGGTTGTTTGTATTTTTTCTCGATGGCGTAGATCCGCGACTTGAGGTTCCAGATGACGCTTCCGGCCTGGTGGGGCGAGTTGGACGCGGGTGGCGTCCAACTGTCCACTTTGTCCGCCGCCGAGGAAGTGGTGACTTCCACCAGCAGGTCATCCTTGACGCCCAGCAACTCGTCGAGGAGGAAGTTGGCCAGGTCGGACTGACGCAGGTACTTGCATGCGTCGTCGAAGGTTTTCTGGGCGACGGCATGGCTCAGGGTGGTGCTGACAACGGTGATGGTCATGACTGACTCCTTGGGGGAAACGCCCGTGGTTGGGCTGGAGTCATGGTTTCAAGGGCAGCAGGCGGGTATCAGCAGGAAAGGGTTCAAGGGTAAGGAGGCAATGTGCAGGGGGCCGTGGTCACGCTGAAGAACCCTCAGTAAGCGTGTACCAAGGCTGGGATTGTTCCTGGCCTGGAACAACCAACGGCACCTGATCCAGGTGCCGTTTTTTTGCTTCAGCCAGCCGGGGGCAGGTTGACGAAGTAGTAGGCCTGGCGTCCCACCATCAGCATTTTCTGCACCTGCAGCGGCGGCTTGGGCGCTTCGGCACCGCCGAGCACGGCCACGTGCTGGGCCGACTCACGCAGAAACGCCAGCAGTTGTTCTTCGCTCTGCAGGTCCTTGAGCAGGCTCTGGGTGTAGAACACGCTGGCCCCGGCGATGCGCTCATTGGCCTGATACAGCGCCAGCTGATGACCGCTGGCCTGCAATGCCATGATCTGGTCGGTCACCGGGACAAAGGACAGTTCACGATCAGCCTTGGGCGCGGCCCATTGAGCGCCGGCCAGGTAACCGCCGATCATCAGGCCCATGAGGGTGACAACCAGGCCTCGGCGCCGGCGTCCCACGGCACTCCACAAACCAGTCCCCTGGGCACGTTGGCCCAGGCGCTGGTACAGCACCGCGCCATATTCCGCCGCCAGCACGGCTGCCGCCGGGGTCAGGGACATCAGGTACACCGTGCGCTTGCTCGAAGCCAGGCATAGCAAGGCGAACTGCGCCAGCAGCCAGAGGGTGAAGAACAACAGGTAGCGGTTCTTCACCAGGCTTTTACGAAAGTGCCACAGGCCGAGGTAGACCAGGATGTTCCACGGTAAAAAGGCTTGGGGCAGCTTGGCCAGGTAGTAATAGAAGGGTTCGTAGTGCCCGGCCTCTTCAAAGGAGCCATCGAAACGTCCGACGCTGTTGGTCCACAGCAATTCCCCCAGGGCTTGCAGGCCACCCCGTTGATAGAGCATGTACAGCCAGATCGCCAGGGGCACCAGGCCCAACAGGGTCCACAGGCCGGGGCGCAGCCATTGGCCAAGGTCAAAGCGCTTGTCGATCAGGCTCACGGCCACCAGGTAGGCGAAGATCACCACCCCTGGCATGGCCAGGCCGAGTACTCCCTTGCTCAGGGTGGCAATGGCGATCCCGCCGGCGAAGGCCAGCCAGGCCAGCGGTGCCGGCTGCTGTTCGGCCTGGCGGCGCTGGGCCTGGAAAAATGCCAGCAGGGCCAGGGTCACCCCGAGGCTGAGCAGTGCATCCTCGCCCACGCCGCGCACGTTGCTCCAATAGCTGGCCATGGTCGCCAGCATCAGCCCGGCGGCCAGCCCCAGGGTGGCTGGCCGCCCGAAGCGGCGCAGCATGGCGTACAGCAGCATCACGCTGAACAGGCCGGCGAAGGCCGAAGCCAGGCGTACCGCCAGGGGCGTGCCACCGAAGGCGCGAATGGCGCCGGCGTCGAGCCACAGGCTCAGCGGCGGTTTTTCCAGGAATGGCGTGCCGAACAGGCGCGGCGTGACCCAGTCGTCGTCCAGGTGCATTTCCATGGCGATGCCGGCGACCCGGGCTTCGGTGGAGCCTTGCAGCTGGTGATTGCCCAAGGCGAAGAAGAACAGCAGGCAAGCAAGCAGGAACAACAACGGTGCGGGTCGTGACATGGGTTTTTGGCCACCAGATCGAGGGGCGCAGGCAACAGTCTGCGGGCAAGCGCGAAAGTATACGGGGGTCTGTCTTAACAAATTGTGAACAAGGATTGTGGTCTAGTGTGGATACACCTCGATCCTTTCCTTCGCCCCTTAGAGTAGATCGTCCTTGAAACCGCCATACAAGAATAAGGCTGCGGTTATGCCGGCCGTGGAACCGCTCAGAAAGCGTACCTGGCTGCTGGGTCTATTGTGCCTGCTGGTGGCGCTTGGCCTGGCACTGGGGGGGTGGTTGATCACCTCGCCAGCGCCCTTCGTATCGCCTGCCGAGTCGCTCCCCGAGCACATTTCGCTGATTGCCCTTGGCGATCAGGGCAGTGGTGCCTTGCAGCAATGGCGGGTAGCCCAGGCCATGGAACGAGTCGCTGCCCGAGATCGGCGCCTGGATCTGGTGGTGCTGTTGGGCGACAACTTCTATGGGCCGCCTTTGAGCGATACCAGCGACATGAGCTGGCAGCTCAAGTTCGAGCGAGTCTACTGGGGGCACTGGCTCAATCGCGTACCCTTCTACGCGGTGCTGGGCAACCACGATTACCCGGAGTCGCAGCAGGTCGAACTCGACTACAGCCAGCAGCACAAAGGTTCGGGGCGCTGGCAAATGCCGGCCCGCTACTATGTGAAGGATTTTGGCCAGGCCCAGGGCCGTCCCTTGCTGCGGGTGGTGTTCCTCGATACTGCTGCGCCTCGGCAGGCGATGACGCAGCAGGTGGCGTTTCTTGAGCAGGCGTTTAGCCTGGATGGCCCGCAACCGATCTGGCGAGTGGTGGCGGCCCATCATCCGCTGCGTAATGCCGGCAAGCATGGCAATGATGAGGAACTGCTGCGGGATCTGTTACCGGCGTTGCAGCGCAACAAGGTCGATCTCTATCTGTCTGGGCATGAGCACAATCAGCAATTGTTGTTGCAAACCGGAGAACCGGCCTGGGTGATTTCCGGTGCTGGCGGGCAGAAACTCTACGAGATGCCCCACATCATGACCGATAGCCAGTTCAGCGATTCACGGGCGGGTTTCAGCAAGCTGGATTTCACCCAGGACCAGTTGCGCCTGGTCTTCTACGACGAACGCGGTACGCCGGAGCAGCGTTACCACTGGCTGCGTCAGTGCCGGTGGCTGGCCAAGGGCTGCCTGTTGCCGGAGGCCGAGGTCAGGCAAGGGGCAGTGGCGCAGTGACTGACGGCGGGTGTGGCTGTTGCCGGCTGATGCGTCCGCGGCCCCAGGCCGACAGCGCTTCGATGACCGGCTGTAGGGAATGCCCTTCTGCACTCAGGCGGTACTCAACCCGTGGCGGTACTTCGGCGTACACCGTGCGTGATACCAGGCCCGCGGCCTCCAGGTCACGCAGCTGCTTGGTCAGCAGGCGCTGCGAAATCCCAGGCAGGCGGCGTTGCAGCTCGTTGAAACGCAGGAAGTCGTTGGCCAGTAGTTGATGCAGGATCACACCTTTCCAACGCCCGTCGATGAGGTCCAGGGTGACTTCCACCGGACACCCGGGAATGTCCTGATAGTGCTTGTTTTTCATTGCCTGACGGCCCTTTTGCGTAGCAGGTACGCAAAAGTACCCTACTTGTGCGAGTACGGCGTGAGGGATTTAAGTAGGCGCTTTGAGTCGTCAAGGAAGCTCTGCAATGAAGGCCATCGCCTACCTCCCGGGTTCGGACCTGTCCCATCCCCAAGCCTTTTATGAAGTGCATCAGGCCGAGCCGATACTCGCCCCCCATGACCTGCTGGTGGCTGTGCACGCGGTGTCGGTCAATCCCTTGGATACCAAGGTTCGCGCGGGCAAGGTGCAGGTGCCGGACGATGTGCGCATCCTCGGCTGGGATGCCTGTGGCGTGGTCCAGGCGGTGGGCTGCGGGGTGACGCTGTTCAGCCCCGGGGATGCAGTGTTCTATGCCGGCACCTTTACCCAGGATGGGGCTAACGCCGAACTGCATCGGGTCGATGAGCGACTGGTGGGGCACAAGCCCGCAAGCTTGTCCTTTGCCCAGGCGGCGGCCATGCCGCTGACCTCGCTGACCGCCTGGCAATTGTTGTTCGAGCGTCTGGGAAGGGTGCCCGGTGATTGCTCTGCGCAAGGCACGCTGTTGATTGTCGGCGGCGCTGGAGGAGTGGGTTCGGTGCTGATTCAGCTGGCCCGCAAGTTGACCGGGATGACGGTGATCGCCACGGCTTCACGGCCGGACAGTCGCCAGTGGTGCCTGGAACTGGGAGCGCAGCATGTACTGGATCATTCGCGCTCGCTGGTACAGCAGTTGGCCCGCCTGGGGCTGCCCGCAGTGACCCATATTGCCGCGCTGACTCACACCGAGCAGCACTTTGCCGAGTTGGCCGAGATCATTGCGCCCCATGGGCACATCGCGCTCATCGACGATCACGACTTCTTTGATGCGGTGCCGCTCAAGAGCAAGAGCGTGTCCCTGCACTGGGAAATGGTCTTCACCCGGGCGCTGTTCCAGACCTCGGACATGATCGAGCAGCATCATATTCTCCAGCGCCTGGCACAGTTGCTGGACCAGGGAGTCATCCGCTGCACCTTGAGCGAGGTATTCAGCCCCTTCACCGTGGACAACCTGCGCCGGGCCCACCAGCGAGTGGAGCAGGGCGGCCTGCTGGGCAAGGTGGTGGTGGCCCGTGATTCGCAGGATGGCGTCCGCCACACCTCCATTGAATAGATGCTGGCTTGCCAGCGAATGCGGCACTCAGGCCTGCGTGGAATCTGCGGGTCTTTTCGCTGGCAAGCGGGCGCCTACTGCGACGGCGGTAGCGGGACTTGCGTTGAGTTTTCAGGCTCCTGCGCCTGCGGTTTGCGCAGGTGACGTCCACTGCGCCACCAGAATACTGCGCCCATGAAGGCCCCCGAAAAGGCGAACAGCGGCGCTATCGGCAAGTACCTGGCCAGGGTGTCGGGTGTCGGTTCTTCATCGGGTGGATCGGTGTAGAAACTGGAAGGGAACAGGCTCTCCACCACGGGAATGGTCGGCATGGCGCCCAATACACCGCAGAAAAGATAGATCAGCACATGGCGCCAGGCGAAACGCTGGGCCAGCCAGAAGAACAGGACGCAGGGCAGGAGGGCGAGAATGCCGATCACCATGCCACTGAACACCAGGGTCAGCAGGCCCATGAACAGCACCTGGAGGATCACGGCCCAGTGCAAGGGGCCGGCACCGGCCAGCATCATCAGCATGATCAGCACGGCCAGGAATGTGGCCAGGGCCGTCACGCCGATGAAGTAGGCGGCGAACCAGTCTTCAGGTTGTACGGTGCGAAGGGTTGGAGGGGCTGGGGGCATGGGGAAATCGCTTCGAAAGGTGGGTGGTCTGGTCAAGGTCATGGGGCGTTTCTTTGCCCGTTCAAGCCGGCTCCTACGCAGCGGCAGTCAGCGCAGGTGCCGCCCGCTGAGCCACCAGAACATCGCTCCCAGAAAGGCCCCGCAACCTCCGAACAAGGGCGCCAGCGGCGAATAGCGTCCAAGGATGTTGATGCCGTAAGGGAGGTTGAAAAAACCGGGGGACAGGCTCACCACCAAGGGAATGGCGGGCAGGGCCGCCAGGACTCCGCCCAACAGGTAGATCCACAGGTGGCGCCATGTGTAACGCTGGGCCAGCCAGAAGAACAGGAGGCAGGGCAGGGCGGCGACGGCGCCTATCACCACCACGCTCACCAGCAGCACCACCACGCTGAAAATCAGCGCATTGGGCAGGCTGCTCCACGGGTCCCGGCTGCCGAGCTGCACTAACAGGCTGACCAACAGCGTCAGGGCCACGGCCAGCGTCGCGACACTGATGAAATAGGTGGCGACCCAGTCAGAGGGCTGAACGGTACGAAGAGATCTGGACGGCTGGGGCATGCTGGTAATGGCTTCAAGCTGAGGATGACCGGACCCAGGCTATCGGCAGCGAGGCTTTTTGATTGTGGAGTTTGCGTGGTTTTTTCGCGGTGAATGTTCAGGGCGGATGACGCCGGGGCAGGAAATCCCTTATACAGACAGCGGCCCACCGGCAGTCCACTGGCCCGGTTTGCCTCACCCACCCAGAAGGAGATGGACATGTTCAAGTTCCTGACTATGACCGAGTTGCCTCGTACCCCTGCGCATCGTGATGGAGGCTCCGTCAGCGGAGCGATCAATGCCTGGGAGCTGAAAAATCGGGCTCTCAATACGAAGGGGTTTGTCACATGTCCAAAGAATTACTCGGAGTTTCTGCTGTAGGGCTGATGGTGCTGGGCGAGTTCTGTGCCATCTACAGTGAAGTGGTGGTGGCGCGGCTGGCCCATTCCGGCAACACCTCGGGTGCCGAATTGGCGTTGCCGGTGCTGATCATGTGCCTGGGCGGTATCTGCCTGCTGGCGGCCTACTGGCTGGGGTATGTGGCGGTTGGCGATATCTGGATCATCACCGTGGTCTCGGTGACCTCGCTGCTGCTCCTGGAGCCGCTGGTGATCTGGGCGTTGTTCCAGCAGGCACCCGGTAGGGGCGCGTTGATCGGCTTCTGCCTGGGCGCGTTGGGAATGTTCTCCGCCGTGTTTCTGTAGCGCACAGGTTCGTAGATCCAGCTTGGCAGACTCGCTGCCGGGCTCGGGTCTTTTCAGACCCGGTCCTGGGCAAAATAACGGCTGGGTGTCTCGCCCAATACCTTGCGAAACACACTGCTGAACGCGCTCGGGCTGCTGTATCCCAGGTCGGTGGCGACCAGGGTGACAGGGTCGCCATGGCCCAGCCGCACCACTGCCGCCAGCAGGCAAGCCTGCTGGCGCCACTCGACGAAGCTGATACCGGTGTGCTGCCGGAACAGGCGGGTGAACGTGCGGCGACTCATCCCCGCGCGGCGGGCCATTTCATCAATCCCCAGCTCCAACGACGGTTGTTCCAGCAGTGCGCGGCAGGCTTTTTCAAGGCGCGGCTCGGATGGCAGCGGGGCGTTGAGAGGCAGTGGCGCCATCGCGGCAATTTCATGCAGCAGCAGGTTCATCACCTGACCCTGCACCCCGTCCTTGGCATACAGAGCCGGGATGTCCATGGCCCGCAGCAGCAATTGCCGTAGCAGTTCGGACACCTCCACCACCTGGCAATGCCCGGGCAAGCCGAGCCGGCGCACCGCTCGGGCGCGCACGTAGGTGTTGAGCATGGTCACCGGCGCGCTCATGTGCATGGCGTGGGACACGCCGGCCGGCACCCAGATGGCCCGTTGCGGCGGCACCACCCAGTTACCCTGGTCGGTAAAGACGCTGATTACCCCCGAGGCGGCGTAGGCGAACTGTCCGCGTCGATGCTGGTGCTCGGCGAAGTGCTGACCGTCGGCGTAGTCATTGGCGGTGACCACCGCATCCCGAGGGGTATTTTCGTAGGGGTCGATATCAATATGGCGCATGGCCCGAATTTACTGATATCTGACCTGATACTGCAAGCGGGCCAGGATGCTCTGCGCTGATAGTTCGGCTCCGGCCCGGGATTTACCCATGGCCGCTTTTTGTGGACCGTGCGACATGCAGAAAAAACACCTGCTCCTGGCCCTGCTGGTGACCGCCTTGTGGGGCTTGAACTTTCCTATTACCAAGCTGGGGTTGGCCAGCGTCGACCCCTTGTTGCTCACGGCCTTGCGATTTTCTCTGGCAGCCTTGCCCTGGGTATTGTTGATACCACGTCCGCAGGTGGCGTTCAGCTGGCTGGCGGCCTACGGCCTGATTTTCGGGGTGGCCATGTGGGCGTTGATCAACCTTGGGATCGAACAGGGTGTCGCGCCGGGAACGGCTTCCCTGCTGGTGCAGTTCAGTGCCTTTTTTTCCCTGGGTTGGGGCGTGTTGCTGTTCGGTGAGCGCCTGCGCCTGCAACAGCTGTTGGCCATGGGCATTGCCGTGTGGGGGCTGTTGCGGATCATCGGCAACAGTCCCGGGCAGGCCACCAGCCTGGGCTACGCGTTGCTGCTGGTCAGCGCCTTCAGTTGGAGTGTGGGCAACGTCATCATCAAGCGTTGCGGGGTTCGGGAGGTGTTTGCCTTTGTGGTCTGGGCCAGCCTGTTTGCGCCGCTGCCACTGTTGGCACTGACCTGGATGAGCCATGGGGCGGCGCCGTTTCGGCAGTTGGCCGGGCAAGTGTCCGGCACTGCGATCCTGTCCCTGATGTTCCAGGTATTTGCGGCGACGCACTTCTGCTACTGGGGCTGGAATCTGTTGTTACGCGAGTATCCGGTCTCCCGGGTGGCGCCGTTGTCGTTGCTGATTCCGCTGTTCGCTACGCTGGGTTCGGTGCTGATCGTGGGGCAGCGGGTAGAGGTCGATGAGGGGATTTCCATGGCATTGATTCTGCTGGCACTGGTGGTGGGGCAGATCAATTGGCGGTGGGCCTGGGGAAGGCGTGTCGAGGTCTGAAAGCTTGGCTGCAGGCGCCATCTCCATGTGCAGCGCAGGTTGCTTCAGGTTTTCTCATGACTGTTCAGGAACTGTTCAGGAGTCGCCCCGGCAACATGCTCACCCTCAGGCCGGGTCTTGGCGCGGCACTTTCTGGTAGGGCGAAAATGGTTCGAGAAAATCGTATCGGTGTGGAATCCTGGGGTGTTTTCCTGGTTGCGCTGTTGTTGTTCACCGGTGGCATCTGGGACCAGCAGCCCCAGGGATTCGACGGCCGTTGGGCGCTGTTCATGCAGGAGATGTTCCGCCACGGCGCCAGCCTGTTTCCCACGACCTATGGTCAGCCTTACCCGGATTACCCGGGCACCGCGACGTTCTTCAGTTATCTGTTCGCCCAGGCCTTCGGTGCTCCCAATCACTTGGCCAATGTGTTGCCCACTTCTCTGGCCTCTGCCGGCGTGCTGGCGCTGCTGTATCGCTTGCTGGCACCCCTGGGGCGCACCTGGGCACTGCTTTCGGTGTTGCTCACGGCCCTGACCAGCCAGCTCTTGGACAAGTCCCGCTCGGTGTGCCTGGACCAGATGGTTTCCCTGCTGTGCCTGGGGGCCTTCTACCTGCTGCACCGCGGCGAACAACTGGGCTCCCGGCTGCGGCAACTGGCAGTGCTGCCGCTGTTGGTATTGGCCTTTGCCATTCGTGGACCGCTGGGGCTGGTGGAAGTCTGTGGCGTGGTTTGCATCTACTGGCTACTGGGGGACTGTCGTACACCGCAGGCGCGGCGGGTGCTGCTCATGCGTGTGCTTGGCTATGGCCTGAGTGGCTTGCTGTTGTTGGCGGCCTGCTGGTGGGCGCTGATGAAACTGGCCTACATCAGTGGCGGCGAGGCCTTTGTCCAGCAGGTCTACAGCATGCAGGTGGGCGGTCGCCTGGATGAAAGCGGTGAGCCGTTCTTCTTCTACTTCCAGTTGGCCTTGTACCGTTATTTCCCCGTAGTGCCCCTGGCCTTGGTGACGCTTTGGGCGCTGCGTGGCCAATGGTCCCGGCGTCATGTCGAGCCGCAGTTGCGCCTGGTACTGCGCCTGGGGGCCTGCGGTCTGATGATTCTGCTGGGGCTGTCGGTGCCGCACTTCAAACGTGCCTATTACATCCTGCCCATGGTGCCGATGTTCGCTGCAGTCGCCGCCTTTGGCTTGCTCAACGCCAAGGGTTGGCTGGGCAAGGTAGGCAGCGCCTACCTGTGGCTGGTCGGGCTGCTGCCGGGGCTGTGCATCGTGGTGCTGTTCGTCCTGCGTCACAGCTGGCAAAAGCATGGTTACTGGCCGCCGGTGTCGCTGGCGTGGCTGATTGCTGTGTTCGCGTTGTTGCAACTGTTGGCGCTGTATCACTGGCGCAAGAGTGTGGCGAATCTGGGCCGCAGGCTGGTGCTGCTGAGCGGGTTGGCCCTGGTGGCGCAGTGGGTGCTGTTGGTGGCGGTGGTGGACCCAGCCAAGGACTTGCAGTTCGACACCTTGGGTTTCGTTACCCAGGTGGAGCGCCTGCGGGCAGAGCAACACGGCCCGCTGGTGTTCTTCAACCTGGGCCAGGACACCTGGGCCGTACGCTACATGATGAACCTGGACTACGACGAGCAGCCGTTATTTGTCAGGGGCGACGATCCCGGGCAACTGGACGCGCTGCCTCACGGTTCCTGGGTGATTGTCGCACGCAAGGATCTGGGGCTGCTCCAGGGCACCTCGCTGGAGAGCCAGCAGCCGGTGTACGAAGGGCGTTTGAATGACAATCCTTGTTGGGTTTTCCAGCTGCAATAAACCCTTGGCAGGTAGGCCGGCGAACCGTATTTTTGGCTTTTCCGTCAGGGCTTAAGCCAGGGAGCGGTCATGCACTGTCAAGTTCGTCCGGCCGAAGAGGCCGATGCTGTTCGGGTGAGCCAGGTGATCCTGGCGGCCCTGTTCACCAGCAATGCCAAGGACTATCCGCCGAGCGTGATCGAGCGAGTCAAAGGCAGTTTCACTCCTGATGCGATCCGGCTCCTGATGCAGCGTCGGCAGATGTTCGTGGCCCTGCTCGGTGGGCGGTTGCTGGGCACCGCCAGCCTCGATGGGCGCGCGGTACGCTCGGTGTTCGTTGATCCCCGGCATCATGGCTGTGGAATCGGCCGACAGCTTATGGCAAGGGTTGAACAGGCCGCGCGCAGTGCCGGAGTAGCCCTGCTGGTGGTGCCCTCATCGGTCACTGCCGAAGGTTTTTATGCACGCCTGGGTTTTGTCCGGGTACGTGAACAGTATGAGGATGAAGAGCTGATCCTGATCATGGAACGAGTCCTGGCTCCCTGAGGGAGTCAGGACCCATTGCTCGGTTGAGTGACTCAGGCCTGTTGCGCGGCAATCACCAGCACTTCGATCCGGTAGTGGGGCTTGGCCATTGGTGCCTGTACACAGGCCCGCACCGGTGCCTTCACATTGGCCAGCCAGGCATCCCAGAGCTGGTTCATGGCCGCGTAGTCGGCCATGTCCTTGAGCCAGATCTGCGCGCTGAGCAGATGACTCCGGTCAGTGCCGGCCTTGGCCAGCAGCGTATCGATCTGTTGCAGCACGTCGTCGGTCTGGGCACGAATGTCGCCCTCGACCAACTGCGACACCTGGCCTGCCAGGTAGACAGTCTGGTTGTGGATAACCGCTTCGCTGAAACGTGGGGTGGTACCGATTCGCTGAATGGATGAGCTCATGTAAACGTCCGTTTATTCAAGTGTGGAAAGATCAGTTGTTGTCGCTCAGGCCAGCCCCGGCACCCAGCAGGCGCGAGGCTTCCGAAGCGGGCACGTAGGTGCGTGCAGCCAACTGTTCGAGAGCGTCTTGCACCGTCGCGTTCAGCAGCGGCAGCGGGCCGCCGAGGGGATGCTTGAATTCGCCGGTGCCGGTTGCGCGGGTGCAGCTGACTCGGGCCGCATGGGGCGCGTCGAGGCCGTCCGCCTGCAGCATGAAAGCCGCGCCACGGCAGTCGAAAAGCACTTGGCAGTTGTCCCAGGACAGCTCCAGTGCCAGTTCCAATTGCCGCGCGGTGACGCTGACAAAGGGCAGCAGCAACTGTGGATGCGCCACCTCGTCGAGCTGCAGCGGGGCGTTGTCGCGCAGCAGGTAGCCGTGATCGCTCAGGGTCGCTCCGGCAATCAACGGGCACATCCAGTGCCCCGGCACTTGCCAGGTGCCGGCGTCCACCTGGGGAGCCAGTTGTGGATAACTACAGCCGTCATCCTGTTGCAGTTGGGCGGCCAGAATTGCCGCTCCGTCCAGGCCATGGGCCGTCAGCCAGCGGGCGGCCTTGCCGGCTTCCTCCGCCAGGCCCCAGGTCAGGCCGGCACCACGGGCGGCCTTTTTGCACAGGCTTTCGATTTCATTCAACGAGGCATTCACGGCGGTGCTCCTGGCAGTCGAGGCTTGGGTAGGACCAGTCGTCCGCGGCTACCTGGCCCAGTTCATGGGGGAAGGGCGCGTTCTGGAACAGGGTGATACGCACCCAGCGATCCGAGCGTGGATCGAAGTGGGTGGCACCGAAGAACGACAGCTTGCAGCGCAGCAGGTCGATGGGCAGTAGCGTCTGGTCGATCAGGTTGTCCTGGATATCGGCGTAGGGAAACGCCGGCGCCAACTGCACCCGACGTACGCTATGACGATGCTGCGGGTGCTGGAGCAGGAAACCGGCCACCGTCTGCGAGCCGGCGCAGGGCTGCAGCGCGGCCTGCAACTGGGCAATGTCTCGGGCCACTGCCAGGGGTTGCTCCAGTTCTTCCCCGGGTTCGGCAAAGCGCTGGCCGATCCGTGGCTCGAGCTTTTCCTCGGAGACGTACCAGAACAGCGCGCGGCTGTTGGCGCTGGAAAAATCGATGGCCGCGACCCAGGCGTAGTGTTCGGCGAGGATCTGCCGCAGTCGGCTCAGCGGCATGCCGCCATCGATGCCGAAGCTCAGTTGTTCGTCAGCCTGCATGCGCTCGCCCAGTTCATCTACCAGATATCCGTAAGGTTCCAGCAGCAAGGACACCAGGCATTCCTGGGCTTCCAGCGACAGGGTGTTCTCGGCCCAGCGGTAGAGGGCATCCCAAGGCGAATCCTGCTGCAGAATGCCGCTGGCGAGGTGCTGCTCCAGGCGAATCAGGTCGCCCTGCAATTGCAGGATGCGCCCGTGTTGCAGTTCATGCTCGGAGTGCCAGTGGCCGATACCGGCTTGGGCCCGGGCCAGGAACTCGGTGAACATCCGCCGTTCTCCCGAAGACGGTTGGCGCACCGCGCGCACCCGTTGCAGGGCGGTTTCCCGGGCTCGCACCCAGTTGTTCAACAGCACCGGGTGATTGAGCAGGAATGGCGCCATGCCCAGCCCGGTGGAGTTGCCGATACCGAAGCAGCGGCGCAGTTGCGGCGTCAGGGGCACGGCCTGTCGAGGCGCCCGGGCCCGGGCCAGGTGTTCCACCAGGTCCAGGGTGAAGGCGCGGATCAGGAACACCGTGAGCATTTCTGCCTGGAACGGTGCCGACAGTTCCGCACGTTCGGCGATGCTTTCACGGTCCGCCGCGCCGAATTTGCCGCTGCCATAGACCGCTGTGGTGCGCATCAGGTAGCCGACTTCGTCGATGAATTCGCGCTGGGGCTGACGACCCTCGGCCAGGGCCTGGACCACATGCTCGAACAGCCGCACCGAGCGGTTGGCCCGGGCCATGCACAGCTCGCTGGAGGAAATGCGTCCGGCTTCCTGCTTCGGCACATTGGCTTCCAGGCGGTCCAGGTCGGCGGCATCGGGGATGCCGTCGAACAGGGCGAAGGTGGCATCCCACGCGGTGGCAATCACCCGGTCCGAGCGCAGCGCCGGGTCCAGGTCGTGGGCGAAGGCCACCAGGCTGTAGCTGCGCTGGGGCCCGCTGGCGGTGTATACCGCACGGCCCACACCCTGGCTGTCGAGGGTCCACAGCGAGCATTGGAACTGCCAGTCTTCAGCCTTGAGGCGCCGCAGCAACTGGCGCATGAACGACAGTCGTGACTGGTGGAAGGCCCCCAGGCGCGCCGCTTTCATCACGGTGGTGGGTGGTCGCAGGTTCATTCAGATCACCCCCTGGTCGCGGGCCATTTGCCGGGCGATGCGGATCGCGTCCCAGACCGCCGGCAGGATCAGCAGTGATACCGGCACCGCGGTGATCACGATAAAGGATTGCAAGGCACTGATGCCGCCCTCACCGAGGGTGATCAGGGTCGCCCCCACCAGGCCCATCCCCGCGCCCCAGAACACCCGCAGCCAAGCTGGAGATTCGCCGTGGTCGCTGCTGATGGCCATGGCCACGGTGTAGGACATGGAACCGGCGCTGGTGACCACCGAGAAGAAACTGAGGAACAGGAACAGCGCGGAAATCAGGTTCGGCAAGGGCATCGATTGGGCGACCCCGAGCAGCAGCGCCTCGGGCTGTACGCCGTGGCTGATCACGCTGCCCGGCGACTGCAATTCAACACCCATTCCGGTGCCGCCCACCAGGGTGAACCAGAGCATGGTGATCAACGGTGCGGCCACCGACATCAGGGTGATCACTTCGCGAATGCTGCGCCCACGGGAGACCTTGGCCACGTAGATGCCCATCATTGGCGCGTAGCCGATAAACCAGCCCCAATAGAACAGGGTCCAGCTGTTCAGCCAGGAACTGTCGTCGCGGTACAGGGCGGTCTGGAAGAAGCTGGTGACGTGCAGCGCCAGGCTCTGGGCGAAGGTCTGGCTGAGGAACAGGGTCGGGCCGAAGATCAACAGGAACGCCGCCAGGCCCAGCATCAGCCAGACGTGGACCTTGCTCACCAGGCGCAGCCCGCCGAGGCCGACGACGCAGGACAGGGTGTAGATCACCGTCACCGAGAGAATCACCATGGCCTGGACCATGATGGTGTTGGGCACGCCCCACACCGAGTGCAGGACGAAGGCGATCTGCAGGCCGAGGAAACCCACCGGGCCGATGGTCCCGGCGACCACGGCGATGATCGCCGAAGCGTCGGCGAACACGGCGATCGGGCCTTTCAGGGCGCGCTTGCCGAGCAACGGGTAGAGCAGGGTGCGCGGCATCAGCGGCAGGTTTTTCTCGTGGTGCAGGTACATGTAGACCACGGTCAGCAGGCTGCCGAGCACCGCCCAGGCCATGAAGCCCCAGTGCAGGAACGACTGCGACAGTGCGGCCACCGCGGCGCCGTCGGTCTTGGCCACAGCGCCGAAGTAGGGCGGCGGGGCGATGAAGTGCATCATCGGCTCGGCCGCGGCCCAGAAGGCGCCGCCACCGGCCAGTAGGGCGCACATGATCATCGACACCCAGTTGAAGGTGCTGATGCTCGGCTGCTGGTTGACGCCACCGAGGCGTACCCGGCCCAGGCGGGTGAAGCCGATGTACAGGCTGGCGCCGAAGGTCGCCAGCATCAGCACTTGCCAGTACAGGCCAAAGAACCGGGTGCTCCAGGCAAAGGCGCCGCCGATCAGGGTGGACAGGGTTTTCAGGTCAATCAGGGCAATGATCAGGAACAGCAGGAAGAAACCACCGCTGATCCAGAAAATCGGCCAATCGAGGGTTCCAGCAGCGCTGCCGCGCAGCGAACGGGTGTTGATCCCCGCTTTGACTTCGCTTGGAATTTCCATTGTGCCTCCGTAGAGAGTTGTCGATCGCTAATAATTGTTATGGGCGCATTTGTTGTTGTTAGTGCTTGGCGAAGACCCTTGTCAGGCTGGACTTCAGGACAATCTTGAACGGTGCGGGGGCCTCAAATCGCGATATCGGAGGTGGGTTCGGCGGCACATACCTGTGCCTGGACCGGGATGAATTGGGTTTCGAAGAAACGCAGCCAGTTGCCGCCCATCACCGCGCTCACGTCAGCAGTGCTGAAGCCCACCGCGCGCAGGCCCGACTCGATGTTGTGGAAATCGCGGTTGTCGCGGAACCAGGTCGGCTGGTCGGGGAAGCCCGGTTGCGCCTTGGAGCCTTCGCCGTAGTCGACGTCCAGGGTCCAGCGGCCGACGCGCATCCAGTCCACCACGCTGTTGGGCTGGTCCTGGCACAGGTCCGAACCCAGCCCCAGGTGCTCGACGCCCATCAGCTCGGCGGTGCGCGCGATCATGTCGCAGAAGCTCTGCACGCTGCAGGCGCTCTTGTCCTTGAGGTGGTGCGGGTACAGCGAGAAGCCGAACATGCCGCCGCTCTGGCCCAGGGCCTTGAGCACGGTGTTCGATTTGTTGCGCAGCGCCGCGTGCCAGAACGCCGGGTTGGCGTGGGTGATGGCGATCGGGCGTTCGGAGTGCTCGATGGCTTGCAGGGTCGAGCGCTCGGCGGAGTGGGACATGTCCACCACCAGGCCGACCCGGTTCATCTCCCGTACCACCTGCTTGCCCATGCGGGTCAGGCCCGGGTCTTCCTGTTCATAGCAACCGGTGGCCAGCAGCGACTGGTTGTTGTAGGTCAGCTGCATGAAGCGTGCGCCGAGGCTGTGCACCACTTCCACCAGGCCGATGTCGTCCTCGATGGGCGAAGGGTTCTGGAAACCGAAGAAGATCGCCGTGCGCCCGGTCTGCCGTGCCAGGGCGATATCGCTGGCCCACTTGCCGTGCAGGATCAGGTGCGAGTAGCGCTGGAACCTGCGGTTCCAGGCTTCGATATTGGCCACCATTTCACGGAAGGTCTCGTGGTAGGCGATGGTCACGTGCACCGCATCGACGCCGCCTTCGCGCATCTGCTGGAAGACCTTTTCCGACCAGTTGTCGTACTGCATGGCATCGATGCGCGGGCCGCGGCCGGCGAAGGTCTGGGGCAGGCTCATAGCGGTGCCCCGGCGGCGATGTAGCCGGTCTTCACATGGGTATAGAACTCCACCGCCGAGCGGCCTTGTTCGCGCGGGCCGTAGCTGGAGTCGCCACGACCGCCGAAGGGCACGTGGTAATCGGTGCCGGCGGTGGGCAGGTTGACCATCACGCAGCCGACCCGAGCGTTGCGGCGGAAGTGGCTGGCGCGGGCCAGGGAGCGGGTCATGATGCCGGCGGTGAGGCCGAAGCGGGTGTCGTTGACCAGGCTCAGCGCCTCTTCGTAGCTGCCGGCCTTGATCACGCAGGCGATGGGTGCGAACAGCTCTTCGCGGTTGATGCGCATGGCATTGCTGCCGCCAATGAACAGCGCCGGTGCCTGGTAGTAGCCGGGGGTTTGCAGCTCCAGGCGCTGGCCGCCAGTGAGCAGTTCGGCGCCTTCCTGCTGGCCCAGTTGCAGGTTCGTCAGGTTGGCTTCCAGTTGCGCGGCGCTGGCCACCGGGCCGATCTGGGTGCCGGCCTCCAGGGCGTGGCCGACCTTCAGCGCCTGGGTCGCCGCCAGCAGTTTCTCCACGAAGGCATCGTGGATGCCTTCATGCACGATCAGCCGCGAGGAGGCGGTGCACTTCTGCCCGGTGCCGCCAAAGGCGCCATTCACCGCGCAGCTCACCGCCAGGTCGAGGTCGGCGTCGTCCATCACCGCCAGGGCGTTTTTCGAGCCCATCTCCAGCTGCACCTTGGTCAGGTTGGCGGCGGCCGAGGCGGCGATGCCCTTGCCCACGTCCACCGAGCCGGTGAAGGAAATGGCGCTGATGCCCGGGTGCTCGATCAGCGCCTGGCCGATCTCGGAACCGGCGCCCATCACCAGGTTGAACAGGCCCTTGGGCAGGTCCTGGCGGGCGATGATCTGGCTGAGAATCACCGCGCTGGCCGGGGTCAGGTTGGCCGGTTTCCACACCACGGCGTTGCCGAAGGCCAGGGCCGGGGCGATCTTCCAGCAGGCGGTGGCCATGGGGAAATTCCATGGTGAGATGATCGCCACCACACCGATGGGCTCGCGACGGATGTCGATCTCGATGCCGTCGCGCACCGAGTCGGCGGTCTGGCCCAGCTGGCGCAGGGTTTCCGCGGCGTAGTAGGTGAAAAACTGCCCAGCGCGGTACACCTCGCCGGCGCCTTCGGCCTGTGGCTTGCCTTCCTCTCGGGACAGGGTCTGGCCGATTTCTACGGAGCGGTTCATCAGTTCCTGACCGATGGCCATCAGCACCTTGTAGCGCTGCTCGATGCCGCTGCGGGCCCAGGTTCGCTGGGCCTCGCCGGCGGCGGCAACGGCACTGTCCAACTGCGCCCGCGAGGCCTGGGCGTAGAGGCCGATCAGGTCGCGGGTGTCGGACGGGTTGCGGTTCTCGATCTCGCTGGCGCCCTTGAGCCATTGGCCGGCGATGTAGTTGTGATGGTTCTGACTCATGAATTCCTCCAGGGCGGCACGCCGGGCGGGGCGTTGCCTTTGTGCGGTTCTGGGAGGATTATGAGTCGGCCTTGTGTTAAGTAAATCTAATAATTTTTAAGCTTGTTTAAGTAAAATTTAATCTTTGCCTTTGCCAGCAGGACGCGCCGCCATGAGCATCAAGATCTCCAACCTGCAGTTTTTCGTCGCGGTGGCCACCAGCCAGAGCCTGACCCAGGCCGCCCAGCGCCTGCACCGCACACCGGCGGCGGTGTCGCTATCGCTCAAGCAACTGGAAGAAGAACTGGGCGGCGCGCTGTTCGAGGGCGAACGCAAGAACCAGCTCAGCCCCCTGGGGCGTTTCGTGCTGCTGGAAGCCCAGCGCGAACTGGCGCATTTCGACCGCACCATCAGCACCATCAAGACCTACGCCAAGGCCGAGACCGGCCTGGTGCGGGTGGCGGCGGTGCCGTCCTTCGCCATCACCCTGCTGCCGCCGCTGCTCAAGCAATTCCATGAACAGCACCCGCAGTTCCACCTGGACATCCGCGACATGGATTCCGAACGGGTGGTGCAAGCGGTGCTCAGTGGTGAGGTGGACATCGGCATCGGCACCGTGCCGGCGAGCATCCCCAACATCGACCAGGACTTCCTGTTCTCCGACGCCTTCTGCGTAGTCTGCGCCAGCGACAACCCCCTCAACCGCCTGGTGCGCCCGCTGCGCTGGAGCGACCTGGACGGGCAGCACTTCATCAACAGCGGCCTGGGGGCCGAGATCAACGCCGCCGAGTTCCGGCACATCCGCGACCACTCGACCCTCAGCGTCAGAAACACCACCTCGTTGCTGGCGCTGGTGGCCCAGGGCATGGGCGTGACCCTGCTACCGGAGTTGCTGAGTCGCTCGGCGGCGGGGGATCAACTGAACTTCCTGCGCCTGGAAGACCAGCGCATCGTGCGCTCGGTGAGCGTAATCACCGCCCCGCGAGAAACCCTCAACCATGCGTCCTACACCTTCCTCAAGGCGCTCAAGGGCAGTCGGTTTGCCTGAACCGTGCGCCACCTTGTAGGAGCGAGCTTGCTCGCGATGGACGTCAACGATAACGCGGGTTCGCTGAGGGAACGCGGCGCTTTTGGGGTTTTCGCGAGCAAGCTCGCTCCTACAAAGCAGCAGGCACCGGACATGCTTGTTTGAGCCGATTGACCAAACCATGAAATCGGCATGTGCATGCCGATGTTGCTAAGCCGCTTCTACCGATACCGTCAGCCGCTTGCCCAATGCTGCCAGGGCATTTTCCAGTTGCTCGATCTTGGAGGTGTGCAGGAAGTCCACCAGGCGATCGCTCTGGACCTGGGCGACGCCAAGCAGGCGACGCAAGTCGGCCTTGCGCATGTTGCGTTCCATCAGGGTGTTCCACAGGGCGATCTTGGCCACGGTGATTGTGGGCAGGTGCAGCACATGCTCACCCGCTTGTGCCGGGGTTGCTTGAGGAATAGGCCGCCGTTGATCGACGTAGAGGGACAGTGTGGTGTCGACGGCATCCATGGCTTGCGCGATGGCGTGCTCCCGGTCGTTCCCGTAGCTGTTGAGTTCTGGAAGGTCGCGGCAGAAGACCGCGATACCTGGCGCGGTATCCTGTTCAAAGCGAATTGCATAGTTGTACATGGGGCGGCTCCCGGCGGGTGATCCTTGACTCAGGCAGGCGTGGCGGTTCAGAGACCCAGTTGCTTGATGATCGCCTTGCGGGTCGGCTCGGGCATTTCCTTGCTGCCGTGGTCCGCAAAGAGGGTGCTGTTGCCATTCGGTGCCGTGACTTTGAAGTGGCTGCCTTTGCCGGCTTCGAAACGCACGCCCTGGGCTTTCAACCATCGCCTGAACTCGCTGAACTTCATCACCTCGCCTTATGGTCTGGGTGTCGCTACTGTACAACACTTTTGTTTTGTTATGCGGTGCCTGGATAAGCGCAGTCATGAGCGCCTGGAGCCGGCTGAATGCGTTCGACGCTGAGTAGTTGAGGCGCATGCCGGGCAGCCTTTCCAAGGCTAGTTCAAACCCGTTTTGGCTGGCGGGTGAAGCTGTAGCAATGGTTTTCAGCGTTGGGCGGTTCTGTGTTCAAGGTACAAAAAAGGCACCTGGGATAAACGCCAGGTGCCTGATCCGTCGCGCAGGGCCGCTTAAGGGCTACGCCACCACAAGCCGCCGTGGCCGCAGCCAGCCGATTACCACCGCGGCAATCAGCAGGAACCCCAGGTAGCCGAAGAACGGATACACCTGTCCCACCAAACTGATAAAGCCCACCAGGCTGCCGACAAACGCCAGGGCGCCGGCGGCAATTGAGCCGAGGCGGAACTGTCGGGTGCCCGCCGGCAACAGCCGTGCGGAGAAGGAGTACAAGGTGCCCACAGCGGTGTTGAGGATCATGCAGAAGATGATCAGCGCCATCAGCAATCCAAGCGCTGGCGAGACTTCGCTGGCAATCGACAGCATGGGCATCGGCAGGTCCGCCACGCTGTCCAGGCGCGACAGCAGGCCCAGGCTCATCACCAGCATCAGCAGGCCCAGCAGTGCGCCGCCGAAAATGCCGCCCCACATTGCCTGTTTCTCGCCCTTGGCTGCGCCGCCCATGATTGCCAGGATCGGCACCCCGGCCACGATGTTGTAGGACACATAGAGCAAGGCGCCCAGCAGCCAGTGGCTGGCACCGGCTTCTTGCTTGGCCGCCAGTTGATTGAGTTCGCCGAAGCTCAGGTCGCGTGTGGCGGCGCCATACAGGGCCACGCCCACGGCGGTGACGATCAGGAAGGGCGTCACCGCGCCGATCATGCCGATGACCTTGTGCACGTCCAGGCACACGATGGCGACCACGATCAGGGTTACCAGCACGCTGCCGGCAATGGCTGGAATGCCGAACTGCTGTTCCAGCAGGGCACCGCCGCCGGCCAGCATCACCACGGTCACGGCGAACATGAAGAAGGTGATCATCAGGTCCACCAGGGCGCCCAGGTGCTTGCCGCACAGGGCTTGCACCACGTCCTTGTGCGACGTCGCCCGCAGGCGGCTGCCCATGCTTGCCAGGGCCATGCCGAGGAAGGTGAACAGCGCCGCGCTGACCACCGCGCCCGCCAGGCCCCAGACGCCGAAGTCGACGAACATCAACAGCAGTTCGCGACCGGAGGCGAACCCCGCGCCGACAATCACACCGACGAAGGCGCCGGCGATCTTCAGACTTTCTTTCATGACGATTAGCCTCGATTTGTTGTTGTTATGTGGGGTGGACCCTCCCGGCATTCATTGCCGTGGCGGTCCTGGGCATCGCACTTGAGGACTGGGGCGGGTGACTCAGCTTTCGCCGACCCAGGCCTGGACTTCGATCTCGACATCGACCCCCAGCGCCAGTTGCGCGCTGACGGTGGAGCGCACCGGGAAACCGTTCTTGAAGTGGCGCTGGTAGACCTCGTTGAAGCCGGCGAAGTGCTGCATGTCGGTGAGCCAGACGGTGCTCTTCACCACTTGGTCGAAGCTGGCGCCGCACGCGGCCAGGGTTTCGCCGATGCGCGCCATGGCGGCTTCGGTCTGCACGCGGATGTCGCCGTGCACCACTGCGCCTTCGGCGCTCATCGGCACCTGGCCGGAGAGGAACAGGAAGCCGCCGACGCGAATCGCCCGGGAGAAGGGGTAGGGCAGGTGGCTGGGGTAACGCTGGATATCAGTGGACATGGCAAGGGCCTCTTGGGCTGGGTGGGTTAACGCAAGCGAGCGGGGGCCAGGGCCTGGGCATCGACGCCCTGGCTCAGCAGTTCTTCGGGGACCGGTTGCCCCAGCAGCAGGGCGCAGGCCAGTTGCGAGACGCCGGCCGCCGACTGGATGCCGTAGCCGCCCTGGGCGGCGAGCCAGAAAAAGCCTTCGCAACTGTCATCCCAGCCCACCACCAGATCGCCGTCGGCGACGAAGGAGCGCAGGCCGGCCCAGCTGTGGCGCGGGCGGCGGATGCTCAGGGAAGTGACGTTCTCGATGTGGTAGATGCCGGTGGCGATGTCCAGTTCTTCGGGCATCACGTCCTGGGGCGGCACCGGGTCGGCATTGGCTGGGGAACCGAGCAACTGGCCGGCGTCGGGCTTGAAGTAGAAGCTTTCGTCGATGCCGATCACCGCCGGCCAGCGGCTGAAATCCTCATCCGGCGGGCCATCGAAGGTAAAGGCGCTGCGCCGGCAGGGTTGCAGGCCGATGGGGGCCACGCCGCACAGCTCTGCCACCTCATCGACCCAGGCACCGGCAGCGTTCACCAGATTGCGCGCCTGCAGGGAACGGCCATCGCTGAGCTTGAGGTTCCAGTAGCGGTCTTCGCGGCTGGCTTCGGCGATCTGTAGGCCACACTCCAGCTGCCCACCGGCCCGGCGCATGGCCCGCAGAAAGCCCTGGTGCAGGGCGTGCACGTCCAGGTCCTGGGCGGCGGTTTCCAGCATCGCCCCGGCAACGGCGTCGGGGCGCAGGCAGGGCACCAGGGCCAGGGCCTGCTCGGCAGTGATCAGGCGCACATTGGCGGAGCGGGCGCGAGTTTCGTCGTAGGTCTGCTGCAGTTGCTCCAGCTGTTCCTCGCTGGCGACGTACAGGCAGCCACGGGGCTCCATCAACGGGTGTTCGCAGAAGCCTTGCGGCGGCCGCTGGTAGAACGCCCGGCTGGCGCGGGTCAGAGCCTGGATCTGCGGGGTGCCGTAGGCCTCCATGAACATCGCCGCCGAGCGCCCGGTGGCGTGATAGCCCGGCTGCGATTCACGCTCCAGCACCAGCACGCTGGCCTGCCCGGCCAGACGATAAGCCAGGGAAGCACCGGCAATACCGGCGCCGATGATGACGAAGTCGAAGCATTGGGTGTCGTGCATGCCGGGGTTCCTGAATCGCTGGGAAATGACAGGGGTCAAAATTCTCACATACGAGAAATGTAAGATATGAGAATTTTCCAGTCAACCCGGGGTCATGGGTTAATATTTCGCCACTTGCCCCGGCCTGCGTCGCGGTTGCCCTTATTTGCCTGACAGAGAACCTCAATGAGTTCCGACCGAGCCCAGCCCGCCTCGAGCTCCCACGCCCATCCACTGATCGACCGGACCCAGGTCGGCGCCCGCCTGCGGAGCATCCGCAAAACCCAGAAGCTGACCCTCAAGCAGCTCTCGGAACGCTCCGGCGTGGCGCTGTCGACCCTGTCGAAAATGGAACTGGCCCAAGTCTCGGTCAGCTACGAAAAACTCGCCGCCGCGGCCCGCGCCCTGGGCGTCGACATCGCCCAACTGTTCACCCCGGCGCCGAACCTGATCCAGACCAGCAGCGCCCAGGTGCAACCGACCGTGGTCAGCACCACCATCGCCGACGCCCCCGGCTACAGCACCGGCAACTACGACTACCACCCCATGGCCGGCGACTTCCCCGGACGCAGCATGACCCCCATGTACGCGCGAATCTTTGCCCGCGATCTGCAGCAGTTCGAGGATTACATCCGCCACCCCGGGCAGGAATTCGCCCTGGTGCTGTCGGGGCGGGTGCGGATTCAGTTCGAGACTGGGGAAGCCGTGAGCATTGGCCCGCAGGAGACTGCCTACTTCAACAGCAGCATTGGCCATATCTATCTGGCGGAAGGGGATGAGGATGCGGAAGTGATGGTGGTGATGTCGGAGCGCTGAAGCCCCTCATCATCAAGCAGCAGCGCGGCGGATCGTGCTGCCGCGCCGTGCTTTCGTAGGGCGTTCTACTTCAGTGTGGGTATAGGGGGACTGCCATCGAGCAGGGCATCCACCACCGCCCGCGCCATCTCCACCGAGTGCACCAGGGACCAGATCAGACCGCGCTCGATACCGCTGCCGCGTTCGGTGATTTCATCGGAAACTTCTTCGGCGTTTTTCAGCAGCAGGGAGACGTGGAGCAAAGCTTCTTCGGCGCTGATGCCTTCTCGGATGGCAAACAATGAATCGCAGCTAACTGGGATGCCTGTGGTGTGTTTGATGGATTTGGCCAGAGGCTCGTCTGTAGGTTGGAGAGCCAGTTTCTGAAGGATCTGTTTGTTGGCCAAGTCCAGTTCAGGGTTTCTGCCGTTGCGGACGGGTGCTTTGGGCTGATTGGGAATGAGCTTTTTCATGGCGTAACTCCAAACGCCTAGTCAACATCGAGCTGCTAAACCCGGCCATCGAATGTTCGGTGACAGATCGAGGCTAGTCAGCAGGAACTCCCGATTCAAGTGGTTCGGCGCAACTAGGACGTTTCGTACATAAGAAAGAGACTCTGCGCCTCTTTGAGTCATAGGCGGTTGGGGCATGAGCTTTAGTGTTAGTGCCAGAAACAACAAAGCCCGCACAAGGCGGGCTTTGTTGGGCCGGGGTAATCTGAAACTGCATTTTATAATATTGATTATTATCATTAATTTTTATTTTGTATTTTGATCGGAATACCAATTGGAATACCTCACAAAATGGCATTCCATTGACCCCCTTGTAATCGATTTGCCAACCTTGCTTCGCATCCATATTAAGCGGTGATCTTCTTACAGCTGTCGGGATAAAGGCTGCGGTCGATCCGAAGATGAAGGTGGCGACAGACTGAGACCGGCCAGAATCGGCCACTCATTGACGAACTAACACGCCTTGTCGTGTTTACGATGGGTGCCGTTTCGACAGGAGCTATGCAATGGATCTGAAGTTCAGTCACATAGATGTACTGGTCAAGAATCTTGAGGAAGCCTGTGCTTACTACGCACACATCCTCAACGCCAGCATCTCCAAAACGCTTATCTGGGAACGGGGGGCTGCCCTTTCACTAGGCGATTGCGCTGATCGATCATGTTGGTCAAACCGTTGGCGGGGAATCTGAAGGGGCTTTTGGACTCTTCGGGTGAACGGATGATTTACCGCCACTGTTACTCAACACCGGACATCGAAAAAGCCTATGACGAATTGATGGTCGCCGGTGTTCAGCCTGAAGACGAAAATGGAGCGCCATTGGCTCGCGCGAATCTGCAATCCCCGTGTGGGGCACGTATCATCTGGTTGCCAAAGCGCTTCGGGCACTTCTCTATCGAAATACTTGAAGACAAGGCGCTGGAAGTGTTTATCGAGGCTGCGTTTATCTAAAAAAAGTAGCAGCCGTTCACGATTGGCCACTTTCGGCCCAGAGTGTGTAAAAACGCCTTCGCGAACCCTTGCTATGATTTCTGAGGATTTCATCGCTGGGATCGCCCATGAAGCGCTTTATCCAAGGTGAACATCGAGGCCAAGGCACCTTACTTCCCGAGAGCCTCGACGAATACGTCAGCGATACCAATCCGGTCCGCGTAGTCAACGTCTTCGTCGACGAACTGGACCTGGTCAATATGGGTTTTGAAGGTGCCATCCCAGCTGATACTGGCCGGCCGGCTTACCACCCCGCGATCTTGCTGAAGATCTACATCTACGGCTATCTCAACCGCATCCAGTCGAGCCGACAGCTGGAGCGAGAAGCCCAACGTAACGTCGAACTGATGTGATTGACCGGACGTTTGATGCCGGACTTCAAGACCATCGCCAACTTCCGAAAAGAAAGCAGCAAGGCCATCCGAGGCGTCTGTCGCCAGTTCGTTGTGCTGTGTCAGCAGTTGGGATTGTTTGGAGAAAATCTGGTTGCCATCGATGGCGGTAAATTCAAAGCAGTCAACAACCGCGACCGCAATTTCACCAGCGCCAAACTGAAACGGCGCATGGAAGAAATTGAATCGAGTATCAATCGTTACCTGGCGGCACTCGATACTGCCGATGGGCAATAACCCACAGCTACCGAGCCCAGCGCCGTGCGGCTGGAAGAGAAAATCGCCAAGCTCAAAACTCAAATGAAGGAGCTTCAAGCTATCGAAACCCAGTTCAATGAGTCGCCGGATAAACAGGTCTCACTGACCGATCCAGACAGCCGCTCCATGATGACTGGACTCAGCGGCGGCCGCGTAGGTCTGGCTCGAGCTACATGGTGAAAACTGCTTCCTTAGTATGGCGAGCTCTCTGGCATTAATGCACATTGACTTTCCATCTCTCTGCCAACTTGGGGTTAATTCGGTAATCAACCACATTTACCGCGGCTTTAATAGACTTGTTTTCTGTATTCAGTGCTTGCGTTATTCTTCGTTCTTTCTTTAATTTTGCGATTAAAACTTTGGGTAATGAAATAAACGCTGCGCCAAAACCCATTTTGGCAACATCGTAGATGCCACTTTCAATGTAGGTTCGAAGGCTTTCATCACCTATCACTTGCACGGCATAGGCCATGAATTCGTTGTAAACGCTACCTTCTCGCGCCTCTTTCAGTGCCCAGACTATGCCACTTTTTCCTTCTTCGTATAATGGTAGTTCCAGTTCTTTTGTGGTTAGTTCAAGCTCAAGAAGGGCGACAATGGTTGCATCTAACACGCCCGACGAAACAATACCAAGTGCTTTTAATTCTGAATAACAACCTGTCGTGAGTAATGATGCAGGATTATCCTCATAAGGTAGTTCTGTTCTAAAGGTGATACTGCATAACTCCTGGGTATTTTCAAGTGTAGACACTTGGGAGGCCTGAAATAATTTTACCGAACCCAAAACCAAAGGTGTAGGTACTGAGGCGGCAGCACGATCAGCTAACTGGGCAGGTATATCGATTAAAATTTCATCCGCTTGTGCAAAAATAAACAGTTTTAAAAACTTATCAATGCGTATGTTCAGCTTAAAGGGCGGTATAGCCACGCCGTCTATTTTCTCAAAATAGGCTTTGGCTTTCGCCTTGTCCACTGTTTCTTTTAACGCATCAAAACGGCCAAAGTTGTTTAGGTTTTTCTCGTTAACATTGTATGCCGTTAATGCTGTAAGCAGGTTTTTATCTAGACCTAAGGCGTTCACTACCGCGTTTAATCGCGCATTTTCCGCGTTACCTTTGTAATCGTTGACGTAGTCTCTAAAACTGTAGTCTTCTCTTAATTGCGCATCGCCGCGCTGCAAGTCATGCAAGAATAATTTAGCGTATTTTTGTTCAACCTGAGTGAGCGATGAAAACGACTTATGCAGCTCGTTTAGTGTGTTTTCAATGCTGGCTTGATCTTGGTGCTGGTTCAGCTCTTTTAAGTATTTATCAAAGCGGCTGTTCATGTAATCAGAGTCAATTTTACCAGTGTCAATTTCAGTAAGGTAACCGCTAATATCAAAGGGCACGTCGCCACCGCTACTACCAGTACTTTCAGCTTTGCTGGCCAATTCTTTATAGCGCAGAGCAAGGCTTAAATAGGTTTGTTCGCCTATCGCCAGTGTTACCTCACGTTCATTATTTTCACCACTGGGGTGGGTAAGGTTATCCCAATGCAAGCCTTGCACTTTGGCCGCTTCTAAATGCTGGTTAAAGGTTTTAAATAAATCGGCAAATTTTGCGCAAGCGGCAGCATCTTCAGGTAGTTTTTCAAAATTTTGCGCGCCGCTATTTACAAATAACTCGGTAATCTCTGTCGCCAGTTCATTCATGGCTTCAAGGTTGCTGTCAAGGCGATCCACGAATAAACCAATGGGGCGGTCGCCGGAATAGAGTTTTACCGCATCGTTAATGTGCTGCTCCATGGTGTGGGGGTAGCGGTAATAGCGAATGGTGCCGTGGGGTTTGTCGGGGCCAAATAAACGGTTGGTGCGCGAGAAGGCCTGAATAATATTTTGGTATTTAATCACCTTATCTAAATACAAGGTGTTGAGCCATTTGGAGTCAAACCCCGTGAGCATTTGATCTACCACAATCAGCAAATCCAACTGCTTTGCAGGTTCGGTATGAATACGCTCATAAGGTTTTTTATGGGCAAGGCGGGCGGCTAAATCTTTTTTAAAGGCTGCGTGCTTAGCAAAATCAAAATCGTGGCCGTAACGCACATTGTAGTCGCTAATAATTTCTTCTAAGCCGTCACCTTTAAAGGTGGGGCCACGGTCGCCACTGCCGTCGTTATCAATGTTGGGGTCGAACAAAGCGGATATTTTAAGTTCGGGTTTGGCGGCTTTTAAGCGGCGGTAATAATCAATGGCTTCGGCAATGCTGTTGGTGGCCAAAATAGCGTGAAACTTATTGGCTTGGCTGAGTACGTCCCAATTTTGCAGAATGTCATCCACCACCTTGGATTGGTGGAGCTCGGTTAAATATTGAGTTTTAGGCACATAGTCTTCTATGCCTTTATGGTACTTGCCAGTGGCGTCTTTATGGCCGGCCATAGGTACGTCATTCATAAAGTGATTGAACTTTTGCTTTTTGGCCGGGGTTTCCATCGCATCGGCAACGGAATCGGCTTTGGCTTGTTCAAGGGCTACTGCTTGGCGAATGTCTTTGTCTCTAAAGGTGCTGACTTTATACGGGTCAAAACCCAGCACGTTGCCATCGCGAATACCATCGGCAATGCTGTAACGGTGCAGTTCGTTACCGAATACGGTGCTGGTGGTATTGCCGCTTTTTTCGTTTTCTTCTTGAATGGGCGTGCCGGTAAAGCCAAAAAATAACGCGCGGGGAAAGGTGCGCTTGATGGTGATGAGCATATCGCCAAAGGTGGAGCGATGCGCTTCGTCAATAATAAACACCAAGCGTTTAGCGCGGATTTTTTCAATATCCGCCGCGTTAGTGGCCGTGCCTTCATCATCTATCGCTTCAAAAATATTACTCATTTTTTGAATCGAGCTAACAATTAAGGTTTGGGCGGGGTCGCTGCTTTTGAGTTTGGTAATGAGTACATCGGTGTTTTCGGTGGCCTGTACCTCTTCGCCATCGCCGGCAAAATTGTTGTATTCCGCCAGTGATTGGGTGCCTAACTCAATGCGATCCATTAAAAACACCACTTTATCGGCATCTTTTGATTGGGCAATGAGTTGCGCAGATTTAAAGCTGGTCATGGTTTTGCCAGAGCCGGTGGTATGCCACACATAGCCCCCCAAACGCTCTGGGTTATTGCTAATACTGCCCAGTTGCTGCCAGTTGGTTTTTGCCACTTTATCGGAGATGGCATTGGCGGCGTAATACTGGTAACTGCGCATGACCTTAAGTACGCCATCGGTATCATCCGCTACGGTGTAAAAGCCAATCAGCTGATGCGCCATGGGGATAGAGAGTAGCGTGGAGGCAATGTCTTTCCAGTGGTTGACTGGCTCGTTATTAAAATCTGCCCAGTTGAATTGGTAGTCCGGGTTAAATTTGCCATCCATGCCGGGGTTGGCAAAATATTTGGCTTCGTTTGGCTCCATGGCCACAAAGACTTGGATCAGCGCAAACAGTCCGCTAAAAATGCCCTCGGCGCTGTATTTTTCAATCTGGTTCACCGCTTGGCTGACCGGAATGCCGCTGCGCTTTAGCTCCACATGGATCACCGGCATACCGTTAATGAGTAACAGCACATCGCCACGGCGGTCGTTACGCAACTGGCTGCCGCGTTCAAACTTGGGTTGTTGCACAATTTGGTAACGGCTTTGGCCAGCGGCTATTTCTTGGCGGTCGTAAATTTTTAGGCTGACTTCTTTGCCCACATGCAATGCATCTGCTGGGTTATCGCGCTTAATGGCGACGGTTTTGCCGTTAATTAAACCGTTAAGTTTTAGCGGTGTTTTGAGTTCTTTTATTTGCTCAATAATTTGCTGCATTTCGCTGGTGGTGAGCGGCACACCGTTTAAGCGGTCTTTTTGTTTGTTATTTTCAAATAAAATATCCGCCCAGTTTTGCAGTAACTCGGCTTCGGTTTTGCATTTTAAAATTTCAGGCTCCCACCCTTTGTGGGTGAGTACCTCAATAAACGCCTGCTCAAATTCTGCTTCGGTTTTAAAGGTGGTCATGGTGGCGCTCCCTGCTAGACAAACATTTTGTTCAAGCAGGCTTGCTTGATGTTGTTGAGCTTGGTGATTTGTTGTTGGTGTTGTTTTATAAGTGCATCGAGCTTTTGGAAGTAGTTGCCGATTTCCTGTTGCTCTTCATTTGAAGGGATAGTTACGAGCTGGCTCTTAACAATGTCGGAGTTTAGATTGACTTGGCTGCCCGGCTGGCCATATTGTTGCCACCTTTCCTCAAACGATTTTAACCACTGATACATATACTCAAGTTCAAAGCGAGGCTTTTTAAATATCAAGAAGCCATCATGAACGCCAGTTTCAACATAGTTAATTACAGGCTTACCAACACTCGCGGCTATACTCAAAAGCAGGTGCTTTTCACTCAATACACGAGTTTTTTCTTGACCAAGCTTTGAGATTCTCTGCTCTAAATAGTGAATACGCCCATCTTGCTCGGTCACATCTCTAATACGTAACCAGCCAACACTTGAATTTCTATCAAACCATTTAGGATCTTCAATAGGCCGAGGGCTTGCGCCGCGAACAATTTCAGCTAATGCACCTAGCTCTTTCTCCTCCCATTCCCCACTAAACCCTTTAAAGCGGATTTCTGGAATGGTTTCGCCTTGTTTGGGGAACATGCGTTCCAGCATGGCTTTTTTAATATTGCTGAGCTTTTTGTACTTTAGTTGGTGTTGGTCGATTAGGCTGTCGAGCTTTTGAAAGTAGTCGCCTATCTGGATTTGCTCTTCGTTTTTAGGGAAGAAACAAAAGCGATTCAAAAATTTATCAGGCGAGGTGTGCTTTACTGTCGTCCCTGAAGAAGTTGACACAACTTCTTTTTGTTTTTTTGTAGTGCGCAATAAACTATACAAAAAACCTGAATCACCTTTGAATCCAACTAATTTGCCAAGCCGTTGATTGTGAAGGTATGTGTAATTATCTCTTGGGATTATCGCCGGAAATCCCAAGGCTTGAGCTGTTGGAGTCAAGTCTGTCATAGTTATGAACATATCGTCAGGTTTGAATATATACCTAGGAGAAACTTCCTGTTTTATATCGTAGTATTGACCTTTGCCTGCTTGAAATCCACCGCCAATATTTACGCTGCCTGGCGTAAGAACTATGACTTCAGTGGGGCTTTTTTTAAAGTATTTACTTTGAAAAGCGAATCCATTTTCTAACTGAACCTGCTCGCCCAATATTTTCTCCTCCCACTCCCCACTAAACCCCTCAAAGCGAAGCTCAGGCACCTTATCTACACTCATCTTATTCGCCCTTCAACAAGCTAGTGAGTTCGGCCAAGCCCCGCATATCAAACTCATCGCCGGTGAGTTCGCCCATCATTCTAGTCAGTTTCTGCTCGATGCTGGTAATCTCGCTGGCCACTTGCGAATAAGTGACAGCGTATTTATCGGCAAGGGCTTGTACTTTTGTGGTGAGCTGGGTGATGACCGCGCTCGGCATCGCGGCGAGTTCGCGGCTTAATGGAGTAATCCATTTTAGGTACAGCAATGTATTCACTTGTTCGTTGGTTAAACCTTCTATGGTGGTTTTGGTTTTTATGTGCAGTGCCATCGCTTTCTTTTTTACATCGGCTTTAAGCTCGGCTTGGTCTAGTAATAACTGATCGGCCTTAACGACTTTACCTTCGTAAGTTTTTTGATCAAATTCAAACTCAGCTCTCAGAGTGTGTAAAAAACCATTTGCCTTAGCCTTAGCAAATGTACCGTCTTTACTTGATTCAATTTTGCCCCATTGAACTTGCTGGTTTTTTTCGATGAACTCAAGTTTCTCTGGTTTTTTCGCTTTATTGTCGAGTAATTCAAGATATTGGTTAAGCACACGGATTTCTTCTGAATCAACATCCGCATATATTTCTTTAAGCTTTTTGGTTAGTTCGGGCTTTACAAAGGCATCATTCTTGTCATTGAGTATTGGTGAGTCTTTTTCTTCTTCTGTAAACGATTCAATTATCTCTTCAATTTGAGATGTGATCTCTGCTAGTTTTGTTTCCTGGCTTTCTAAGGCGTGTAAGTCTTCGATTAAGTAAGTTTGTTGTACTAAATCAAACGGCATTATGTGGCCTTTCCAGCCTTCCTGTACCTCGGTATCTTTGCCATCTTTCTTCTTGGTCACCATGTTGGCATCCACTTGTTTAGTCGCGGCAAAGCCCTCGGTTTGCATCATTTCCAAATCGGCGCTGATGGTTTGCCACTGGTTATTCTGGTGTTGGTAAGCTTGGTATTTGTCGATTAACGCAATAGGCGCAAGTCGGCCAAATAACTCGGCACTTAATTGTGCTTCTTGCTGGTTGCGGTTAACGGCCGCCCAGCCTTGAATAAGGGTAGTGTTTAAATAATCGTCAAAACCCTTAAAGGCTTGGTTGTAAGTATTAATAAACGCAGCCACTTGTGGGTGCTGGGTAATAGTGGCATTCACCGCCTCTTTTTTTATGGCCAATTCACTGTAAGCGGCGGATTTGGGCGTGAACAGGGCTGCGTGCAGTTGTGGCAGGGCTTGCCAGTAGTTTTTAAGGCTTGCGATTTCGCTGTTGGGAATGCCGCCTAACATGGTGGCGTGTAAATCCCAGCTTTCGGCGGCAGCGGAAGAATCCACATAGCGGGGAATATTCAGGTTGTAGCCGTTGTCACGCAGGATTTGCTTTTCAACCACTTGAGAGAATTTATCGATATTTTCACGGTGAATCACCGCATCAACAATGCGTTTAATGTCGCTTGCTTGCAGCTTGTTGTTTTTGCCTTCTTTTATAAAGTGTTTGGAGGCATCGACCACCAATACATCGTTATTTTTTCTTTTTTGCTTGAGTACCAAAATAACGGTAGGAATGCCAGTGCCAAAAAAGATATTAGCGGGCAGGCCGATAATGGCGTCTATGTGGTCGCTCTCAATTAACTGCTTGCGAATTTGCCCTTCTTCACCGCCACGGAATAACACGCCGTGGGGCAATACAATGGTCATAATGCCATCGGGCTTTAGGTGGTAAAGGTCGTGCAGCAAAAAGGCAAAATCGGCTTTGGTTTTTGGGGCCAGGCCAAAACGCGAGTAGCGCGGGTCGCTCTCTTTATGGGCGGAATCCCAGCCTTGTGAGTAAGGCGGGTTAGACACTACGGCATCGACATATAAAGCGTTGTAGGAGCCTTGTGGGTCGCTTTCATCAAAGTAGGGCCAGTCGTCTTCTAAAGTATCGCCATTGCGGGTTTTGATGTTGCTGGCTTTAATGCCACGCATGATTAGGTTCATGCGCGTTAGGTTGTAGGTGTTGGCTTTTAACTCTTGGGCATAATATGTGATGTTGTCTTTGCTTTTGGCGTATTGCGCCACGGCTTCGCCAATGTTGATGAGCAAAGAACCAGAGCCGCTGGTAGGGTCGTAAATTTCGAGGGTGTCTTTGTATTTTAACTCGTGAGCGATGATGTGCGACATGAGTACCGAGACTTCGTGCGGGGTATAAAATTCACCCGCCTTTTTACCGGCATTGGCTGCAAATTTTTCAATTAAGTATTCGTAGATGTAACCCAGTACGTCATAACCTTGGTTATTGTTCATGGGAATGCTTTTAATCAGGTGTAGTAAGTCGCTAATGGCTTTGGTGCGTTTGCCTGCGCTTTCACCGAGTTTGCTCAGGCCTGTTTCCAGCGTGGTGAAAATTCCTTCAAATAATTTTTTGTAAGTGGGTGAAATTAAGCGGCTAAAGGCTGAGAGCGCATCGCGCACGTTAGATTCGTCAAAGTCTGATTTAGGGTCTACCCATGTTGAAAATAAATTGTCGTAGCTAATAAAATAACCCAAATTGCTTTGGATAAATTCGACGGCTTCAGGGTCTTCTTCGCTTAGGGCTTTAATGTCTTCTGCGGTCATGCCTTCTTTGGTGACAAACTGCACTAATTGGTCGCTAAGGTATTTGTAAAAAATAAAGCCGAGTATGTAGTCTTTGTATTCGTTTGCTTCAATTTTGGAGCGCATCTGGTTGGCGGATTCCCAGATTTTGGCGGCCAGTTGTTGCTTGTTCATATCCTGTGTTTCCTTCTCGAATTCGATAGCTTCGAAGTGCTGTAGTTTTGGCCGTGGGCCAATGAGCAGGGGTTAGTCAGTCGTTTGCGCAATCCCGGCAGATAGGCTCGGTCTGGTGCCAAAGCCATACCCGCGCTAAGGGTTGGTTCTATCGCCAAGTGGTTATCGCCCGTGGCCGATAGAACCCTTTGATTCATTGGGCTCGAGCCGGCGTATCGCCCATTTTCTATCGCCCAGTGAAGGTCGATAAGGTTCGATAGGTTCGATAGCGCGGTCATGATATCGCCCAGTATCGCCGCCAGCGGTTGTCGCCTTCAAAGCGGACTTCACCGCGCTCGATGAGGCTTTCCAGTGCGCGCCTGACCTGCTTGGGGTGAATTTCCCTGCCGATGCGCTGATATAGAAAGCCCAGGTTAGTCAGCAGTGTCCCATGCGTGAGCTGATAGTGATCGAGCAGTTCATCGTTGGTTTTTTCTTTGACGGAGGCCTTAACCCGGTCAGATATGCGAAGAGCCTGTAACCACTTGCCGAGTTTGGTTTCATCTGCTTCGGTGCGCGGCACGTTCAGGGTGGTGTGCGTTTCCCAGGGCAAAGCAGAACGTTCGCTGGCTAAGCGCATCACATCATCACCGGTCACGGGTTTGCTTTGATCGGCTACTCGCAAGTAATAACGACCATCGGTGGTAGAAGCCACCGACAAGGCTCGCTGGGTGCGCAATTCAATGTACTGTCCGCCATTCACGGTGTGCTTTGCCAGCTTGCGTCGCAGTATATCGGGTAGGTTAGAAGGAATGCGCTGACTGGCCGGTGGTGCGTCTTGGCCGTCTTCGATACCCAGCAGTAAGCGGCTGCCAGTAGCATTGGCAAAAGCAATGCAGTCTTTGGCAATTTCATTCCAATCGGCGGTTTTGCCAGTTACAGCCCACAAGGGTTTGAAGTCGAGCAGTTGTCCTTCCTGGCTCACACAGCACCTGTAATTTTATTGTTTATTCTTGTTCGCTCGCGTTTTCTGCGTCTTCATCCGCCCCACCGGCGCGCACCCAGTCATCCACCTCAGACAGCTGAAACTTCCACAGCCGGCCAATTTTGTGCGCCGGCAGGCCTTTTCGTTCGCGTCAGCGGTAGACGGTATCTTTGGCGATGCCCAAGTGTTGGACAACGTCGAGGGCGGTGACCCAGGGCTCGGTGGTCATGACGCACCTCCCTGTGCGTCATCCTTATGGATAGCCTTCGGCTGTGCAAAACACCTGTCCTGTTGTTTTGTCATGGTTTTGGCACCCGGTTAGAAGACTAGAGTCGTTTAAAGTCGTTAGCAGTCTACCCGATCTGCTTTTCCCGCCAAACCCTCCGATCCAGCGATCTTTGATCGCGCCGATCGGAGGGTTCATTCGCTTTTTTTCGAAGTCACCTCGTTCCTCCTCCCATTTCAAATTTGATTAGCGTCACGCCATCTTTTACCCGTCAGAAATGACTCACGATGGTTGTCTAGTACAGCTCCAGTGTGAGAGCGGATCTTGTTGTGGGGCCATGGCTAGAGATGTGGCGACACCGGCGACAGCGGCGACAACCCATGCAGAACAGGGCCTGGAGCGTGGCGACAAAAGTGGCGACAGTCGCCACTTTTTGCGCACTTTGGCCGGGATGCTTGACCGCCTTTTCGCGTGGGTATAACAATTGGCGCACGGACCGCTGTCGTTGGCAGCACCAGCCCAGGTAGCCAGAACCTTTAAGGCTACGCCACTTGTGTGGTGGTTCTTCCGAAGTGCGATTAGCGTCCGGCGGCTCGCACGGTCACTCCCCAAGAGTGATGGATGCCTACTCGACTGATCTGTCCACTGCGGCAGACGATGGACCTTCCTCGCTGCACTGCAGCAACCTCACCTCTCGGCACACTTCGCTGCGCCAGACTGCGCCCGTCTCTTTCTCCTGGAAAGAGACGGGCGCTCGTACTACTGCTGCAAGCCATGTCGTACAAGGCATTGCCGCAACTCTCCTCGTGACAATCGGCCTGACAAATCCGATTCGTTGCAATCCGCAACGACACAGGCACCGGTGCCGCAGTCTATGGAAAGGCTGCACCTGACTGACAGTCAGGCCTGCAACAGGTGTCGATGTTGTTGCCTTCTCCCACCCGAGATCTCTAGGTGCCGAACTCGTCAGCCGGCACGGCCTCCACCCGCCCGCATCTTCGGATGCGTCTAAGGAGGCCAGATTAATGGGTTCATGCCCTTGCTCCCGGTCGTAAGGAGCCGCGCGTTCCGCGTCAGTGAACACCTCACAGGCCGCAGGGGCCTTGATCCCTGATAACACTCAACAGCCGTGGCGGGACTACGTGAGGACAACCAGCAATGAACGAGGAGAGGGCCGATGCAGCAATTAGATCCGAAGCTTGAACTACCACGACCACCTCGACCGCTGATTGAGTCGAATCCCGTGGCCCAGCCTTATCCGGTGCAGGCACTGGGTGGGATTCTTAGGCCTGCGGTGGAGCGCATGGCCGAGGTCATCGGTGTGCCCCAGGCGCTGGCCGCGCAATCGGTGTTGGCTGCGTCGGCGTTGGCTACCCAAGGTCATGCCGGTTTACAGCTCGACGGGAGAAATTACCCTCTGTCGCTGTACCTGATTACGGTGGCCGCGTCCGGTGATCGTAAAACGGCAGCAGATCGATGTGCATTACTGCCTGCACGGCAATGGGAACGTGAGCAGTGGCAACGCTATCGCGAACAACTTGCTCGATACCGTGCCGTACAAAAACAGGCTCAGCGTATTAATCCTGGCGATCCTGACTCCGCAAACCGCGCTTTTGTAGAGGAGGAGCCCTCGGCCCCTAGGCTGATCACCACAGACCCGACTATCGAGGCGCTGATCAAGGGGCTCTGTCACGACCTCCCCAGCATGGGTCTGTTCTGTGACGAAGGAGGACAGTTCCTCGGGAGCAGCACCATGAGTCGGGATAATCGTTTGAAAGCGGTCACTACCCTGTCGTCACTCTGGGATGGCAGCCCGATAGATCGCGCTCGCTCTATGGTCGGTGAAAGCTTGCGGGCTTATGACCGGCGTTTGAGTCTGCACTTGATGCTGCAACCGTACTTGGCCATGCAGTTACTCAGTGACCCGTTGCTGCAGGGGCAAGGCATCCTTGGTCGCTGCCTGATGACCTGGCCCACTAGCCTTGCCGGGCAACGTAGCTATCAATCTGTCGACTTGTCCAAAGATCCCGCCCTGAAGCGATATCACCACCGCCTTTCGGCCCTATTTCATCAGCCGTGGTCACTTTCTGCTGACGGTGCTCTGTTGCTTTCAACGCTGACCCTCAGTGCGTTAGCTCGCCGTCGCTGGATTGATCTGCATGACGCCATTGAGGCTCAGCTGGGAGAGTTTGGTGAGCTGGCAAATGTGCGGCCCAGCGGATCAAAGGCCGCAGATAACCTGCTGCGCGTCGCCGGCATTCTTGCAGTTGTGGAGGAGAGCAGCGTCGTGGAGGTCGACCATATCCAACGGGCCTCCGCTTTAGTCGGCTACTACCTCAACGAGATCCAGCGCCTGACTGAGCAGGAGCCGGTGTGTCGAGTAAAAGAGGAGGCAGACCGGCTGCTGCGATGGCTACAGGTCAAAGATTGGAAGCGGTTCAGTATTCGTGAATTGAATCGCAACGGTCCCCGCTTTGCCCGCAAGAGCAGTCGTCATGCCGCCAAGCTGCTGGTCGAGTTGATTGATCATCAGTGGTTGATCACTGATGGCCACACCTTCGAGGTGCGCCATGTTTAATCTTGATGAAGCGCTGCGCAACCATCTGGCTCAGCGTCAAAAGGAGCCCAAAGCGCGATTTGTCGCCGCTACTGTCGCCACTTTGTCGCCACGCTCAAAACCAGGCAGGACAAGGGTTGTCGCCGCTGTCGCCAGTGTCGCCACCACCCATAAAGCTATCGCCTCTACGACAGCCATTATTCAATGGTTGAAAGAGGAGGGTGCGCATCTTTACGTCACCGACAACACGCTGTGTTTTCGCCCGACTGATTGGGCTCAGTTCGCGATTGTAAGTGCGCACTGGCGAGCCCTTTTGCATGATCTCGCTGCAGTCGATCAGGAACAGAAAAATGGCTCGGGTCGGTAAGCGAGCGGGACGTAATTTTGGCTTCGGTCGCCAGCTCAGCTATGCCGGACCGCAAGCACTGAAAGATCTGTTTGGCGACGGCCATTTTGCTACCGTCAAAGCCCATAGCGATCGCTGGCAGGCATTCGTGCGTTGGTGTCGATCCGAGGAAGGGCCAAGGCTCAATGACGCGCGACAGATCGACCGCGAGATCCTTATGCGGTACGCCTTCCATTTGCGCGAGCAGGTTGATCAGGGCAACGTCGGCATCGCCACAGCGCAGAACCGCCTGTCTAGCGTGAACCGAACGATGGCCGCGCTGCGCGGTGATCAGTACGTCAAAATCCCCAGTCCGAGCAAGGCGCTTGGCTTGCAGCGCTCAGGTGTGCGTAGTGAGGCCCCGCAAGGCCAAGACCGTGTCCAGATCGAGTTGATCGCACAGGCGTTGTCAGAGCGAGGCCAGCAATCGAGGGTGAGTGCCATTGTGCTCCTTGCTCGGGAGACCGGAATGCGCCTGCGTGAAGCGATCTTGGCGGACTTGCCCCGGCTGCAACGGGAGGCTCGGCAACTGGGCAAGATCAATATCCAGGACGGCACCAAAGGCGGTCGATCAGGCGCATCGGCACCGCGTTGGATTGCGGTCACGGATCAAGTTCGTGGCGCCCTCGACAGGGCCAGCGAGGCTTCACCCAAGGGCAGTCGGAATCTGTTAACACCTGATGAAAGCTACAAAGATTTCCTACAGACAATCGTGCGACCGGCACGGGACATCCTGCATGAGCATGGATTGAAAGGCTTTCATGAACTGCGGGCGGCTTACGCCTGTGAGCGCTATGAGCAACTGACCGGTTTCTCCGCGCCCATCAATGGCGGTCGTGGTCATCGAGAGGATCGAGCACTCGATCAGCGTGCACGCCAGCAGATCAGCCACGAGTTGGGGCATAACCGCATCGACGTGGTGAGTGCCTACATCGGAGGTCGTCGATGAAGTCCGAGTTCGATATGGCGTTGTTTCTGAGTCCCGTGCTCAAAGGTGCGCATGCCACGCGGCAGCGGCATATCAGGCAGGCAGAAAGGATGCACGAGGCGATTCGTGAGCGCTGGAGTTGTGCGACCCCGTGGTCCTGGAAGGAAAAGCACACCAGATGGTTTTTAGAGCACTATCTGCGTTGCTCAGCACCAGCGACCGTCTATTACTATGAATTAACAGCAGGGCTGATCCGCCGCAGAAAGGCGCAACTCGTGGTTGTCTGATAGACGCTTTTAAGCGTGAGCCCCTGAGTATGGGAATGCGGAGCCTTCCCATACTCAGGGGCTTGGCCGAAGAAGCGCAGGCATGCGGCAGATTTAGCAACAGTCGCCACTTCAGTCGCCCTGCTGCACGACACGGATTGTCGCCGGCTCAGCGTATCGGCACGACGTTACGGTCCCTGGTTTGATTGATGGCGGATGCCGACAGGCTGCCGGTGGCTGCCTTCTGGATATGATCACTCCACCAGGCCATCATCGGACGCCGGCGTTCGATGTAATCCGCCCGGTTGTAGGCGCTTCGAACTTCGTCTTTATCGACATGCGCCAGCGCGACTTCGATCAGCTCCGGATCCCATCCATGCTCATTCAGGATTGTGCTGGCCATGGAGCGCATTCCGTGGCTGACCAAGCGGTCCTGAAAACCCATTCGTTTCAACGCCATGTTGGCTGTTTGGCTATTCGCGTGGGTGCGGGGGTTTCTATCTGACGGGAACACATATTCCCTGTGGGCGCTATGGGGCTTAAGCGTCTCCAATAACGAGAGTGCATGTTCGGTCAGCGGGATTGTGTGCGGACGACGCTTTTTCATTCGCTCCGGAGGGATGGTCCAGAGGCGTTTGTCGAAGTCGATATCTGCCCATCGGGTGGTCGCCGCTTCGGAGGGGCGGGTCATGGTGTGCAGCTGCCATTCGATCAGGCAGCGGGTCGTCCGCTTGATGCTGGCGTTCGCGATTTCCATCATGAGCTCGGGAAGCTCATCAGCTGGTAGCGCGGCCATATTCTCTTTTTTGGGTTTCTTGAAGACAGCGCGAATGCCGCTGAGAGGGTTCGCAAAGATCATTCCGGAATTGACCCCGTAAGTCATGATCTCGTTAAGGCGCTGGCTTACCCGCTTCACGGTCTCGAGGCTACCTTTGGCCTCAATCGGCCGAAGGAGCTTGATGACCATCGGGGCATTCACTTCTGATAGCGGCGTTGATTTCATGCTCGGAAATACATGCAGCGTGAGTGAGCGCCAGATGTCTTCGGCATACGCCGGGGTGACGGAATCCTTCTTCAATTCGAACCACGCGGTGGCTACGTTCTCGAACGTATGTTCCGTTTCCGCTCGTTTGGCTTCCTGCAGTTCATTACGCTGAGCTTTGGGGTCGATGCCCTGTGCAAGCAGCTCTCTGGCCTCAACGGTTTTCTTCCTGGCTTGCGCAAGAGAAACCTCGGGATAGGAGCCGAGTGCCATGTTGATTCGGTTCTTGGTTACTGGATGCCGGTAGTTGAAATTCCACTGCATCGAGCGATTGACCCTGACTCGCAGCTGGAGCCCGTCGCCATCGGTGAGGACGTAATCCTTGTCTTTCGGTTTGACCGCCTTGAGTTGGCGGTCGGAGAGGCGGGTGGTTTGAGCGCACATGAGAAGTACTCCATGACACCTTTTGGTATTCCCAAGATTAGCGCCGGGTAGCCGGGAATACCATTGGGAATACCAAATCGCCTGGAACTCTAACAACCTCGAAAGCCTCCCGCAGCCCTGAAACCCCAGTATTCACTGGGTTTCAGGCACAAAAAAAGACGTCCGTGGACGTCTTTAGATGATGAAGTGGTGGAGCCGGGGGGATTTGAACCCCCGTCCGCCAGTACTCCGCTGTCGGTACTACATGCTTAGCCGTGTCTATTGAGTTAACCCTCAGCGACCCGACGGGCAGGGTGCTTTGGGCGAGTTGTGTAAGTTTTAGCCGCTTCGTCCACAACGTACTGCACGGCGATTCTGTTCTATATGACAATCATTTTGGGTTTACAGACATCCCCTGATGATTGCTGGACCCGAAGGTACCAGGGGGGAAGGGCTAAGGCTGCTTACGCAGCGAGAGCGTAATCCCCGTAGGTTTCGTCATTGGCAACTATAGGAAGTTGCAACAGTGGATTTACGAGTTCTGTTACCAACTCGGCATGCACCTAAAGTTTCGCAACCGGCGTCGAATCCTAAACGGCCCCGAACCTGTTGTGCATTACCAACAGGTGGGCGGAGTCTACGCTAACCGAGGCCAGAAGGCCAACCCGAAGGTTGGCCCAATGCATCGGCCTACTGATCGCCCTTGGTGTTGTTCTGCAATTGCTGGATGGCTTGGGTAGTCAGGGAGATGCAGTTCTTGGTGCCTTGCTCGGTGCCCTTGGCCTGTTCGGCGGTGGCTTGCTGGACCTTGGCGTCGATGTCGCTGCTCAGGTCCGAGCTCATGGCTTCGGTGCTGACCTTGGCATCCTTGATCTTTTGCAGGTTGATCTGGCACAGGTCCTCTTGCCCGGCGGCAAACACCGGGGAGGCCAGCATCGCGGCGGTAATGAACAGTCCAGCCAGTGCGGAACGCTTCATGGTGATCTCCTTGATTGCAGGGGCTCGGTGCTGCCGGTCAACAGGACGGGCGGCCGAGTGGGGCGAAGCCCTTTGGGTGCGGGCCTAGAAGATGGACCCTGGCCGGGTGCTGGGGTTCGGTTTTTTTTGCGATGAAACGCTGCCGCCGTTATCGCGTTTAAGCAGGCACAAAAAAGGGGCGAAACCGCCCCTTGTTGTGCCGCCCCTGAGGTCAGGCCACCTTGGCCCGGGTGACCCGGTCCACCAGGTAGACCAGCCCGTGATAGTCGATCCCGCCATGCTGGCTGAGGCCGACTTCACAGGTGCGGCTGGTGGAGATGCCTTCGCTGCAATACTGCACCGCATCCTTGAGGCTGCGCAGGGAGTGGGCATTGAGCTCCGGGGTGGTGAAGCCCTTGTCGCCGGCGAAACCACAGCAGTGGATGCCTTCGGGAATCACCACGTTGTTGCTGCAACGCCGGGCCAGTTCGATCAGCGCCTGGCTTTCGCCCAGGTGCTGGGTGCTGCAGGTGACGTGCACCGCGATCGGCGCTTCCTGCGGAGTGAACTCCAGGCGTTCCAGCAGGTGGCTGCGGATGAAGCGCACCGGATCGTAGAGGTCCAGGCGCACATCCCCCAGGTCCTGCACCAGGCGCAGGGTGCAGGGGCTGGTGTCGCAGTAGATCGGGTCGAGGCCGCCACGGCTGGCGTGGAGCAGGGCGCCGATCAGTTCCTGGCGCTTGTCCTCGGCCTGGGTCGCGTAGCCCTTGGAGGCGAACGGCTGGCCGCAGCAGAGGTTGTCCAGGTTGTCCGGCAGCACCACCTGGTAGCCGGCCTTTTCCAGCAGGCCGCGGGTTTTTTCGTAGAGCGACGATTGTTCCTTGTCCCCCGCTGCAGGCCCCATGACCCGGGACACACAGGCTGCCAGGTACACCACCCGCGGACGCGAATCGCTCACCGCCGGGCTGAAGCGAATGGCCTTTTCCGGTTGCGGCATGGCGTTGTTCCACTGCGGCACCTGGCCCTTGGACAGGCGCGTCAGGGTCGCCGACAGCTTGCTCAGGCGTGGCGCCCCCAGGAGCATGCGCGCGCCGTTGGCCACGTGCAGGGTGAAGCGCGCGCCCTGCAAGGTGCTGGCGAAGTGCGAGCCGAGCCAGTCGGCGGTGCCGTTGTGGGTGGCGTGTTCACTGCGCAGTTTTTTCACCAGCTCGCCGGTGTTGATGCCCACCGGGCAGCGCTGGGCGCACAGGCCGGTGGCGGCGCAGGTGTCGACGCCCTGGTACTGATAGGCCGCCTCCAGTTCAGTGGTGTCGATGCCGGCGCGTTTGCGCGCCTGGATATCACGCCAGATGACGATGCGCTGGCGCGGGCTCAGGGTCAGCCCCTTGGACGGACACACCGGCTCGCAGAAACCGCACTCGATGCACTTATCCACAATCTCGTCGGCCGCCGGCAGCGGCTTGAGGTGCTTGAGGTGGATCTGCGGGTCTTCGCTGAGTACCACGTCCGGGTTGAGGATGGCGTTGGGGTCCAGCAGGCGCTTGAGCTGCCACATCAACTGGTAGGCATCGCTGCCCCACTCCAGCTCGACGAAGGGCGCCATGTTACGCCCGGTGCCGTGCTCGGCCTTCAGCGAGCCGCCGAACTCCACCGCCACCAGTTGCGCCACATCGTCCATGAACGCCTGGTAGCGATTCACTTCCTCGCTGCTGTTGAAGCCCTGGGTGAAGACGAAGTGCAGGTTGCCCTCCAGGGCGTGGCCGAACAGGATCGCTTCGTCGTAGTGGTGCTTGTCGAACAGCTCGATCAGGCGATTGACGCCGATGGCCAGCTGTTCCACGGGGAAGGTCACGTCTTCGATGATCACCGTGGTGCCGGTCTTGCGCACCGCGCCCACCGCCGGGAAGGTGTCCTTGCGGATCGCCCAGAGCTTGGCGTTTTCCTGCGGGTCTTCGCTGAAATCCACCTGCTTTTCCACCGGGAAGGCGGCCAGGGAATTCATGATCTGCGCCAGTTGTTCGTGCAGCAGCGACGAGGAGGCGGCGCGGGATTCGATCAGCAGCGCGCAGGCATTGGCCGAGAGTTGCTGGACGAAGGCCGGCATGCCGGGCTTGTCCTGCACTGAGCGCAGGCTACGGCGGTCCAGCAGTTCCACCGCCGACACCGGCTGGCTCTTGAGCACGGTCACGGCGTTGCAGCAGGTGTCCACATCGGGAAAGACGATCAGCGCCGAGGCCTTGTTCGGGTGGTCGATCACCGTGTCGTAGGTCACCGCGCTGATAAAGCCCAGGGTGCCCTCGGAACCCACCAGCAGGTGGCTGAGGATGTCCAGTGGCTCGTCGAAATCCACCAGGGCATTGAGGGACAGGCCGGTGGTGTTTTTGAGCCGGTATTTGTGGCGGATCTTCGCTGCCAGTTCGCTGTTGGCGCGGGTGCTGCGGCCCAGTTCGGCCAGGCGCTCCAGCAGTGGGGCATGGCTGGCGCGGAAGGCGGCGACGCTGGCGCTATCTTCGGTGTCCAGGCGGGTGCCATCGGCCAGTACCAGGCGGATGCCGGCCAGGGTGTGATAGGTGTTCTGCGCGGTGCCGCAGCACATGCCGCTGGCATTGTTGGCGACGATGCCGCCGATCTTGCAGGCGTTGATCGAGGCCGGGTCGGGGCCGATCTTGCGTCCGAACGGCGCGAGCCAGGCATTGGCCTGGGCGCCGATCACCCCGGGTTGCAGGCGGATCTGCGTACCCTGGTGGCGAATCTCCTTGCCGTTCCAGTTATCCCCAAGAACGATCAGCACCGAGTCGCTGATGGCCTGCCCGGAAAGGCTGGTGCCCGCGGCGCGGAAGGTCACTGGCACCTGATCACGCTGGGCCAGTTGGAGCAGGGCGACCACTTCATCTTCGGATTCGACACGGATCACCAGCTTGGGAATCAGCCGGTAGAAGCTGGCATCGGTGCCGAAGGCCAGGGTCGAGAGCGGGTCGTCGAAGCGCCGCTCCTGAGGGATCAGTTGCTGGGCGTCACGCAGAAAAGCGGCCGGTAGGCTCATTGGTCCTCCAGGATCAGCACCACCAGGTCTTTCGGGCCGTGGGCGCCGTAAGCCAGGACTTGCTCGATATCAGCGGTCTTCGATGGGCCGGACACCAGCAGCGCGTTGGTCGGCATGCCGGCGGCCCAGTTCATCTGTTGCTGCACCTGATAGAAGTTGTCGCGGATCTCGCTGGCCTTGAGCAGGGCGAAATGCACCGGCGGCACCAGGCTCATCAGCCGCGGCTCTTCCCGGGTTGGCCACATGATCAGGCTGCCGGTGGCGGCGATCGCGCCCAGGGTGCTGGTGAGGCTGGCCGGGGTGTCGTTGAACAGCTCGGCTTTCCATTCTTCCACCGGGCGGTCGTAGGCCTTGAGCGCCGGTAATTGCGGATGCTCGGCCCAGTATTGGGTGACGCGCTGGCCGTGGGGCGTGCTCGGGGCGATCAGCAGGCTGGGCAGCTGGCGCTCCTGCAGCAGGCGGGCCAGCAGCTCTGGCCAGTCGGCGGCGGTGCTCAGGTGGATTTCGGTGTGCACCGCTTCCATCTGTTTGCGCAGCTGTGGGATGCGTTGCTCCGCGCTGTAGGTGTAAGGCTCGGTGACCAGCGCCTCGTCGAAGTTATCCACAATCGGCGTGGTGCCGGTCAGGCTGTTGCGCAGCTTGGCGAGGATCTTGTGTTTGGCGCTCATCAGCGGTCTCCCTGCTTGTCCAGGTGCTCACGGGCCAGGTCATGCAGCGACCGGGCGGCGGGTTTCGGCGCGCTGTGGTTCTGCGTCCAGGGGCCGATCTTGCTCGGGGTGAGGGCGCGCAGCCGGGTGGCCGCCAGGGTGAACAGGCGATACAGGGTCGGCGAGCTGTTGAGCCGGGCCCAGGCGTTCCAGATGAAACGCTCCTTGCGCGAATACTTGCTGCCTTGGCCGCGCATCACCTGATGAGGGCTGTCCGGGGCCTTGACGTTCTCTTCCCGCAGGCGTCGCAGCAGCGCCGGGATCGGGATCTTCACCGGGCACACTTCGCCGCAAGCGCCGCACAGCGAGGAGGCGCTGGGGTGATCCGGCACCTTGGCCAGGCCGACCATGTGCGGGGTGATGATCTTGCCGATCGGCCCCGGGTAAACCTCGCCGTAGGTGTGGCCGCCGACCCGGGTGTAGACCGGGCAGTGGTTCATGCAGGCACCGCAGCGGATGCAGTTCAGGGTCTGGCGCAGCTCGCTGTCGGCAAAGGCCTGGCTGCGGCCGTTGTCCAGCAGCACCAGGTGCACCTCCCGAGGGCCGTCCAACTCATGTTCCTTGCGCGGGCCGGAGATCATGTTGACGTAGGTGGTGATGGGCTGGCCCAGGGCTGAGCGGGTCAGCAGCGACAGCAAGGGGACCACGTCCCGCAGGTTCTCGACGACTTTCTCGATCCCGGTGACGGCGATGTGCACCGGCGGCACGGTGGTGGACATGCGCCCGTTGCCTTCGTTTTCCACCAGCAGCAGGGTGCCGGTCTCGGCCACGGCGAAGTTGACGCCGGAGACGCCGATGTCGGCTTCGAAGAATTTCTGCCGCAAGACCTTGCGACCGATCTGAATGAGTTGGTCAACGTCCTTGGTGTACTCCACGCCGAGTTTGTCGTGGAACAAGGACGCGACCTGACCGGCATTCTTGTGGATCGCCGGCATAATGATGTGTGAAGGCTTCTCGTGGTCGAGCTGGACGATGAACTCGCCCATGTCCGACTCAAGGCATTCAATGCCTTGTTCAGCGAGGACATGGTTCATTTCCATCTCTTCGCTGACCATCGATTTGCCCTTGATCACTTGCCGCGCCTCGTGAGCGCGGATGATCGAGAGGACGATGCCATTGGCCTCGTCCACCGTTTCCGCCCAGTGCACTGTCACACCGTTGCGGGTCAGGTTCTGTTCCAGGCGCTCGAGCAAGTCGGGCAGCTTGGACAACGCCCGGGCGCGAATCGCGTTGCCCAGGGCGCGCAGGTGTTCTCTTTCGTGGGCATCGCTGAACGAAGCCGCACGCTTGGCCATGAGTGAATCCATGGCGCTGCGAAAGTTGTTTCGCAGTTGCTTGTCACCCAGGGCCTGGTGGGCCCGGGTGCGAAAATCGTCCGCCACCGTGGTGGTCGGAATCAGCTCTGGGGTGCTCATTGCGCACCTCCAGTCCGTTGCCAGAGGAAGCTCGCCAGGTGCTGGCCGCGCAATGCCTCTTGCTGTTTCTCCAGGGCGCCGTTGATGTTCATCAGGCAGCCGCAGTCGGCACTCAGTACCTGGTGCGCGCCGGATTCCTTCAGCGCACGGGTCTTGTCCGCGACCATGGCGCCGGAGATGTCCGGCATTCGGACGCTGAAAGTCCCGCCAAAGCCACAGCATTCGCTTTCGTGGCTGTGTTCTACCCGTTCCACGTTGCTCAGCTGTGACAGCAGCTCACGGCCGTGCAGGTGGGTGTTCATTTCCCGACGTGCCGAGCAGGAGGTGTGCAGCGCCACCTTGACCGGCGCGCCGCTGTCCTTGAGCTGCACCTTGCACACGTGCAGCAGGAACTCGGCCAGCTCGTAGGTGCGGGCGGCCAGGGCCTGCACCTGTTGCAGCGTTTCGGGCTCGTCCTTGAACAAGTCCGCGTAATGCTCGCGCAGCATGCCTGCGCAGGAACCCGACGGCACCACCACCGGATAGTCGCCGGCAAACAGCGCCAGTTGCGAGCGGGCCACGGTGCGCGCCTGCTCGGTGTAACCCGAGGTGTAGGCCGGTTGTCCGCAGCAGCTTTGCCCTTGCGGGTAGTCCACGCGAATGCCTTCGCGCTCCAGCAGGTGAATCGCATCCATCCCGGCTTCGGGATAGAACAGGTCGACCACGCAGGTGCCGAACAGGTAGACCCGCGACGGCTTCGCGCTGGGGTACTGCCGGGGTTCGGCCAGCGGCGGTGCGACACGGGTCGCATTGGGCACGGCGTTGTAGAAAAGCTCGCTCATCAGGCGTGTCTCCGGGTGGTCCCGGTTATTCGTCCGTCGAGGCGGCTGAAAGATAAACCAGCAAGCTTTCAGCAGCCTTGCAGACCGGGTGGTGAATGACTGACGCCGCGGGTGAGGGCGGCGTCGGTTCCATCGGTGTCGCGGGTGTTGCTTAGTGCACCAGCATGCCGGTGAACCAGTAGGCCTGGGCCAGGGTGATCAGACCGACAATAGTGGCAAAGAACAGACTGTGCTTGAGGGTGAAGCGGAACAGGTCCGATTCCTTGCCCACCAGGCCGGTGGCGGCGCAGGCCACGGCGATCGATTGCGGCGAGATCATCTTGCCGGTCACGCCGCCGCTGGTGTTGGCCGCGACCAGCAAGGTGTCATTGACCCCGATCTGGTGCGCGGTGGTGGCCTGCAGCGAGCTGAACAGGGCGTTGGACGAGGTATCGGAACCGGTGAGGAACACTCCGAGCCAGCCCAGGAACGGCGAGAAGAACGGGAACGCTGCACCAGTGGCCGCCAGTACCAGAGCCATGGTCGAAGACATGCCCGAGTAGTTGGTGACGAAGGCGAACGCCAGCACCATGCCGATGGACAGGATCGGCCAGCGCAGCTCGTAGAAGGTCTCTTTTAAAGTGGTAAGACCAGTTTTGACATTGATCTTCAGCACCAGCATGGAGATCAGCGCGGAGAAGAAAATCGCCGTGCCAGTGGCCGAGATCGGGTCGAGCTTGAACACCGCCGGGATGGCGGTCGGGGTGGTGACGATCGGCGCCATCTTGATCACCATCTGATCCAGATGCGGGATGGCGAAGTTGAATACCCAGGCGTACATCGAGCCGCCGGCGGCGAACATTGCCTTGAAGGGCTTGAGGGTCCAGATGGTCACCAGCACGGTGAGGATCAGGAACGGCGACCAGGCCTTGAAGATCTGGCCCAGGCTGTAGGGCGAGGCCTGGGTCTGGCGTGGCTGGCCGAAGCCCCCGGCGCTGGCGGTGATGGCGACGCCGGAGGTGGCACCGGCAATCTGCGCACCGGCGGTGCGCTTGGGCTGCCAGATCTTCAGGAACAGAGTCAGGGAGATCAGGCTGGCCAGGGCCGAGGTGATGTCCGGCAGTTCCGGGCCGATGAAGTTCGAGGTGAAGTACTGGGTGACGGCGAAGCTCAGGCCGGCTACCAGCGCGGCTGGCCAGGTTTCTTTGACACCGCGCATGCCGTCCATCATGAACACCAGCCAGAACGGCACGAACAGCGACAGCAGCGGCAGCTGGCGGCCGGTCATGGCGCCGATCTTGAAGGCGTCGATGCCGGTTACCTGGCCGGCGACGATGATCGGAATCCCCAGGGCGCCGAAGGCCACCGGCGCGGTGTTGGCGATCAGGCACAGGCCGGCGGCGTACAGCGGGTTGAAGCCCAGGCCCACCAGCAGGGCGGCGGTGATCGCCACCGGTGCGCCAAAGCCTGCCGCACCTTCGAGGAAGGCGCCGAAGCAGAAGCCGATCAGCAGCACCTGCAGGCGTTGGTCGTCGGTGATCGACAGCACCGAGCTGCGGATGATTTCGAACTGGCCGCTCTTCACGGTCAGCTTGTAGAGGAAAACGGCGGCGACAATGATCCAGGCGATGGGCCACAGACCGTAGGCAAATCCATAGCCAGCGGCAGCGAAGGCCATGTCGACGGGCATCTGGAAGGCGAAGATCGCCACCAGGATCGACAAGGCCAGGGTGATACTCCCGGCGACGTGTCCTTTGAGGCGGAACACGGCCAGAGCCAGGAAGAAGAACACGATCGGAATGACGGCGGCGAGGGCGGACAAGCCGAGGCTGCCAAGCGGGCTATAGAGCTGTTGCCAGGTTTGCATAATGGGGTGGCCCCTAATTGTTGTTGGTCAGGCACTGCTAGCGTATTGGTTAATTGGTAAGACCAATTTACAATCACTGTTGGCTAGGGTAAAAGCCTTGTGCTCGGTGTGTCAATTTGCCGCCCTAAAACTTTTGTCGAATGCGCTATGGCGCGGGCATCTGATCGGTGCAAATGGCCGCGTTCTGCTAGGTGTTGGCGCGCGGTGAATAGGCCAGAATAGAGCCCCCCGGCGAAGGGTCGGGAGGGTGGAGAGTGAGTTATGGGGTTTGATCAGATACGCCAGCGCCGTTTGTCCGACGATATCGTCGAGCGTCTGGAAGGGATGATTCTCGAAGGCACTTTGACGGCCGGCGAACGGCTGCCCGCTGAGCGCGCCTTGGCCGAGCAATTTGGTGTCTCCCGGCCCTCATTGCGCGAGGCGATCCAGAAACTCACGGCCAAGGGGCTGCTGATCAGCCGCCAGGGCGGTGGCAACTATGTGGTGGAGTCCCTGGGCTCGACTTTCAGTGATCCGTTGCTGCACCTGTTGGAAAACAACACCGATGCCCAGCGCGATCTGCTGGAGTTCCGCCATACCCTGGAGGCGTCTTGCGCTTATTACGCGGCGTTGCGGGCGACGGCGGTGGACCGTGAGCGGTTGACTCAAGCCTTCGAGGAACTGCAGGACTGCTACTCCCGCTCGGACGATGCCAGCCGCAGTGAAGAGGGTGCAGCGGATGCCAAGTTTCACCTGGCGATTGCCGAGGCCAGCCACAACGCTGTGCTGCTGCACACCATTCGCGGGCTGTTCGACCTGCTCAAGCGCAACGTGGTGACCAACATCGGCGGCATGTACAAGCAGCGCACGGAAACCCGCGACATGCTGATCAGCCAGCACCGCGACCTGTACCAGGCGATCATCGAAGGACGAGCCGAAGAGGCGCGGGAAATCTCCAGCCGGCACATTCTCTATGTGCAGGAAGTGCTCGAAGAAGTGCGTCAGGAAGTGCAGCGAGTGGCCCGGGCCGAACGGCGCAAGGGTATGTAATGCAAATCGCCGGCAAGCCGGCTCCTACTTGGGTGTTGTAGGAGCCGGTTTGCCGGCGAAAGCGACCTCAAGGCAGGAAGATCAGTCTTCCTTGCCCTTGGTTCGCACCGCACGCTGCAGCTCGCGATCGGAATCGCGCTCGCGTTCGGTATGACGCTTGTCGTATTCCTTCTTGCCCTTGCCCAGTGCGATTTCACACTTGATCAGGTGCTTGCTCCAGTAGAGCGAAAGGCACACGCAGGCGTAACCCTTCTGCTGCACGGCGGCAAACAGCTTCTCCAGCTCACGCTGGTTGAGCAGCAGCTTGCGCGAGCGCGTCGGGTCGGCGATGACGTGGGTGCTGGCGGTGGTCAGTGGCGTGAAGTGGCTGCCGAGCAACCAGGCTTCGCCGTCCTTGAGCAGCACATAACTGTCGACCAGTTGTGCCTTGCCTGCACGCAGACTCTTTACTTCCCAGCCGGCCAGGACCATGCCAGCCTCGAACCGATGTTCGATGAAGTAATCGTGCCGCGCCTTTTTATTTTGCGCGATGGTCCCTGTTGGGTGTTTCTTCTGTTTAGCCATAGGGGCGGCATTATAGGGAGTTGCGAGCGCGTCGGCTACGGTGAAGCAGCGTGCTTGAGCAGGTTGATTGAATCCCGGACAATGCGCGCTCTTTTTTTTCGGTTGGGCGTGTTAACGATGTCGACAGACAGGGTCTCTGTCCACGGCGGCTGGGCAAGCCGCTGGGTCTTTATACTCGCTGCAACTGGTTCGGCCGTGGGCCTGGGGAGCATCTGGAAATTCCCCTACATGGTCGGCGTCTATGGTGGTGGTGCCTTTGTCCTGGTGTTTCTGGCGTGCATTGCGCTGATCGGGTTGCCGGTGATGCTGGCAGAAACCCTGATCGGACGGCGTGCGCGGCAAAGTCCGGCGAATGCCTTGAAGGTGCTGGCACTGGAGGCTGGGCATTCGGCCAAGTGGTCCTGGGGTGCCTTTGCCGGAATGATCACGGCGCTGCTGATTCTCTCCTTCTATAGCGTGGTGGGTGGCTGGTCCCTGGACTACATCATCGATATGGGGCGGGGCGACTTTCAGGGTGTCTCGGCGGATCAGGTAGGGGCTTACTTTTCTGCGGTGACTTCAGATCCCTGGCGCCTGACTCTATGGCACACGCTATTCATGCTGTTGTCGGCACTGGTAATTGCCAAGGGTGTGGTCGCCGGGCTTGAGCGCAGCCTGCGGATCATGATGCCACTGCTGTTCGTGATGTTGCTGGTGCTGCTGGGATACAGCATGACCACCGGCCACTTCGTGCAGGGGCTGCACTTCATGTTCGATTTCAGCCAGGAGCAATTGCTGGATGGGTTGTTGCCGGCCATGGGGCATGCGTTCTTTTCCCTTAGCGTGGGTGTCGGCTCGATCATGATCTACGGCGCTTATATGCCCAAGCACGCATCTCTGTCCGGTACGGTGGTGGCGGTAGCACTGCTGGATACCTTCGTGTCCCTGGTGGCGGGGATGGCGTTGTTTCCTATTGTGTTTGCGGCAGGCTTGAGTCCCAGCGAAGGGCCGGGGCTGATGTTTATCAGCCTGCCGTTTGCCTTCGGGAATATGGCGTTCGGCCAGCTTATGGGCGTAGTGTTCTTTATCCTGGTGGCGATTGCTGCATGGAGCTCGGCTATCTCGCTGTTGGAACCGATGGTGGCTTATCTCGTCGAGAGGACTAAAATCCGCCGCGGCTGGGTAACTTTCTGGCTGGCATTCAGTTGCTGGTTCGTGGGGTTGGGAACGGTTTTTTCCTTCAATATCTGGCAGCAGGCCAAGTTTTTCGTGAGCGATGGCGGCGTTTTCCACCTCTACCAGTGGGGCGCGGCGGGCGGTCTGGATTTCTTTGGTGTGATCGACTTTTTCACCTCGCGGATCATGTTGCCTCTTGGCGGTTTGTGCTTCGTGGTATTTGCAGGTTGGGTGATGGGCCGTGAGGCGGTTCGTGATGAGCTGTCGTTGCGTCGTCCGCTGATATTCGCCCTGACCATGTTTTTGATGCGCTATGTGGCGCCCGTCGGCATTCTTGTGGTGTTTGCCGCCCAGTTGTGGAAATAAAGCTCACATGACGACCCATATTCAACGCTCGGCCCTTCTGCCCTATCCGGCGCAGTTCCTCTATGACCTGGTCAACGATGTGGCCCGGTATCCGGAGTTTCTTCCTTGGTGTTCTTCTGCGCAGGTGCTGGAAAGCAGCGAAGAGCAGATGCGCGCGAGCCTGGCAGTGGCCAAGGGTGGAATGAGCCAGCGTTTTGTTACCCGCAATATCCTGGTGCCAGGGCATTCGATCGAGATGAATCTGGAGGAGGGGCCGTTCAATCAATTGCACGGTGTGTGGGTGTTCAAGCCATTGGGGGAGAAGGCCTGCAAGATCAGTCTTGATCTGTCCTTCGATTACGCTGGGCCTTTGGTGCGTGCCACATTGGGGCCGCTGTTCAATCAGGCGGCGAATACCCTGATGGACGCATTCTGCCAGAGGGCCAAGCAACTGCATGGCTGAGTCCCTGATAACGATCGAAGTGGTTTACGCTGCGGTTGATCGTCAGTTGCTGCTCAAGGTGGATGTGCCTGATGGTGTGACTCTGCGCACGGCGTTGCTGGCTTCTTCTATAGAGGAGCAGTTCCCGGAGTTGGATCTGGCGAGTTGTCCGGTAGGGATCTTCGGCAAGCAGATCATTGATCCTGAGCGGCATGTGATTCAGGCGGGGGATCGGATCGAAATCTATCGTCCGCTGTTGGCTGATCCAAAAGAGGTACGACGTTTGCGGGCACTTAAGGCTGCTGAGGCGCGTAAGCGAGAACAGTGATTTTTTGTGACAAACAATAAAAAGCCCGGGCATGCCCGGGCTTTTTTATGTCGGCAGAAATTATTCTGGCGAAGTGTCCAGTGGTTCAGGTGTTGGTACCGGAACGGTTTTGACGCCGTCCACATCCTTCTGAATCTGGTCGAGCAGAGAGCCTGGTTTGGCTGGCTTCTCGGCTTTTGGTTTTTCGACGTTCTGGGCAGGCGCGGTGACGGTGTTGGCGCTGTCCTTGCCTAGCAAGGCTTCGTCGCGACTTACACCCGGCATGAAGTCGCCGGCCAGGCTGACCAATTGGTCGTTGCCGTTGAAGATCACGCTGACGCGTTCCTGTTGGCGTTCACCGCCACCAGGTTGCAGGCTGTACAGATAATCCCAGCGATCGGCGTGGAACGTGTCGGTCAACAGGGGGTTGCCCATGATAAACCTTACTTGTCGTCGGGTCATTCCCGGACGCAACTGGTCTATCATGTCCTGCGTGACGACATTGCCCTGCTGGATGTCGATTTTGTAAACCCCGGGGAATGAACAACCGGCGAGTGCGAGCAGTCCCACGAAGGTGAAACTGGTTAGCAAGAGCTTGGTGTTTTGCATCGGTGGGCGACTTCCACTATCTTGGCTGGGACAACGTAAACCCCGATCATACCCGCATTAAGAGAAGCTGCGAAGCAGCATCGGCGAGAAAGCTGACCATGGTTGAAAATAGCGAACTACGTAAAGCCGGCCTTAAAGTGACTCTGCCACGGGTCAAAATTCTACAAATGCTCGATTCCACTGAGCAGCGGCACATGAGCGCTGAAGATGTTTACAAGGCGCTGATGGAAGCTGGCGAGGATGTGGGTCTGGCCACGGTTTACCGTGTACTGACTCAATTCGAGGCTGCCGGTTTAGTGGTGCGCCATAACTTTGATGGCGGTCACGCGGTATTCGAGCTGGCGGATGGCGGTCACCACGACCATATGGTCAACGTGGAGTCTGGTGAAGTGATCGAGTTCTTCGACGAAGAAATCGAAAAGCTTCAGAAGGCGATTGTCGAAAAGCACGGTTTCGAGTTGGTGGATCACAATCTTGTACTGTATGTGCGCAAGAAGAAGTAAGCCTCTCACGCGACTTTCCTGGTCGTGAAACGATCGAAGGCGACCTCAGGGTCGCCTTCGTGTTTTCTATATAAAAGAAGCGCTCAAGATTCAGGCCTTGGTGGTCACCACCATTTTTTTGGCGTGGGCCAGCGACTCCTTGGTCAAGTCGATACCGCCGAGCATTCGGGCAACTTCCTCGACTCTTTCGTTCTTGCCCAGCTTGGAAACCGCGGTATGTGTCGCATTGCTGCCGCGCACCTTGTGCACGAACAGGTGCTGGTGTCCCTGGGCGGCGACTTGGGGCAGGTGAGTGACGGTCAGTACTTGGCCGCGCTCTCCCAGGCGGCGCAACAGTTGGCCGACGATCTCCGCGGTAGGGCCGCCAATCCCTACATCGACTTCGTCGAATACCAGGGTTGGAACCCTAGAGGTCTGTGCGGTGATGACCTGGATCGCCAGGCTGATACGTGACAGTTCGCCACCCGAGGCAACTTTGGCCAGGGCCTTGAGGGGTTGGCCAGGGTTGGCGCTGACCAGTAATTCGACTTGCTCCAGGCCGTTGGGCAGCAACTCATCGCTGGTGTTGGCATGTAACTCGATGGTGAAACGGCCACCAGGCATGCCCAGGCGCTGAATTTCCAGCTCGACCAGGTTGGCCAGGCTAGTTGCCGCCTGTTGGCGCAGTAGGCTCAGGTCCTTGGCTTTCTCGTGGTAATGCCGGGCGAACGACTGCAGTTCCTCGCCGAGACGCTCGATGGATTCGTCGTTGGCGTCCAGGCTCTCGATCTCGTCCAGCAGGGTTTGCTGCATTGCAGCCAGTTCGAAGGGTTGGATGCGATGTTTGCGCGCCAGCGTGTAGATGGAGTCCAGGCGCTCTTCGAGTTGCTGCAGGCGTGCCGGGTCGGCGTCAAAGTGATCAAGGAAGCGGTTCAATTCGCCGACCGCTTCCTCCACCTGGATTTGCGCGCTGGCCAGTAGATTGGTGGCTTCGCCCAGCGAGCCCGATGAGTTGCCGATACTGGATAGACGGTTGAGGCTGACGGTCAGGGCGTTGAGGACATTGCCTGAATCACTTTCACTGCATTGCTCCACCACTTGGCGGCAGATGCCCAGCAAGGCCTCGGCATTGGTCAGGTTCTTGTGTTCCTGCTCCAGCTCCTCAAGTTCGTTTTCCCCCAGTCCGAGGTTTTCCAGTTCCTCCAACTGATAGCTGAGCAACTGATGCCTGGCCCTCTGCTCATCGCCGGAATTGGACAAGCGCTCGAGTTCCAGGCGGGTCTGGCGCCAGCGTTGGGCGGCTAGCTGTACCTGGCGGGCAAGATCGGTGGCGCCGGCATACTCATCCAGCAGGCGCCGATGGGTATCGGTCTTCAGCAGTGACTGGTGCTCGTGCTGGCTGTGGATATCGATCAGTAGTTCACCCAGTGCTTTGAGGTCTCCAAGCGGGCAGGGCGTACCGTTGATATAACCGCGCGAGCGACCTTCGGTAGTGATGACCCGGCGCAGGATGCAGGGGCCGTCGTTGTCCAGGTCGCGCTCGGCCAGCCAGGCACGAGCTTCCGGAATATCCGCCAGATCGAATGTGGCGAGGATGTCGGCCTTGTCGGCTCCTGGCCGTACCACGCCGCTGTCGGCGCGATCGCCCAGGGTCAGGCCGAGCGCGTCGAGCATGATCGACTTGCCGGCGCCGGTCTCACCGGTAATAACGCTCATCCCTCGATCCAGTTCCAGATCCAGGTGTTCGACGATGGCGTAATTGTGTACGGACAGGTGCACCAGCATTAAGGCCGCTCCCAAACTGAATGTCTGGTTATTTATACAGTGTTTTGTTTCGGGCTGACAATGCTTTCCCTTAGCTCGATTGGCTTGGTCATTTTGATTGTTTAGTGCGTTCGGGAATGGCCGTGGGCAGGTTTTCTTGGGTCGGAATGACTTTTGCGGCGGCTTCGGACTTGAACCGTGAAAATGCGACCCCATATAGCTGGACAGAAGAGTGAGCCTGGCTCACAGACGTTATTGAAAGGAGAATTTCATGGCTGACGAACAGACGCTGGATACGCAAAATCTAGACGCCAATCAGGCTCCCGACGCTTCGGGTGAAGACCTGGTGGCTCGTGTACAAGTGCTCGAAGAGCAACTGGCTGGTGCGCAGGATCAGGCTTTGCGTGTTGCGGCTGATCTGCAGAACGTCCGCCGTCGCGCCGAGCAGGATGTAGAAAAGGCTCACAAGTTTGCTCTCGAGAAGTTTGCCGGTGACCTGTTGCCGGTGATCGATAGCCTGGAGCGTGGTCTGGAGTTGTCCAATCCGGATGACGAGAGCATCCGTCCGATGCGTGAAGGTATCGAGCTGACCTTGAAGATGTTCCACGACACGCTCAAGCGTTATCAATTGGAAAGCATTGATCCTCACGGTGAACCCTTCAACGCTGAACAGCATCAGGCCATGGCCATGCAGGAAAGCGCGGATGTGGAGCCGAATAGTGTTCTTAAGGTGTTCCAGAAGGGCTACCAGCTCAATGGTCGCCTGCTGCGCCCGGCCATGGTCGTGGTCAGCAAGGTTCCTGCACCGGTTTCGCCTTCGATTGACGAAAAGGCTTGAAAACGGCTGTAGAGCCCCCATTTATCAGTCAAGCGTTTAAGTGCTACCGCAGTTTGCCACCACAACTGCGGCATCCAAATCCAAAGTTTCGGGAGAGTTAACATGGGCAAGATTATCGGTATTGACTTGGGGACCACCAACTCGTGCGTCTCCATTCTTGAAAACGGCAACGTAAAAGTCATCGAAAACGCCGAAGGCACTCGTACCACCCCGTCGATCATTGCGTACGCCAACGATGGCGAGATTCTGGTAGGTCAGTCGGCCAAGCGTCAGGCTGTCACCAACCCGCACAACACCCTGTACGCGGTAAAGCGTCTGATCGGTCGTCGTTTTGACGAAGAAGTTGTGCAGAAAGATATCCAGATGGTCCCTTACAAGATCGTCAAGGCTGACAACAGCGACGCCTGGGTAGAAGTGAACGGCCAGAAAATGTCGCCGCCACAAATCTCGGCTGAAATTCTGAAGAAGATGAAGAAGACCGCCGAAGACTACCTCGGCGAGCCAGTGACTGAAGCGGTGATCACCGTTCCGGCCTACTTCAACGACAGCCAGCGCCAAGCGACCAAGGACGCCGGCCGCATTGCTGGTTTGGACGTGAAACGTATCATCAACGAGCCAACCGCGGCTGCTCTGGCTTACGGCATGGACAAGGCCAAGGGCGATCACACCGTGATCGTTTATGACCTGGGCGGCGGTACTTTCGACGTTTCCGTGATCGAGATTGCTGAAGTGGACGGCGAGCACCAGTTCGAAGTGCTGGCTACCAACGGTGACACCTTCCTGGGTGGTGAAGACTTCGATATTCGTCTGATCGACTACCTCGTGGAAGAGTTCAAGAAAGAAAGCGGCATGAACCTCAAGGGTGACCCGCTGGCGATGCAGCGCCTGAAAGAAGCTGCTGAGAAAGCCAAGATCGAGCTGTCCTCCAGCTTGCAGACCGATGTGAACCTGCCGTACATCACTGCAGACGCCACTGGTCCTAAGCACTTGAACGTGAAAATTTCTCGCGCCAAGTTGGAAGCTCTGGTTGAAGATCTGGTTCAGCGCACCATCGAGCCTTGCCGCATCGCTCTGAAAGACTCCGGTATCGACGTTGGCGCGATCAACGATGTGATCCTGGTCGGCGGTCAGACCCGTATGCCACTGGTTCAGAAGTTGGTGACCGAGTTCTTCGGTAAAGAAGCACGCAAAGACGTTAACCCGGATGAGGCAGTTGCCATGGGCGCTGCTATCCAGGGCGCGGTTCTGGCAGGTGACGTGAAAGACGTTCTGCTGCTGGACGTTAGCCCGCTGACCCTCGGTATCGAAACCATGGGTGGCGTGATGACCGCGCTGATCGAGAAAAACACCACGATTCCTACCAAGAAATCGCAAGTGTTCTCGACTGCCGATGACAACCAGGGCGCTGTAACCATTCACGTGCTGCAAGGTGAGCGTAAGCAAGCCGGTCAGAACAAGTCCTTGGGCAAGTTCGACCTGGCTGAGATCCCACCAGCTCCACGTGGCGTGCCACAAATCGAAGTGACCTTTGACATCGACGCCAACGGCATTCTGCACGTAGGTGCCAAAGACAAGGCCACCGGCAAGACCCAGTCCATCGTGATCAAGGCCAACTCCGGTCTGTCCGAGGAAGAGATTCAGCAGATGATTCGTGATGCTGAAACCAACGCTGACGAAGACCGCAAGTTCGAAGAGCTGGCCACTGCCCGTAACCAGGGTGATGCGCTGGTGCACTCGACTCGCAAGATGGTGGCTGACGCCGGTGACAAAGTGACCGCCGAAGAGAAGACCGCTATCGAGGCTGCTGTAGTTGCCCTGGAAGCTGCCATCAAAGGCGACGACAAGGCTGCCATCGAAGCCAAGGTCGAAGAGCTGTCGAAAGTTTCGGCTCCGGTTGCCCAGAAGATGTACGCCGAACAGGCTCAGCCTGCAGAAGGCGCGGCGCCTCACGCCGAGTCTGCTGAAAAAGCCGACGACGTTGTCGACGCCGAGTTCGAAGAAGTAAAAGACCACAAGTAATGGCTTGTTGGTCGGCCGGTTGACTGCCTTAAGGCGGTGACTGGTAGGATGTCGCCGCGCGGGAGCTTGCTCCCGCGTTGGCGTGTCTGGCGTCAGCGAATTTATGATGGCGTACAAGCTTCGTTTGTGCGCAGGCGGTCGGGTCGGAGAAGCTCCTGCTTTTCGACTGTGATGATCGCAATTGTCGGCCTGTAACCGGGTTGGCTATCCAAGACCAGGATCGTTGAATTGACGTGAGTTGGGTCCGGGCCTGTATTGGGGCTCAGCGAGTTTGGCAGAGCTCAGGAGGGTTTGCCGGACGTCCTTAAGAGTGCAAAGACTTATGGCAAAGCGTGACTATTACGAAATATTGGGTGTGGAGCGTGGTACCAGCGAGGCGGAGCTGAAAAAGGCTTATCGTCGCCTGGCGATGAAGCACCACCCGGATCGTAATCCCGGCGACAAAGCGTCGGAAGATATGTTTAAAGAGGCCAACGAGGCCTACGAAGTGCTGTCCGATTCCAGTAAGCGTGCAGCTTATGACCAGTACGGTCATGCCGGTGTCGATCCGAGCATGGGTGGTGGCGGTGCCGGTTTTGGTGGTCAGAATTTCTCCGATATCTTCGGCGATGTATTCAGTGATTTCTTTGGTGGTGGTCGCGGTGGTTCCCGTGGCGGCGCGCAGCGCGGCAGCGATCTGCGTTACACCCTGGAGCTGAATCTGGAAGAGGCGGTACGTGGCACCACGGTGAATATCCGTGTGCCGACACTGGTCAATTGCAAGCCGTGCGATGGTTCGGGTGCCAAGAAGGGCTCGTCGCCTGTCACTTGCCCGACCTGTGGCGGTATTGGTCAGGTTCGTATGCAGCAAGGCTTCTTCTCGGTGCAGCAGACCTGTCCGCGTTGCCATGGCCAGGGCAAGATCATTTCCGATCCGTGCGAGTCGTGCAACGGCGAAGGTCGGGTCGAAGAGTACAAGACACTATCGGTAAAAGTGCCGGCGGGTGTTGATACCGGTGACCGCATTCGTCTGTCCGGTGAAGGTGAGGCAGGGGCCCAGGGCGGTCCGACTGGCGACCTGTATGTAGTGATCAACGTACGTGAACACTCGATCTTCCAGCGTGATGGCAAGCATCTGTTCTGTGAAGTGCCTATCAGCTTCGTCGATGCTGCCTTGGGTGGTGAGTTGGAGATTCCGACCCTGGATGGTCGGGTCAAGCTGAAGATTCCCGAGGGGACGCAGACTGGCAAGCAGTTCCGGGTCCGTGGCAAGGGTGTTGCGCCGGTGCGTGGCGGTGGTGCCGGCGACCTGATGTGCCGTGTAGCGGTGGAGACGCCAGTGAATCTGAGTCGTCGTCAGCGCGAGCTGCTGGAAGAGTTGCGTGGTTCGCTGGAAGGTGACAATTCGCACTCGCCGAAAACCACTGGCTGGTTCGAGGGCGTCAAGCGCTTCTTTGGCGACCTGTAAGGAGTAGTGCATGCGACGTATAGCTGTGATGGGTGCCGCAGGGCGCATGGGCAAGACCTTGGTCGAGGCCGTGCAGCTGCGTTCGCCGCTCTCCGGGTTGACGGCGGCAATCGTACGGCCCGGCAGTTCGCTGGTGGGTGCGGATGCAGGCGAGCTGGCATCCCTGGGTCGTCTTGGCGTGTCGATGTCCGATAGCCTGGAAAAGGTCGTCGATGAATTCGATGTGCTGATCGACTTTACCTTGCCGGAAGTGATGCTCAAGAACTTGACGTTCTGCCGCAAGGCGGGCAAGGCCATGGTGATTGGCACTACGGGGCTGGGCACCAAGGAAAAGCAGTTGCTGGAAGAGGCGGGCAAGGAGATTCCAATCGTCTTCGCTGCCAATTTCAGTGTTGGGGTCAACCTGTCGCTGAAGCTGCTGGATATGGCTGCACGGGTGTTGGGTGATGATGCGGATATTGAAATCATCGAGGCCCATCACCGGCACAAGATCGATGCGCCGTCGGGTACCGCTCTGCGCATGGGTGAGGTGATTGCCAGTGCTCTGGGGCGTGACCTGCAGCAGGTTGCAGTCTACGGTCGTGAAGGTCATACCGGGGCGCGCGAGCGTGAAACCATTGGTTTCGCCACTGTGCGTGGTGGCGATGTGGTGGGCGATCACACGGTGCTGTTCGCCACTGAGGGTGAGCGTCTGGAGATTACCCACAAGGCCTCCAGTCGCATGACCTTTGCCAAGGGGGCGGTACGTGCCGCCCTGTGGCTGGACGGTCGTGAGGCAGGTCTTTACGACATGCAGGATGTGCTTGACCTGCGTTGAGATGCATCTGAAGTGGGGTTGAGGTTGTACTTCGGCCCTGCTTCAAGCCGCTAAGCGATGTTCTGTCGCATTCCTCTGCCTTTAAGGCTCATTAGCGGTGGACCGAAAAAGCCTTTTTCTGTAAGCTACAGCTTTAGTGTGTCCACTAAAAGCGCGCAGATAATTCGATGAAGAAGCGGGGTGACGTGTCTATACGTCATTCCGCTTTTTTGCAACCTGCGATCGCCCTTTCAGGCTCTATTTACGGGAGGTCTTCTTGACTAAGCCAGCCATACTCGCCCTTGCTGATGGCAGCATCTTTCGCGGCGAAGCCATTGGAGCCGACGGTCAAACCGTTGGTGAGGTGGTGTTTAACACCGCAATGACCGGCTATCAGGAAATCCTTACTGATCCTTCCTACGCCCAGCAGATCGTTACCCTGACTTATCCACACATCGGCAACACCGGCACCACGCCGGAAGATGCCGAGTCCGACCGCGTCTGGTCGGCTGGCCTGGTCATTCGTGATCTGCCCCTGGTGGCCAGTAACTGGCGTAACACGATGTCCCTGTCCGATTACCTGAAAGCCAACAATGTGGTGGCGATCGCCGGTATCGATACTCGCCGCCTGACCCGCATTCTGCGAGAGAAAGGTGCTCAGAACGGCTGCATCATGGCCGGTGACAACATTTCCGAAGAAGCAGCGATTGCCGCGGCACGCGCCTTCCCGGGCTTGAAAGGCATGGACCTGGCGAAAGTCGTCAGCACCCAGAAAAGCTACGAATGGCGTTCGACGGTTTGGGACTTGAAGACCGATAGCCATGCGACGATCGAGGCTTCGGAGCTGCCGTACCACGTTGTCGCTTATGACTACGGGGTCAAACTGAACATCCTGCGAATGCTGGTAGAGCGTGGCTGCCGTGTCACTGTGGTGCCTGCCCAGACGCCGGCGAGCGATGTCCTGGCGCTCAATCCTGATGGTGTGTTCCTGTCCAACGGTCCTGGTGATCCGGAGCCTTGCGACTACGCGATCAAGGCGATCAAGGAAGTCCTGGAAACCGAGATTCCGGTATTCGGCATCTGCCTGGGTCACCAACTGCTGGCCCTCGCTTCGGGCGCCAAGACCCTGAAAATGGGGCACGGCCACCACGGTGCCAACCACCCGGTCCAGGATCTGGATACCGGCGTGGTCATGATCACCAGTCAGAACCACGGTTTTGCGGTGGATGAAGCCACGCTGCCAGGCAATGTCCGGGCGATCCACAAGTCGCTGTTCGACGGCACCTTGCAAGGTATCGAGCGTACCGACAAGAGCGCGTTCAGCTTCCAGGGCCACCCTGAAGCCAGCCCGGGCCCGAACGATGTGGCGCCGCTGTTCGACCGCTTCATCAACGAGATGGCCAAGCGACGCTAAGCGTTCGCCTTGAAAGTGTAGCGAGCAGCGCTTGAGGGCGACCCCGGAAATCCGGTGGAGTCCCCTCAGGCGCCTCAGAGAATGTTCAAGACGGCTTGCCGACTGACCTGCGGATTTGAGTGACAACCCATGCCAAAACGTACAGACATTAAAAGCATCCTGATTCTTGGCGCTGGCCCGATCGTGATCGGCCAGGCCTGTGAATTCGACTACTCCGGCGCCCAGGCCTGCAAGGCTCTGCGCGAAGAGGGTTACCGGGTCATCCTGGTGAACTCCAACCCAGCTACCATCATGACCGACCCGGCCATGGCTGACGCCACCTACATCGAGCCGATCAAGTGGCAGACTGTTGCCAAGATCATCGAGAAAGAGCGTCCGGATGCGCTGCTGCCAACCATGGGTGGCCAGACTGCACTGAACTGCGCCCTGGACCTGGAGCGTGAAGGCGTTCTAGAGAAGTTTGGCGTAGAGATGATCGGTGCCAACGCCGACACCATCGACAAGGCTGAAGACCGTTCGCGTTTCGACAAGGCCATGAAGTCCATCGGCCTGGCGTGCCCGCGCTCCGGTATCGCCCACAGCATGGAAGAGGCCAATGCGGTCCTCGACAAGCTCGGCTTCCCTTGCATCATTCGTCCATCCTTCACCATGGGCGGCACCGGTGGCGGTATCGCTTACAACCGTGAAGAATTCGAGGAAATCTGCGCCCGTGGTCTGGACCTATCGCCGACCAAGGAACTGCTGATCGACGAATCCTTGATCGGCTGGAAAGAGTACGAGATGGAGGTTGTCCGCGATAAGAAGGACAACTGCATCATCGTTTGCTCGATCGAAAACTTTGACCCGATGGGTGTGCACACCGGTGACTCAATCACCGTTGCTCCGGCACAGACCCTGACCGACAAGGAATATCAGATCCTGCGTAACGCCTCTCTGGCGGTGCTGCGTGAGATCGGTGTGGAAACCGGCGGTTCCAACGTTCAGTTCGGCATCTGCCCGACCACTGGCCGTATGGTCGTGATCGAGATGAACCCGCGGGTCTCCCGCTCCTCGGCATTGGCCTCGAAAGCCACAGGCTTCCCGATCGCCAAGGTCGCCGCCAAGCTGGCCGTCGGTTACACCCTGGACGAGCTGTCGAACGACATCACCGGCGGCAAGACTCCGGCGTCCTTCGAACCCTCCATCGACTACGTCGTCACCAAGCTGCCACGCTTTGCTTTCGAGAAGTTCCCGAAAGCCGATGCCCGTCTGACGACTCAGATGAAGTCGGTTGGTGAGGTCATGGCCATCGGCCGTACCTTCCAGGAGTCCCTGCAGAAAGCTCTGCGCGGCCTGGAAGTGGGCGTGTGTGGCCTGGATGAGAAGCTCGATCTGAGCAACCCGGAAAGCATGGGCGTGCTCAAGCGCGAACTGACTGTGCCGGGTGCCGAGCGTATCTGGTACGTGGCGGACGCCTTCCGTGCCGGCCTGACGGTCGAAGACATCTTCGGCATGAACATGATCGACCCTTGGTTCCTGGTGCAGATCGAAGACCTGATCAAGGAAGAAGAGAAGGTCAAGACCCTGGGTCTGGCCAGCATCGACCGTGACATGATGTTCCGCCTCAAGCGCAAGGGTTTCTCCGATCAGCGTCTGGCCAAGCTGCTGGGCGTCACCGAGAAAAACCTGCGTCGTCACCGTCACAAGCTGGAAGTGTTTCCGGTCTACAAGCGCGTTGATACCTGCGCTGCCGAGTTTGCTACCGATACCGCCTACCTGTACTCGACTTATGAAGAAGAGTGCGAGGCTGCACCGTCCGGTCGCGACAAGATCATGATCCTGGGCGGCGGTCCTAACCGTATCGGCCAGGGCATCGAGTTCGACTACTGCTGCGTACACGCGGCATTGGCGCTGCGTGACGACGGTTACGAGACCATCATGGTCAACTGCAACCCGGAAACCGTTTCCACCGACTACGACACTTCGGATCGTCTGTACTTCGAGCCAGTGACTCTGGAAGACGTGCTGGAAATCGTGCGTGTCGAGAAGCCCAAGGGCGTGATCGTCCAGTACGGCGGGCAAACCCCGTTGAAGCTGGCTCGTGCCCTGGAAGAGGCTGGCGTGCCGATCATCGGTACCAGCCCGGACGCGATCGACCGTGCCGAAGATCGTGAGCGCTTCCAGCAGATGGTTGAACGCCTGAATCTGCGTCAGCCGCCTAACGCCACCGTGCGTAGTGAGGATGAGGCCATTCGCGCTGCCAGCAAGATCGGTTATCCGCTGGTGGTGCGCCCGTCCTATGTGCTTGGCGGCCGGGCGATGGAAATCGTCTACGAAGAAGAAGAGCTCAAGCGCTATCTGCGTGATGCAGTGAAAGTGTCCAACGACAGCCCCGTGCTGCTGGACCACTTCCTCAACTGCGCGATTGAAATGGACGTGGATGCGGTCTGCGACGGCACCGACGTGGTGATTGGCGCGATCATGCAGCACATCGAACAGGCCGGTGTTCACTCCGGTGACTCTGCGTGCTCGCTGCCGCCGTACTCGCTGCCGGCGCACATCCAGGACGAAATGCGTGACCAGGTCAAGAAAATGGCCCTGGAACTGGGTGTTGTTGGCCTGATGAACGTTCAGTTGGCGCTTCAAGGCGAAGACATCTACGTGATTGAAGTCAATCCGCGTGCTTCGCGTACCGTGCCGTTCGTGTCCAAGTGCATCGGTGTCTCCCTGGCGATGATCGCGGCTCGTGTCATGGCCGGCAAGACTTTGAAAGAGCTGGGCTTCACCAAGGAAATCATTCCGAACTTCTACAGCGTCAAGGAAGCGGTATTCCCGTTTGCCAAGTTCCCGGGTGTTGACCCGATCCTTGGCCCAGAGATGAAGTCCACCGGTGAGGTCATGGGGGTTGGCGACACCTTCGGTGAAGCCTTCGCCAAGGCCCAGATGGGCGCTAGCGAAGTGCTGCCGACTGGCGGTACCGCATTCATCAGTGTGCGTGATGATGACAAGCCTCTGGTTGCAGGCGTGGCTCGTGATCTGATCAACTTGGGTTTCGAAGTGGTCGCTACTGCGGGCACCGCCAAGCTGATCGAGGCGGCAGGCCTGAAAGTACGTCGTGTGAACAAAGTGACCGAAGGTCGTCCGCACGTGGTCGACATGATCAAGAACGACGAAGTCACCTTGATCATCAACACTACTGAGGGTCGTCAGTCGATTGCTGACTCTTATTCCATTCGTCGTAACGCTTTGCAGCACAAAATCTACTGCACCACTACCATTGCTGCTGGCGAAGCTATCTGCGAAGCGCTGAAGTTCGGTCCTGAAAAAACCGTGCGTCGCTTGCAGGATCTACATGCAGGATTGAAGGCATGAATAAATACCCGATGACTGTCCAGGGCGCTCGCGCCCTGGAAGAAGAACATGCTCACCTGACCAAGGTCGTGCGTCCGAAGCTCAGCCAGGACATTGGCACGGCCCGCGAACTGGGTGATCTGAAGGAAAACGCCGAATACCATGCTGCCCGTGAGCAGCAAGGGATGGTTGAGGCGCGGGTTCGTGATATCGAAGGACGATTGCAGAATTCGGTAGTCATCGATGTCACGACCATTCCTCATACCGGTAAAGTGATCTTTGGTACCACGGTTGAGATCGCCAACGTCGAAACTGACGAAAGCGTGACTTACCAGATCGTTGGTGAGGACGAGGCTGATATCAAGCTCGGTAAAATCTCTGTCGGTTCGCCTATCGCTCGTGCCTTGATTGCCAAGGAAGAGGGTGATGTGGTGGCGGTCAAAACGCCTGGTGGCGTTATCGAGTACGAGATTGTCGAAGTCCGTCACATATGAAAGAAGGCGCCCGCTCAATGCGGGCGCCATGCTTTGGCAGCTGACCCAGATGTTTTGGGTCGGCGGCTTATGGTTATTGCATCTTGGCTTGCTACCCGCTCTGGGGCAGATCGGCCTCGCGCCTTTGCTGATCGAAGAAATTTCGCTATGGCTTAGTGCGCTGTTGGTGGGTTTATCGGCGGCGTGTGTTGTCCTGCAGGCGCTGGTATTGATCCAGTCCGAGGGGCTGAGAAGTTTGTGGCGGGATGTTCGGGGGCAACTGCTGTTGATGGCAATGTATGCGTGTGGAATGTATTTCACTGTACGCATGCTGTTGCCGGAAGCTCAGCGCTGGCAGTTGTTCAGCTATCTGATACTGGGCTTTTCGGGCCTGGTACTGGTGTTGCAGCCGGCACCTGGATGGGATCGCAGGGTGCGCCAGGCACACCCTTGACCCGAGTCGACGTCAGTGGAAACGATGGACGTTCGACAATTGCTTGTTTACCTTGGCGTTCTTGCGGTAGATCAACGCCATCTTGCCGATGACCTGCACCAGATCCGCTTTACCGGCCTTGCACAGTTCGGCAATGGCTTCCAGGCGCGATTCGCGCTCGAGGATGTTGAGCTTGATTTTGATCAGCTCGTGATCGCTCAAGGCGCGTTCAAGTTCGGCTAGCACACCTTCGGTCAAACCATTGTCAGCCACAGTCAATACTGGTTTCAGATGGTGGCCAATGGATTTGTACTGTTTCTTCTGCTCTTGAGTGAGCGGCATAATCTGACCCCTGCGTCTGATCTTGTAAAAAGCGGCGGCCAGTTTACCCGAGCGAGTCCGGGACCGCCCAGTTAATCACGACCCGTTTTATTTTTGAGGTGGCCCGTGGCCCGTTCCAAGACAAGCCTTAACTGGCTGAAAGAGCACTTCAACGACCCATTCGTCAAAATGGCGCAAAAAGATGGGTACCGTTCCCGTGCCAGCTACAAACTGCTGGAGATCCAGGAGAAGGACCGCCTTATCCGTCCTGGAATGAGTGTTGTCGACCTGGGTGCTGCACCGGGTGGCTGGTCGCAGGTGACCAGTCGTCTGATTGGTGGTCAGGGTCGGCTGATTGCCTCCGATATTCTGGAAATGGACAGCATCCCCGATGTGACCTTTATTCAAGGGGACTTCACCGAGGATGCGGTGTTGGCGAAAATTCTCGAAGCTGTCGGAAATTCTGAGGTCGACCTTGTGATTTCCGATATGGCCCCCAATATGAGTGGGTTACCAGCGGTGGATATGCCGCGGGCGATGTTTCTGTGCGAGTTGGCGCTGGATCTTGCCGGCCGAGTACTGCGTCCAGGTGGTGATTTCTTGATCAAGATTTTCCAAGGGGAAGGTTTTGATGAATACCACAAGAGCGTTCGGCAGATGTTCGACAAGGTGCAGATGCGCAAACCGACATCTTCCCGTGACCGTTCTCGGGAGCAATACCTGCTGGGGCGCGGCTTCCGTGGTCGTAGTGAGTAAGTAAGAATTTTGACTGGTGCGATAGGATTTTCGTATTTCGCCCCGTCGGATTAAGCGCATATTGTGTAGTCTAAGTTTCACATAGGGTTACAGACAGCGCCTGCCAGAGCTGTAGGTAATGTAGTAAGTTAGGCCGGTGAATATCATGCGAAGCGCGCGCCAGTAGCGGAGCTTGCTTCAGAGGGTAGTTAATTGAACGACATGGCAAAGAATCTGATCCTTTGGTTGATCATCGCGGCCGTCCTCGTGACGGTGATGAACAACTTCTCCAGCCCTAACGAGCCGCAGACCCTCAACTATTCCGACTTCATCCAGCAAGTTAAGGATGGCAAGGTCGAGCGCGTAGCCGTCGACGGTTATGTGATTACCGGCAAGCGTAACGATGGCGACAGCTTCAAGACTATCCGTCCGGCGATTCAGGACAATGGCCTGATTGGCGACCTCGTGGATAACCACGTTGTGGTCGAAGGCAAGCAGCCTGAGCAGCAAAGCATCTGGACTCAACTGTTGGTTGCCAGCTTCCCGATTCTGGTGATTATTGCGGTCTTCATGTTCTTCATGCGGCAGATGCAAGGCGGCGCTGGTGGTAAAGGCGGGCCAATGAGCTTTGGCAAGAGCAAGGCGCGGCTGTTGTCCGAAGATCAGGTGAAAACCACCTTGGCTGACGTTGCCGGTTGCGATGAGGCCAAGGAAGAAGTTGGTGAGCTGGTTGAGTTCCTCCGTGATCCGGGCAAGTTTCAACGCCTGGGCGGTCGTATTCCTCGCGGTGTACTGATGGTGGGGCCACCAGGTACCGGTAAAACCCTGCTGGCCAAGGCCATTGCTGGCGAAGCCAAGGTGCCGTTCTTCACTATTTCCGGTTCCGACTTTGTCGAGATGTTTGTCGGTGTCGGCGCCAGCCGTGTTCGCGATATGTTCGAACAGGCCAAGAAGCATGCGCCTTGCATCATCTTTATCGACGAGATCGATGCGGTCGGTCGTCACCGTGGTGCCGGTATGGGCGGCGGTCATGATGAGCGCGAGCAGACGCTCAACCAATTGCTGGTAGAGATGGACGGCTTCGAGATGAACGATGGCATCATCGTTATCGCCGCCACCAACCGTCCAGACGTGTTGGACCCGGCTTTGCTGCGTCCTGGTCGCTTCGACCGTCAGGTTGTGGTGGGGCTGCCAGACATCCGCGGCCGTGAGCAGATTCTCAAAGTGCACATGCGTAAAGTACCAATGGGCGACGACGTTGCACCTGCGGTGATTGCACGTGGTACCCCAGGTTTCTCCGGTGCGGACCTGGCGAACCTGGTGAACGAAGCCTCGCTGTTTGCGGCTCGTACCGGCAAGCGCATTGTTGAGATGAAGGAATTTGAACTGGCCAAAGACAAGATCATGATGGGCGCCGAGCGCAAGTCCATGGTCATGTCCGAGAAAGAAAAGCAGAACACGGCTTATCACGAAGCGGGTCACGCGATTGTTGGTCGTGTCGTGCCTGAGCATGATCCGGTCTACAAAGTGTCGATCATTCCTCGGGGGCGGGCATTGGGTGTCACTATGTTCCTGCCGGAAGAGGATCGTTACAGCCTGTCCAAGCGCGCGTTGATCAGCCAGATCTGTTCGCTCTATGGTGGTCGTATCGCGGAAGAGATGACCCTGGGTTTTGACGGTGTCACCACCGGTGCATCCAACGACATCATGCGTGCCAGCCAGATTGCCCGGAACATGGTGACCAAGTGGGGCCTTTCCGAGAAGCTTGGTCCGCTGATGTACGCCGAAGAAGAGGGTGAGGTATTCCTGGGTCGCAGTGCCGGCAGTCAGCACACGAGCGTGTCCGCTGAGACGGCGAAGCTGATCGACTCCGAGGTGCGCAGCATCATCGATCAGTGCTACAGCACTGCCAAGCAGATCCTGACTGATAACCGCGACAAGCTGGACGCTATGGCGGACGCCTTGATGAAGTACGAAACCATCGATGCCGATCAGATTGACGACATCATGGCCGGGCGTCCTCCGCGTGAACCTCGTGATTGGGAGGGCGGCTCGGGTACTACTCCTCCAGTAGTGCAAAACGAGCGTCCGGAAACACCTATTGGCGGCCCTGCTGCCGACCACTAAGGTTTTAAATGACTTCTGTTCCTTCCTCCACCCGGTTGCCTTGCGGCAACCGGGTTCTTGATCTGGCCCATGTGCATGTCATGGGTATCTTGAATGTAACTCCCGATTCCTTCTCCGATGGTGGTCGCTTCAGTCAGCTCGATCTGGCCCTGCGGCATGCCGAAGCCATGGTTGTGGCGGGTGCTACGCTGATCGATATTGGTGGTGAGTCAACGCGGCCGGGGGCTCGTGCGGTATCGCCCCTTGAAGAGTTGGAACGCGTGGCGCCGGTTGTCGAGCGGATTCATCGCGAGCTGGATGTGATTATTTCCGTTGATACTTCTACGCCGGCGGTGATGCGTGAAACAGCTCGCCTTGGTGCCGGATTGATCAATGATGTGCGCTCGCTACGCCGTGATGGTGCCCTGGATGCTGCGGCCGCTACCGGTTTGCCGGTCTGTCTGATGCATATGCTCGGTGAGCCGGGAGATATGCAAGACAGCCCGCATTACGAGGATGTTACCCGGGAGGTGGGGGCGTTTCTGAGTGAGCGTATGGCTGCGTGTGCGGCGGTAGGTATCGGTGCTGAGCGGATTGTTCTCGATCCCGGTTTTGGCTTTGCCAAGACTTTGCAGCACAACTTGAGCCTGTTCAAGCATATGCAGGCGCTGCATGCCCTCGGGCGCCCTCTACTGGTTGGGGTGTCGCGCAAAAGTATGATTGGCCAAGCCTTGAATCGCCCAGTAGCTGAGCGATTGCACGGTAGTTTGGCGCTCGCGGCCTTGGCTGTGAGCAAGGGTGCGAAGATTATCCGTGTCCATGATGTCGCCGAGACAGTGGATGTGGTGCGAATGATCGCGGCTGTGGAATCCGCCGAATAAGAATGATGGAGTACTTATGACTAAGAAATATTTTGGCACCGACGGTATTCGTGGTCGTGTGGGCGAATTCCCGATTACTCCTGACTTCATGCTCAAGCTCGGCTGGGCGGCTGGTATGGCCTTCCGCAGCATGGGCGCCTGTCGTGTGCTGGTGGGCAAGGACACGCGTATTTCTGGATACATGTTCGAGTCTGCGTTAGAGGCCGGGTTGTCCGCCGCTGGCGCTGACGTGCTGCTGCTGGGGCCGATGCCGACACCGGCGATCGCCTACCTGACGCGCACCTTTCACGCTGAGGCTGGCATTGTCATCAGTGCCTCGCACAATCCCCATCATGACAATGGCATCAAGTTCTTTTCTGGCGAGGGCACCAAGCTGCCTGACGAAGTTGAGCTGATGATCGAAGAGTTGCTGGATGCGCCGATGACCGTGGTGGAGTCGAGCAAGCTCGGCAAGGTATCGCGGATCAACGACGCCTCGGGGCGTTATATCGAGTTTTGCAAGAGCAGCGTGCCTTCAAGCACCAGTTTTGCGGGATTGAAGGTCGTTCTCGACTGTGCTCATGGCGCAACCTACAAGGTGGCGCCGAGCGTGTTCCGTGAGTTGGGCGCACAAGTCACTGTGCTGTCTGCGCAGCCTGACGGCTTGAATATCAACGAAAACTGCGGCTCGACCCACATGGGGCAGTTGCAGGCTGCTGTTCTGGCTGAGCATGCAGACCTGGGGATCGCCTTCGATGGGGATGGTGACCGGGTGCTGATGGTTGATCAGACAGGTGCGATTGTTGATGGCGACGAGTTGTTGTTCATCATCGCCCGTGACCTGCACGAGCGTGACAAGCTGCAAGGCGGCGTGGTCGGCACTCTCATGAGTAATCTCGGCTTGGAGTTGGCACTGGCGGACCTTGGCATTCCCTTTGTCCGGGCCAATGTCGGCGACCGTTATGTGATCGCTGAGTTGCTGGAGCGTAACTGGCTGGTGGGCGGTGAAAACTCCGGACACATCGTATGCTTCCGTCATGCCACCACCGGGGATGCGATCATTGCCGCTCTGCAGGTGCTGATGGCGCTGAAGGCTCGCGGTGAAAGTCTGGCTCAGTCACGTCAGGGGCTGCGCAAGTGTCCTCAGGTGCTGGTCAACGTACGTTTTGCCGGGGGGGATAACCCGGTTGAGCATCCTGCAGTGAAAAAGGCGTGTGAGCGAGTCACTACCGCCATGGCGGGGCGTGGTCGGGTTCTGTTGCGTAAGTCTGGTACCGAGCCGTTGGTGCGTGTCATGGTCGAAGGTGACGATGAAGCACTGGTTCGTGCTTATGCCGATGAGCTGGCAAAACTGGTTGCTGAAGTTTCTGCCTGAATTCGGCTTGCCAGTGTTGTTTTGGTTGGGTAACATCTGCGCCCACTTTGACCGACGAGGTACAGCATGCGTCGCCCTATGGTAGCTGGTAACTGGAAGATGCACGGTACCCGCGCCAGCGTCGCTGAGCTGATCAATGGCCTTCGTCATCTGGCCTTGCCAAGCGGTGTTGATGTCGCGGTTTTCCCGCCTTGCTTGCATATCAATCAAGTGATTGATGGCTTGAAAGGCAAGTCGATTCAGGTCGGCGCGCAGAACTCTGCGGTGGAATCCATGCAAGGTGCGTTGACGGGCGAGATTGCCCCGAGTCAGTTGGTGGATGCAGGTTGTTCCCTGGTGCTGGTTGGGCACTCCGAACGCCGCCTGATCATGGGCGAGCGTGACGCGACTCTCAACCGCAAGTTCGCAGCGGCACAGGCCTGTGGTTTGAAACCGGTGCTGTGTGTAGGGGAAACCCTCGAGCAGCGCGAAGCCGGGAAGACTCTTGAGGTTGTCGGGCGTCAGCTGGGCAGCATCATTGAAGAGTTGGGTGTTGGTGCTTTCGCCAATGCTGTTATCGCATACGAGCCGGTCTGGGCCATTGGCACCGGGCTGACTGCAACACCGCAACAAGCGCAGGATGTGCACGCCGCCATTCGCGCGCAGTTGGCGGCAGAGAATTCTGAAGTGGCACGAGGAGTGCGGCTTCTATACGGCGGCAGCGTGAAGGCGGCCAATGCGGTCGAACTGTTCGGCATGCCGGATATCGATGGGGGGCTCATTGGTGGAGCTTCCCTGAATGCAGATGAGTTCGGTGCGATTTGTCGCGCCGCGGGAAACTGAAAAAATGCTGGAAACAGTCGTAGTCGTTTTTCATCTGCTGGGTGCCCTGGGCGTAGTTGCTCTGGTTTTGCTGCAGCAGGGTAAAGGTGCGGATGCTGGCGCGTCTTTCGGTGCAGGTGCTTCAAATACTGTGTTCGGAAGCCAAGGTTCCTCTACCTTTCTTAGTAAGTTTACTGCTATACTTGCCGCCGGTTTCTTCATAACCAGCTTGGGGTTAGGTTACTTTGCTAAAGAGAAAGCTCATCAGCTGACTCAAGTAGGTTTGCCAGATCCAGCAGTGCTTGAAGTACCAAAGCAAAAACCGGCTTCTGATGATGTCCCGGTGCTCCAAGAGCAAAAGTCGGCCAATAGTGCGACTGACGTACCTCCGGCTCAAGAGCAGAAGTAAGAAGAGTTTCATGCAGTAACGTAGTCTATGCCGAGGTGGTGGAATTGGTAGACACGCAACCTTGAGGTGGTTGTGCCCATAGGGTGTAGGGGTTCGAGTCCCCTTCTCGGTACCAATTATCAGGAGAGCCCGCTGTTGCGGGCTTTCTTGTAGGTGGAAGGTTACATTGACCCAAAAAGGGATCAGTCGTATACTTCCGCCCCAGCTTTGTCGCGGGGTGGAGCAGTCTGGTAGCTCGTCGGGCTCATAACCCGAAGGTCGTCGGTTCAAATCCGGCCCCCGCAACCAGTTTTAGCGGAGCCCCTTTTCAGGGGCTTTTTGTTAGCTGGACACTTTATAACGCCGCTATTCGACGGCGTTTCCGGGATGGGCGTTTCGCCCATTTTTTATTTGCATAAGCATGCACGAGGGGGTTCAGGTGTCGAGCAAGCTAGAACAGTTGCAGGCCTTGTTGGCCCCGGTGGTCGTGGCCCTTGGCTATGAATGCTGGGGTATCGAGTTTTCGGCTCAGGGCCGCCACTCAATGTTGCGCGTTTACATTGATAAAGAAGGCGGCGTGCTGGTGGACGATTGTGCCATCGTCAGCCGTCAGATCAGCGGTGTTCTCGACGTAGAAGATCCGATCGCCGTTGAGTACACCCTAGAAGTTTCCTCTCCAGGCATGGAACGCCCGCTGTTCACTCTTGAACAGTTTGCCAAGTATGTCGGTGAGCAAGTGAAGATCAAGCTGCGCTCGCCCTTCGAAGGTCGGCGTAACTTTCAGGGCCTTCTCCGCGGGGTGGAGGAGCAGGATGTCGTGGTGCAAGTGGATGACCACGAATTCTTGTTGCCGATCGATATGGTCGACAAGGCCAACATAATTCCCAGTTTTGACTGAGACGCGGATCCCGCGGATCCAATGGCTTGCGAAAGGCGAGGCGTACGATGAGCAAAGAAGTACTGCTGGTTGTTGAGTCGGTATCCAATGAAAAGGGTGTACCGGCAAGCGTGATTTTTGAAGCGCTGGAGCTGGCTTTGGCCACGGCTACCAAAAAGCGTTTTGAAGACGAAGTGGACCTGCGTGTGGAAATCAATCGCCACACCGGTTCCTACGAGACTTTCCGTCGCTGGACAGTGGTCGAAGAGGCCGATCTGGATGATCCAGCGGTTGAGACCTGGTTGAGCAAAGCTCACGAGACTCATCCCGATGCCAAAGTCGGTGATGTGATCGAAGAGAAAATCGAGTCCATCGAATTCGGCCGTATCGCTGCCCAGACCGCCAAGCAGGTCATCGTGCAGAAGGTTCGCGAAGCCGAGCGCGCACAGGTGGTTGATGCCTATCGCGAGCGCCTGGGGGAAATTATCTCCGGCACCGTGAAAAAAGTGACGCGTGACAACGTGATCGTCGACTTGGGTAACAATGCTGAAGCGTTGCTGGCCCGTGAAGACATCATCTCCCGTGAGACTTTCCGTGTCGGTGTGCGTCTGCGTGCGCTGCTCAAGGAAATCCGCACCGAGAACCGCGGCCCGCAGCTGATCCTGTCGCGTACTGCGCCGGAAATGCTGATCGAGCTGTTCCGTATCGAAGTGCCGGAAATTGCCGAAGGCCTGATCGAAGTAATGGCCGCTTCCCGTGATCCGGGTTCGCGGGCCAAGATCGCGGTCCGCTCCAAAGACAAACGCATCGACCCGCAAGGCGCGTGCATTGGTATGCGCGGTTCGCGCGTCCAGGCCGTATCCGGTGAGTTGGGCGGTGAGCGTGTGGATATCGTCCTGTGGGATGAGAACCCGGCGCAGTTCGTGATCAACGCCATGTCGCCGGCGGAAGTCGCGGCAATTATCGTTGACGAAGATGCCCATGCCATGGACATCGCCGTTGGCGCAGACAATCTGGCTCAGGCCATCGGTCGCGGTGGTCAGAACGTGCGTCTGGCTAGCCAGTTGACTGGCTGGACCCTGAACGTGATGACCGAATCGGACATCCAGGCTAAGCAGCAAGCAGAAACCGGCGACATCCTGCGCAACTTCATCGACGAGTTGGAAGTCGACGAAGACCTGGCACAGGTGCTGGTAGATGAAGGCTTCACCAGCCTGGAAGAGATTGCCTACGTACCGCTGGAAGAAATGCTCAACATCGACGGCTTTGACGAAGACACTGTCAACGAGCTTCGCGCTCGGGCCAAGGATCGTTTGTTGACTAAAGCCATCGCTACTGAGGAAAAGCTGGCAGACGCCCATCCGGCCGAAGACCTGCTCTCGCTTGAGGGTATGGACAAGGATTTGGCGATGGAACTGGCGGTGCGCGGCGTAATTACCCGCGAAGACCTGGCCGAGCAGTCTATTGACGACCTGCTCGACATCGACGGCATTGACGATGATCGTGCCGGCAAGTTGATCATGGCCGCCCGAGCCCATTGGTTCGAGTAATTAGGCGCGGCCTGAGGAGAGAAGTGCATGACGCAAGTCACGGTGAAACAACTGGCCGATGAGGTCAAAACACCGGTAGAGCGCCTGCTGCAGCAGATGCGTGAGGCAGGTCTGCCGCACACCGCCGCCGAGGAACATGTGAGCGATAGTGAGAAGCAATCGTTGCTGACTCACTTGAAAAGCAGCCACAAGGCGAAAGTGGAAGAACCACGCAAGATCACTTTGCAGCGCAAGACCACCAGCACCCTACGTGTCGCTGGCAGCAAGAGCATCAGCGTTGAAGTGCGCAAGAAGAAAGTTTTCGTGCAGCGCAGCCCGGAAGAAATCGAAGCCGAGCGTCAACGCGAACTGGAAGAGCGTCGCGCAGTAGACAATGCTGCTCGTCAGAAGGCTGAAGAAGAAGCCAAGCGTCGCGCCGAAGAAGAAGCCCGTCGCCAGCCTGCTACTGCGCAACCTGCAGTGGCAGAAGCAGTTGCGGCTCCTGCTCCTGCTCCCGTAGCTGCGGCAGCCGTGCAAGACGCACCGGCTGCGGCCCCTGCTCCGGCAGCGGATGCTCGCAAGCGCGAAGAGCCACGTCGTCCCGACAAACCTCGCAGCGACGATAGCAGTCGTCGTGGCAACAGTGACGGCGAGCGCAAAAACGCTCCGCACCGTGCTTCGGTCAAGGAAAAGGCGCCTGCGCCGCGCGTGGCTCCACGTACTACCGACGAAGAAAGCGACGGTTTCCGTCGTGGTGGTCGCGGCAAGGCCAAGCTGAAGAAGCGCAATGCTCACGGTTTCCAGAGCCCTACCGGGCCTGTCGTGCGCGAAGTGAAGATCGGCGAGACCATCACTGTGGGCGATCTCGCCCAGCAGATGTCGGTCAAGGCTGCTGAAATCATCAAGTTCATGTTCAAGCTGGGTACTCCAGCCACCATCAACCAGGTGCTGGACCAGGAAACTGCCCAGTTGGTTGCTGAAGAGCTGGGCCACAAAGTGACCCTGGTCAGCGACACGGCCCTGGAAGACTCCCTGGCCGAGTCCCTGAAGTTTGAAGGTGAAGCGGTTTCCCGTGCGCCAGTCGTGACCGTAATGGGCCACGTTGACCATGGTAAAACCTCGCTGCTGGACTACATCCGTCGTGCCAAAGTGGCCGCGGGCGAAGCCGGTGGTATTACCCAGCACATTGGTGCCTACCACGTTGAAACCGAACGCGGCATGGTCACCTTCCTTGACACCCCGGGACACGCCGCGTTTACCGCAATGCGTGCTCGTGGGGCCAAGGCGACTGACATCGTGATTCTGGTCGTGGCAGCAGATGACGGCGTAATGCCGCAGACCATCGAAGCCGTTCAGCATGCCAAGGCTGCTGGCGTACCGCTGGTTGTTGCTGTGAACAAGATCGACAAGCCAGGTGCCGACCTCGATCGCATCCGCAGTGAACTGTCGGTTCACGGCGTGACCTCCGAAGAGTGGGGCGGTGATACGCCGTTCGTGCCTGTATCCGCAAAAATGGGTACCGGTGTCGACGACCTGCTGGAAGCCGTCCTGCTGCAAGCTGAGGTTCTTGAGCTGAAAGCAACGCCTTCGGCTCCAGGTCGCGGTGTTGTGGTTGAGTCCCGTCTCGACAAGGGCCGTGGCCCAGTGGCGACCGTACTGGTTCAAGACGGTACCCTGCGTCAAGGCGACATGGTGCTGGTCGGTTCGAACTACGGCCGCGTTCGTGCCATGCTCGACGAGAACGGCAAGCCAATCAAGGAAGCCGGTCCTTCCATCCCTGTCGAGATCCTCGGCCTGGACGGTACTCCGGACGCTGGCGACGAGATGAGCGTGGTTGCCGACGAGAAGAAAGCCCGTGAAGTGGCTCTGTTCCGTCAAGGCAAGTTCCGTGAAGTCAAGCTGGCCCGTGCTCACGCCGGCAAGCTGGAAAACATCTTCGAAAACATGGGCCAGGAAGAGAAGAAGACGCTTAACATCGTCCTCAAATCTGACGTTCGTGGTTCGTTGGAAGCTCTGCAAGGCGCTCTGAATGGCCTGGGCAACGACGAAGTGCAAGTGCGCGTAGTCGGCGGCGGCGTCGGTGGTATCACGGAAAGCGACGCCAACCTGGCACTGGCTTCCAATGCTGTACTGTTCGGCTTCAACGTGCGTGCCGATGCTGGCGCACGGAAGATCGTCGAGCAGGAAGGTCTGGATATGCGTTACTACAACGTGATCTACGACATCATCGAAGACGTCAAGAAAGCCCTGACCGGTATGCTGGGCAGCGACGTTCGCGAGAACATCCTGGGCATTGCCGAAGTTCGCGACGTATTCCGTTCGCCGAAGTTTGGTGCGATCGCAGGTTGCATGGTCATCGAAGGTGTTGTTCACCGTAACCGTCCAATCCGCGTACTGCGTGAAGACATCGTTATCTTCGAAGGCGAGCTGGAATCCCTGCGCCGCTTCAAGGATGACGCTTCCGAAGTACGTGCCGGCATGGAATGCGGTATCGGCGTGAAGAGCTACAACGACGTCAAAGTCGGTGACAAGATCGAAGTCTTCGAGAAGGTTCAGGTTGCTCGCAGCCTCTAACTCGCGCACTTCAAGAGCCGCCATGGTCAGCCGCATGCAATTGCACGGCGCCACTGGCGGACTCTAAACGCAACGCCCGGTCTGGCTTCTGTCAGGCCGGGCGTTTGCCGCTTTCAGACCACACGGGTTTCACCGTGAGGCAGTAACAGGTAACAAGACATGGCAAAAGAATACAGCCGTACCCAACGTATCGGTGATCAGATGCAGCGCGAACTGGCGCAGCTGATCCGTCGTGAAGTCAAAGATCCACGCGTCGGCCTGGTGACTATCACCGCCGTGGAAGTCAGTCGCGATGTTGGTCACGCGAAGATTTTCATCACCGTGATGGGCCAGGAAAACGCTGAAGAAATCACCCAGAGCATCAAGGTGCTGAACTCGGCGGCAGGCTTCCTGCGCATGCAGTTGGCGCGTGAAATGAAGCTGCGCAGCGTGCCGCAACTGCACTTCCATTACGATGAAAGCGTGGTTCGCGGAGCGCATTTGTCGGCCCTGATCGAGCGTGCCGTGGCAGAAGACAGCCAGCACGCCGCGCCTGCCCCTGAAGACGCCAAGGAGTAAGCGGTGGCTCAGGTCAAGCGTATCCGTCGTAACGTCAGCGGCATCATCCTCCTGGACAAGCCGCTGGGTTTTACCTCCAACGCGGCTTTGCAGAAGGTCCGTTGGTTGCTCAATGCCGAGAAGGCCGGTCATACCGGCAGTCTCGACCCCCTGGCCACCGGCGTCTTGCCATTGTGCTTTGGTGAAGCCACCAAGTTCTCGCAGTATCTGCTCGATTCCGACAAGGGTTATGAAACCCTGATGCAATTGGGCAAGACCACCACCACCGCGGACGCTGAAGGCGAGGTTTTGCTGGAGCGCGAGGTGACCGTTGGTCGTACCGATATCGAAGCGGTATTGCCCGGGTTTCGTGGTCAAATCAAACAGATACCGCCGATGTACTCTGCCCTCAAGCGCGATGGCCAGCCGCTTTACAAACTGGCTCGTGCAGGGGAAGTGGTGGAGCGCGAACCGCGTTCTGTTACTATTGCGCGCTTGGAATTACTCGCCTGTGAAGGCGACACTGCCCGCCTGGCGGTGGACTGCAGCAAAGGCACCTATATCCGTACCCTGGTGGAAGATATTGGTGAAAAACTGGGTTGTGGTGCTTATGTCGCGGCACTGCGGCGGACCCAGGCCGGACCTTTCAGCCTGGCCCAGACGGTCACCCTGGAAGAGCTGGAAGCAGTGCACGCCGAAGGCGGCAACGAAGCGGTAGACCGTTTCCTGATGCCATCGGACAGTGGCCTGCTGGATTGGCCGTTGTTGCAGTTCTCGGAGCACAGTGCGTTCTATTGGCTCAATGGCCAGCCAGTACGTGCCCCCGATGCACCGAAGTTCGGCATGGTGCGGGTACAGGATCACAATGGTCGCTTCATCGGTATCGGTGAAGTGAGCGAAGACGGGCGCATCGCGCCACGTCGCTTGATTCGGTCAGAATGACCGAAACCAGCCTGTGTAACAGCAGGCTGGAGAGGGTGGCTGTTAACAGGCACGGTCACTACTCATTTTTAGATACAGGGATTTGTCCCTGGCCTGTTGAAACTGCCCTTTGGGTGGTTTCCTGAAAAAAGGATTGCCTCATGGCTCTCGACGTTCAAGAAAAAGCACAAATCGTAGCTGACTACCAGCAAGCTGTTGGTGACACTGGTTCGCCAGAAGTGCAAGTTGCACTGCTGACCCACAACATCAACAAACTGCAAGGTCACTTCAAGGCCAACGGTAAAGATCACCACTCCCGTCGTGGTCTGATCCGCATGGTAAACCAGCGTCGTAAGCTGCTGGACTACCTGAAAGGCAAGGATCTGGGTCGTTATCAGACTCTGATCGGTCGCCTGGGTCTGCGTCGCTAATCAGCGATTGCGCTAGAGGTTGGTTGTCTGCCGTGTGTCAGTGGGTTCCCGCTGGCCCATGGCAGGCCCCAGCCTCAAGTTTTATCTGGATACACGTTTTACCCTGGACAGGCGTTGGGCCGATTCCCGACATTGCCCAAGAATTTCGCAAGAACCCAGTTTCCCCAAGAGCCACAAAGAAGGTAGGACACCGTGAACCCGGTAATCAAAAAATTCCAGTTCGGTCAGTCGACCGTCACCCTCGAGACTGGCCGTATCGCCCGTCAGGCCTCCGGCGCAGTATTGGTCACCGTTGACGACGACGTCAGCGTATTGGTGACCGTGGTTGGCGCCAAGCAAGCGGATCCAGGCAAGGGCTTCTTCCCTCTGTCCGTTCACTACCAGGAAAAGACTTACGCTGCCGGTAAGATCCCTGGTGGTTTCTTCAAGCGTGAAGGCCGTCCTTCCGAGAAAGAAACCCTGACCTCGCGTCTGATCGACCGTCCAATCCGCCCTCTGTTCCCAGAAGGCTTCATGAACGAAGTGCAGGTTGTCTGCACCGTGGTTTCCACCAGCAAGAAAACCGATCCGGACATCGCTGCGATGATCGGTACCTCGGCGGCCCTGGCGATCTCCGGCATTCCTTTCGACGGCCCGATTGGCGCCGCTCGCGTGGCTTTCCACGAAAGCACCGGCTACCTGCTGAACCCGACTTACGAGCAACAGCAAGCTTCGAGCCTGGACATGGTCGTTGCCGGTACCTCTGACGCCGTGCTGATGGTTGAGTCGGAAGCCAAAGAACTGACCGAAGACCAGATGCTGGGCGCGGTACTGTTTGCTCACGACGAGTTCCAGGTTGTGATCAATGCCGTTAAAGAACTGGCTGCCGAAGCTGCCAAGCCGACCTGGAACTGGGCTCCACAGCCAGAAGCCACCGCACTGCTGGGCGCTATCCGTGCCGAGTTCGGCGAGGCGATCTCCCAGGCTTACACCATCACCGTCAAGGCTGATCGCTATGCCCGCCTGGGCGAGCTGAAAGACCAAGTGGTTGCCAAGCTGTCCGGTGAAGAAGGCCAGCCTTCCTCCAGCGAAGTCAAAGCCGCTTTCGGTGAGATCGAATACCGCACCGTTCGCGAAAACATCGTTAACGGCAAGCCACGTATCGACGGCCGTGACACCAAGACCGTACGTCCTTTGAACATCGAAGTCGGTGTTCTGCCAAAGACCCACGGTTCGGCCCTGTTCACCCGTGGCGAAACTCAGGCCCTGGTTGTTGCAACTCTGGGCACTGCCCGTGACGCGCAGCTGCTGGACACCCTGGAAGGCGAGAAAAAAGACCCGTTCATGCTGCACTACAACTTCCCTCCGTTCTCGGTGGGCGAGTGTGGTCGCATGGGTGGCGCTGGTCGTCGTGAAATCGGTCACGGCCGTCTGGCCCGTCGTTCGGTTTCGGCCATGCTGCCAGCTGCCGACGTGTTCCCGTACACCATCCGTGTTGTTTCGGAAATCACCGAGTCCAACGGTTCCAGCTCCATGGCTTCGGTCTGCGGCGCTTCCCTGGCACTGATGGACGCTGGTGTACCGATGAAGGCACCGGTCGCCGGTATCGCCATGGGTCTGGTTAAAGAAGGCGAGAAGTTCGCCGTCCTGACCGACATCCTGGGTGACGAAGACCACCTGGGCGACATGGACTTCAAGGTAGCCGGTACCGCCAAAGGTGTTACCGCGCTGCAGATGGACATCAAGATCAAGGGCATCACCGAAGAAATCATGGAGATCGCCCTGGGCCAGGCCCTGGAAGCTCGCCTGAACATCCTCGGTCAGATGAACCAGATCATCGGTCAGTCGCGTACCGAGCTGTCGGCCAACGCTCCGACCATGATCGCGATGAAGATCGACACCGACAAAATCCGTGATGTCATCGGTAAAGGCGGCGCCACCATTCGCGCGATCTGCGAAGAGACCAAGGCTTCGATCGACATCGAAGACGACGGCTCGATCAAGATCTTCGGCGAAACCAAGGAAGCTGCAGAGGCCGCGCGTCAGCGCGTCCTGGGCATCACCGCGGAAGCCGAGATCGGCAAGATCTACGTCGGTAAGGTTGAGCGCATCGTCGACTTCGGCGCTTTCGTCAACATCCTGCCGGGCAAGGACGGTCTGGTGCACATCTCGATGCTGAGCGACGCTCGCGTTGAGAAAGTCACCGACATCCTCAAAGAAGGCCAGGAAGTGGAAGTGCTGGTACTGGACGTGGACAACCGCGGTCGTATCAAGCTGTCCATCAAAGACGTGGCGGCAGCCAAGGCTTCGGGCGTTTAATCTCCCTTTAGCCTTACGCTGAACAAGCAAACGCCCCGACTGGTTCGGGGCGTTTTGCTATCTACGACAAAATACTCACTGCCAGCTCCTCATGCTTGATTGTGTTGGCTGCTGCCGCAGGCGATGGAGCAGGCGGGTCCTTGAGGCTCGTGAAGGGGACACAGGCCTTCTTGTCCAAGTGTGCCCTGTGCCTACATTTGCCGGCTCCAGGTGCCGGTGCTAGGTTTTAATCCACGCCGGTGTAGCTCAGTCGGTAGAGCAGCGCACTCGTAACGCGAAGGTCGCAGGTTCGATTCCTGTCTCCGGCACCAGTTGTACAAGGCAAAGCCCGCGTGATGCGGGCTTTGTCATATCTATCGTTGGCTTATTTCACCTTTCTACTCAGGTCATCCACGCTGCGTTTGAGTTTGTCCAGTTCGTTGTCCTGGTTGCTCACCTCACGCTTCAGATTGGACAGCTCGCTGGAGCTTGAACTGGAGCTGGAGCCGGCATTGCGCTTGAGATATTCCAACTGGCTGCCGAGCTTGTTGAGTTCATTGCCTTGACTGCTGACATCGCGTTTGAGGTTGGAAAGTTCACTAGAGCTGGAGCCCGAGCTGGATCCAGCGTTGCGTTTGAGGTCTTCCAACTGACGTTCAAGCTTGCCTAGCTCACTGGCCTGATTGCTGATGTCACGCTTGAGGTTGGTCAGTTCGCTGCTATTTGAGTTCGAGCTGCCGCTCGTGCTGCGCTTGAACTCCTCTACTTGTTTCTCCAGTTTATCAAGGCTGCTGCCCTGGTCACCCAGGGTGCGCTTGAGGCTGGTCAGTTCGCTGCTATTTGAGTTCGAGCTGCCGCTTGCACTGCGCTTGAGCTCTTCTACTTGCTTCTCCAGCTTGCCCAAGCTGTTGCCCTGATCGCTGACAGTGCGCTTTAGAGTGGAGAGTTCGTTGGCATTGCTGCTGGAGCTGGAACCGCTATTGCGCTTGAACTCGTCGAATGTTCGAGCCTGGTCACTGACGGTTCTCTGCAGTTTCTCCAGCTCGGCCTTGGTGCTTTTCAGGCTGTCCTGCAGGTTCTTCAGGTCATCGCTGCTGAAGTCCGAACTGTGCAGTGTGTAATTTCCGCGAGCGTCGCGGTGGATGGTGCCGAGTTTGTCGTAGGAAGAAGGGCTGTCGGTCTGGTACTCGATAGCGGCCCGAGCCTGTTGCGGGAGAGTCAAACTGCCGAACAACAGCGCCGCCATACTGATCGAGAACAGTGCAGGCGCAGACTTTGAACAACTGGACATCACTGAGATTCCTTGTGAAGTGCCGATGTGGCACAACGCTATGACTGCGTTCCTGAAAACTTGTTCCCGTAGGCAGGATCGTGGGCGCAAGCCTTTACGATGCGTGGGATGGCCGGTTTTTACCCAATTGATGCATTGGGTCATATAAATCGTCGCCCAAAGGTCCTATATTCGGTTTCTGTCTGAGTACCAGCATGCTGTTTTCAGATGATCCCGAATGGTTCTGAAGGCCAGATAAATCGACGATTGAAACGGTTTTTTGCGGCAGAGAGATCCCAACGATCCAGATCCATCTTCCATTCCCACGATCAGAGAGAACGAGATGATTCCTAAAGAGGCAAGAATCGACGTAGCGCTTGAAAGGTACCTGGCTGCCACGCCTTCCTTGCAAGAAGAAATCAGCGCCCTGAGCCCGGAAGAACAGAAGCAACAGGCGCAATGGGCCTTTGAGGACGAGGCGGAGTCTCGCGGCATCGAGCCGTGGGAACTGGTGCTCGATCTGGTGGCCGAGACACCGGAAGAGTTGAAGGCCATGCGCCTGGAGGTGCATCAGGAGGTTGCTGAAGCGCTGGGCATGGACCTCGAGGATTACTTGCAGCTCAACGAGATCGACAGTTGAACCCGACGCCAGCCTGAACCAGGCTGGCGTTTTTCATGGCTCAGAGGCTCAGCCGCATGGACAGGTCCAGGGCTTTCACATCCTTGGTCATGGCGCCGATGGAGATGTAGTCCACCCCGGTTTCGGCAATCGGGCGCAAGGTGCTTTCGTTGATTCCCCCGCTGGCTTCCAGCTTGGCCTTGCCGGCATTCAGGCGCACGGCCTCGCGCATGTCGTCCAGGCTCAGTTCGTCGAGCATGATGATGTCGGCACCTGCAGCCAGGGCCTCTTTCAATTCCGCAAGACTTTCCACTTCCACTTCCACCGGCTTACCCGGGGCGATCCGGTGCGCGGCGCTGATGGCCTGGGCGATTCCCCCGCAGGCGGCGATGTGGTTTTCCTTGATCAGGAACGCGTCGTACAGACCGATGCGGTGGTTATGGCAGCCACCGCAGGTGACCGCGTACTTTTGTGCCAGGCGCAGGCCAGGGAGCGTTTTGCGGGTATCCAGCAGCTTGACCTGGGTATCGCTGACAAAGTCGGCCAGATAACGCGCCCGAGTAGCCACGCCGGAGAGCATTTGCAGGAAGTTCAGCGCGCTGCGTTCGCCAGTGAGCAACGAACGGGCCGGGCCTTCGAGGTGAAACAGTGCCTGGTTGGGCACAACCTGCTCACCGTCAGCCACCTGCCAGTGCACGGCAACTCGCGGATCCAGTTGGCGGAACACCGCATCCACCCAGGCGGTACCGCTGATCACTGCGGCCTCGCGGGTAATGATGGTGGCTTTGGCCAGACGTTCGGCCGGGATCAATTGCGCAGTGATGTCGCCGCTGCCGATGTCTTCCAGCAATGCGCGGCGCACGTTGGCTTCGATTTCGGTGGTCAGGTCGGCGAGGCGTAGATTCGGCATAACGGGCTCCACAAACAAAGTGTGCCGATTATAGGGGCAGGGGATCGGCTAACCCAAGGCAGCAAATCTCGGCAGTCTTTAGCGAACCTGTCTTTCGTAGCTTTGTCCGATGAATGAGAGTGAATTTTCTTAACGAAACGAGGGTTTTTTCAGAAGAGGCGGCAGAGTCTGCTGGCGCAAGAGGGGGTTTTTACAAGATAATATGACTTGTAATTGACGTCATAGCTTTGACGTATCTTTGGCTCCCCCCTTAACTAAAGAGCAGTAGAGTGCACTTGCCTCCGCTGAGAGCCGGCTGTGAGCGTCGCCGGCTTGACTGAACCTTGAAATCGAACCGAAGAAACACCTTTTCCAGGAGGCTTGGATGCACAACGACGGGAATGTAGTGCCTTTGCACAAGGCGGCTACAGATCAGGCGACCGCGTCGCCGCTTGCCCGCCTGCCGGTGATTCTGCTTCAGGTTCGTGACAAGGCTGCCCAGCAACTGCGCCACGGCTTGCAGGAGCTGTTCGATAACGCTGACGATACCCTGTTTGAAATGGCTGACCGGGCGCAGAACAACGTCGAGCAGAACACGCTGTTTGAAGCCATGCGCGACCTGCGCCTGAAGCGCAAAAGTATCGAGCGTGGTTTTCTCGAGAAGTTTTTCGAAGCCTTTGCCGGTCTGGTCCAATACGATCCGGCCTTGGTCATTCCTCATACGGTGGCCTATGACCCATCGTTGGCCCCTACTCACGATGACCTGGAAAAGAGCGTGGCAGTGGATGCCATGGTGGCCAAGGTACTCAATCGTGATGGTTTCGCCCTGGGGCAATTGACGGCGCGTCTGGGAGTACTGCTGGGCCAGCGCCTGGCGGATTCAGGAAACCCCCTGGGACCGGCGTTGCTGTGCGAGTATTTCCTGCAGTCCGGGCGCAGCCTGGGGGTCGAGATCAAGGTCAAGCTGATCATCCTCAAGCTCTTCGAGCGTTATGTGCTCAGCGACGCGGAGCAGCTTTATGCTGAGGCCAACCAGTTGCTGATCGCCACTGGCATTCTGCCGGAGTTGATGCCCGCTCCGGCGCGACGGGCCTCGGATCGAGCCCAGGCCGACGTGCAGGGCGCGGCAGGCGAAGACGGTACCATCAAGCCCAGCCAGGGGCAGCTCGACGAGAGCGTCCAGGAGGTTTTCGCGGCGTTGCAGACGCTGCTCTTCCATGTGCGCGGCAGTGTCGCACCGACCCTGGAAGCCAGCGCTGAAACCCAACCGATCTCGACCCGCGATCTGCTGCGCCTGCTGTCGCACTTGCAGCAGTACGTGCCGGCGCCCAGCGCCCAGGAAGACTTCGACCTGCGCAACCAGTTGGAGCAGTTGCTGACCCGGGTCAGCGTCAAGAGCGGCAAGTCCCGTGTGGTGGGGGTCGCCGATGAAGACGTGATCAACCTGATCGCCATGCTCTTCGAGTGCATCCTCGATGACCGCAACCTGCCGGACTCCCTCAAGGCGTTGATCGGGCGCCTGCAGATCCCCATGCTCAAGGTGGCGGTGCTGGACAAGAGCTTCTTCAGCCGCGGCAGTCATCCGGCCCGGCGCCTGATGAATGAAATTGCTGCGGCCGCCATGGGCTGGGGTGGCTGCGATGACCATCAGCGCGACAGCCTGTACCTGCGTATCGAGCAAGTGGTGCAGCGCTTGCTGAGCGAATTCACCGACGACCCGGCGATCTTTTCCGAGCTGCTGGCGGACTTTCTCGCCTTTACCGCCGACGAGCGACGCCGGGCCGAGTTGCTGGAGCAGCGTACCCGCGACGCCGAGGAAGGCCGGGCCAAGGCGGAGATGGCCCGACGCCGGGTCGAGCAAGCGTTGAATGAGGCGCTGCTGGGCAAGGTGCTGCCGCACAAAGTAGTGGACTTTGTCCGTGACGCCTGGAGCCAGGTCCTGCTGCTCAGTTTCCTCAAGCATGGCGATGACTCCACGCAATGGCAGATTGCCGAGCAGACCCTGACCGAACTGATCTGGAGCGTGCAGCGCCACGAGCAGCCGGACACCGCGATGCGCTTGCTGGCGCTGGTGCCGGGGTTGCTCAAGGGCCTGCGTGACGGTTTGAGCAGTGCGGCTTTCGATCCCTTCGCCACCAGCGAATTTTTCAGCCAGCTTGAACTCCTGCACCTGCAGGCGTTCGAGCGCGAGGCCCAGGTCCCTCAGCCGCGAGTGGTGGCTCTGGAGGCGGAGCGCGTCGAGATGATCGTGGTGGCTCAAGAGATCCTCCTGCCCTCCGCGGAGGAGGGCCCTCTGGAGGCCGCGCCGCTGGCTTTGCCCGCCAATGACGCCAGTGTGCTGCAAGTCGACCAACTGCGACTGGGGGCCTGGGTCGAGTTCCAGGAGGACGAGGACAACACCTTGCGCTGCAAGCTGGCGGCGATTGTGTCCCATCCAGTGGCCAAGTACGTGTTCGTCAACCGCACCGGGATGAAGGTCCTGGAACGCACGCGCATGGGCTTGGCCCTGGAGTTTCACCGAGGCGCAGTGCGCGCCCTGGACGATACCTTGCTGTTCGACCGAGCCCTGGAATCGGTGATCGGCAATTTGCAGCGGCTCAATCACGGCAAGTGATCGCAACCCGAGGGCGTAACGCGGCATACTGGGCCATTCAAGGCTTTAGCTGAAGGAACTGGTATGCGGCTGGACCCTGCCACGGGGTGGTGTCATGGCGTACGTCACTGCCCGTCACCCAATTTCAATGAGCGCCCGGGGGGCGAAATCTCCCTGCTGGTGATCCATAACATCAGCCTGCCGCCGGGGCAGTTCGGCACCGGCAAGGTGCAGGAATTCTTCCAGAATCGCCTTGATGTCACAGAGCATCCGTATTTTGCCGGGATCGCCGACTTGCGCGTGTCCGCGCATTTCCTGATCGAGCGTGACGGCGCCGTGACGCAGTTTGTCTCTTGTCTGGACCGGGCCTGGCACGCCGGGGTGTCGAGCTTCGAGGGGCGCGAGACCTGCAACGATTTTTCCTTGGGCATTGAACTGGAAGGCACCGATGAGCTGCCCTTCAGCAACGCCCAGTATCAGTCCTTGGGTGTCCTGACCGATCAATTGCAGGCAGTTTATTGCGCTATAACACCACAGCGAATTTGTGGGCATAGCGACATCGCGCCCGGGCGCAAGACCGACCCGGGCCCGGCTTTCGACTGGGCACGCTATCGTGCCTCCGTGGAGAAGGGGGAAAGACAATGAGTTTTCTGGTGTTGCTGCTGGCGGTATGGATCGAGAAATTCTCGGCCTTGCGCCAGCGGGTACAGCGCGACGGTTGGTGGCTGCGGCAATTGGCACGACTGGAGTCGAGCCCGCGCATGGCCGGGCATCCGTGGTGGCTGTTGATGGTTTTGATACTGCTGCCAGTGATCTTGCTCGGCGTGTTGCTGTGGGTCCTGCAGCCGGTGGCTTATGGCTTGCTGGCTCTGCCGGTGCATCTATGGGTGGTGATCTATGCCCTGGGAAGAGGGGACCTGTTGGGCGGCCTGGGGCCGTTCCGCGATGCCTGGCGACGCGAGGACCTGCAAGCGGCAGTCCACGTTGCCAAGCGTGACCTGGACATCTGTGCCGACAATGGTGAGCAACTGCTGGAAAGCGTTCAGGCCCACCTGTTGTGGCAGGCCTTCCAGAGCTTCTTTGCGGTAATTTTCTGGTATTTCCTGTTGGGCCCGGTGGCGGCCCTGAGTTATCGCCTGCTGGCCCTGGCGGCCGAACACGGCAAGAACCCGGCCCTGATAGAGCGGGCAGAGCAGTTGCGGCACGCCTTCGACTGGTTGCCGGTACGCTTGCTGGCGGTGAGCTTTGCCTTGGTGGGTAACTTCGTCGCTGTCAGCCGGGTCATGCTCCACGAACTGCTCAACTGGCACATCAGCGCCGCGCAACTGGTGGAAAAGGTCGGCTTGGTGGCCGGTGAAATTCCGCCACCGGTGGCGGGGCCGGAAGGTATCAACAGCCTGGACCGTATCTGGGAACTGCTGCTGCGTGCGGCAGTGCTCTGGTACGCCGGTTTTGCCCTGTGGACTGTTCTAGCCTGACGGTTGCTGGGCACGGTTTTTTGTGGCGAGGAACGCTTGCTTCCTCGCCATATCAGCCTTGCTCAGCCTTCTGAGGAAACCCTGCTCTGGGCGCCTCTCTAGCGGTTAACTTTAAGTTACAAAACCTCCCCCGAAATTGAGCTATACAGAGGCAGCGCCGAATAGTGGCTATCTGCTGCTTTCGCCTGCCTGCCAATAACAATAAAAGAAAAGGGAGACTTCTTTGTGAAGAGCTTGCTCTATCCCGCTGTCGCGCTGATGAACCGCCTGAGCTTCGGCATGAAGTTCAGCCTGATCAGCGTGCTGTTCTTTCTACCCATGCTGGTGACCAACTTCTATCTGGTGCGCGACTCTTATCGTGAATTCCAGGGCACCCGGGTCGAGTTGCAGAGTCTTGATCTGCTGGGCAGCAGCCTGGCCCTGCGTCGGGACCTGGAGACCCTCAACAACCAGGTGCAGATCAACGCCAGCCTCGGCCAGTCCGGCAAGGCCGGGGACCTGGAAGGCAAGATCGTCGCCCTGGAGAAAACCGTGCTCGAACGCCTGCAAGCCATGCAGGCGGTGACTGTGGATCCCCAGCAAGTCGAGGCGTTCAACGCCAAGCGCGATGAGCTGGTCGCGGCCTTCAAGGCCCAGCAGGGGGAAAGCTCACTGCTGAACAAGAGCGGGTTGATCGGCAAACTGTTGGGCAGTGCACAGTTGTTCAGCCAGATCATCGCCAGCCAGTCGGGCCTCAGCCGTGACGGCCAGGGCGATATCCGCCAGCTCAGCGAGCTGATCACCAGCGTCACCCCGCAAATTACCCAGACCCTGGGTGAAGGCCGGGCCATCGGTGCCTCCTCCCTGGGCCAAGGGTTCCTCAACTCATCATCCAGCACCCGTTTCGACGAGTTGCTGGTGCAGATCGAAAAGCTCCAGGCCGAATACGCGCTCAAGTTGCAGGACGCCCTGGGCGCCAGCCGCGCCGCCCACGACAGCCTCGACAGCCTGGCCGGCGCGAGCAAAGGCAGCCTCAAGCAGGCCAACGAACTGTTCGAGGAGCAGGTGATCGTGGCCGACACCCTGGACGCGCCCTGGCAGGGGTTTTACGACCAGGTCAGCGGCCTGATGGCACAGACCTATCAACTCAACGAAGGCACCTTGAAGTTTCTCGACGTCGAACTGCAAAAGCGCCTGGAGCAGAACCGCAGCCACATGGTGCTGCTGGTGGTGGCCCTGGCCCTGGTGTTCCTGTCGATCGTCTACCTGTATGGCGGTTTCTACGCCTCGACCCGCACCACCCTGCGGCGCCTTGGAGCGATGATGGACAAGGTCGCGGCCGGGGACATGACGGTCACCTTCAAGGCCCACAGTCGCGACGAGCTGGGAGAGCTGGGCAGCGTGTTCAACGGTACGGTGCTGAAGATCCACGATCTGATCGAGCGAGTCGGCCAAACCGTCAGCGAAGTCGAGCGCCAGGCCGGGCAGGTAGAAAACGTCTCGGCCCAGAGCAACCAGGCAGTGGCCGGCCAGCGCAGCCAGATCGAACAGGTGGCCACTGCGATGAACCAAATGTCCGCCACCGCCCAGGAAGTTGCTCGCAGCGCCGCGGCGGCGGTCAGTAGTGCCCACAGCGTCAATGATGAAACCATCAGCGGTCGTGGTCTGGTGGAGTCCCAGCAGGGCAGCATCGCTCGGCTCGCCAGCGAGATCGACCAGTCGGTGCTGGTGATCAATCAGTTGGCCAGTGACAGCCAGTCCATCAGCCGGGTGCTGGAGGTGATCAAGAGCATTGCCGAACAGACCAACCTCCTGGCTCTCAACGCCGCCATCGAAGCGGCGCGGGCCGGCGAGCAGGGGCGGGGCTTCGCGGTGGTGGCCGATGAGGTACGGACCCTGGCCAAGCGCACGCAGCAGTCCACCGAGGAAATCGAGCAGATGATCGATAAACTCCACGGCGGGGTCAGCGCGGCGGTCAAGGCGATGGGCAGTAGTCATGCCATGGCCAATGGCACCGTGGGGCAGTCTGAGAAAGTCCAGCAGGCCCTGGAAAACATCCTTGGGGCGGTGGGCATGATCGTCGACCAGAACCAGCAGATTGCCGCGGCGGTGGAGCAGCAGACCGCGGTGGCTCATGACATCGACCAGAACATTGTCGAGATCAACCGCGCCGGTGAACGCACTGCCGAAGGCGCACACCAGACCGAGGACGCCAGTCGCCAGTTGTCGGCCCAAGTGGTGCAGCTCAAGCAGTTGATTGGTGCCTTCAGGGTCTGACGCCTTGGCGGTCTTTCGCTCGCGGAGTGCTTTAGCGTAAAGGGCTCCGCCATCTTGCATACAACCAGTAGTAATTAAATTCTTTGTTTGTGGCGTATTTCCTGTTTTCCTGCGCGTCTGTTTTTTTGAGCGCCCCTCACCGGGTGACTCGACCAGTCGACCATGACGTACTCATGGCCCTGAGGAAATTCGCTGATGACCGCAACTTCTGGAGTCCTGGGCCGCTGCGCCCATTGCCAGACCTTTCTCGATCTCGAACCTTGGCAACTCAACGCCATGGCTATGCAGGAGTCCTTCAACTGCATTCACTGCCACAAGCCCCTGAGGCTTGATTGCCCTGAGCAGATCAAACGCCTCAAATCCCTGGGTTCGTTCGCCACCTTGCGCGCGATGATGATCGTGCTGTGCGCCACAGTACTGCTGGTGACTTTGGTGCTGGAGTGGGTGGGGCTGCTGAGCCTGAGGCAGCAACTGAGCATTTCGGCGTTGATGCTCGGCAGTTGCTTGCTGGTGCTGGTGGTTGCCCGTCGCCGGCAGCGTCGGCCCTTGTTGCTACAGGGCGCCTGAGGGCCAACCGAACAGCTCGCAGGTGTTGCGGGTGCTGGCTGCGGCCAGTTGCTCGGGGGCAATGTCGATGATCTGCGCCAGGGCGCTGCAGATTGCCGGCAGGTGCTGGGGGCTGTTGCGTTGGCCGGCAAACATGACGGGCGCCATGTCCGGCGAGTCGGTTTCCAGTACCAGCGACTCCAGCGGCAGGTCGGCGATCACCTTGCGCAGACGCAAGGCCTGGGGCCAGGTGGCGGCGCCACCCAACCCCAGCTTGAACCCCAGCTTGATGTATTCGCGGGCCTCCTCGCGGCTGCCGGCAAAGGCGTGGATGATCCCGGCGCGCTTGAGCTTGAAGCGCTTCAGGGTGGCGATCACCGCGGCGTGGCTGCGTCGCACATGCAGTAGGGCCGGTAACTGGAAATCCGCCGCCAGCTGTAGTTGGGCCTCGAACAGGTGCTGCTGGCGCTCACGGTCCAGTTGCTCGAGAAAGTAATCCAGGCCGATCTCGCCCACCCCGCACAGCTGCGGATGCCCCGCCAGCCGCGCCAGCCAATCTTCCAGATCCTTGAGATCCGCCGGTTGATGATCATCCAGGTACACCGGGTGCAAACCGAAGGCCGCGTATAACTGCGGGTCGCTCTGCACCAGATCCCATACCCGTTGCCAATTGTCCTGATAGACCCCCAGCACCACCATGCGCTTGACGCCTTGAGCGCGGCTGTCGGCCAGCAGCGCCTCACGGTCGGCGTCGAAGTCGGGAAAATCCAGGTGGGTGTGGCTGTCGATCAGCTCCACGGTTCAGCCCTGTTGGATGCGCTGTTTGAAGGTGCGCGCAATGGCCTGCACGCCCGGTTGGTAATGCGCCTCCTCAATGGCTGCCAGGGCCAGTTGCAAGGCTTTCTCGGCGATCAGCTGATGCTGCTGGGCCATGGCATTGACCGGCAGCGGCAAGAAATCCAGCAACTGGGTATCGCCAAAGGTGCCCAGGCGCAGCGGCCGGGATTTCAGCGGGAAGTCGTGCAAGGCATCGAACACTCCCTGCAGCAGTACGTAGGAAGTGGTCACCAGGGCGTCCGGCAGATGGCCCAGGCGCTGCAGCAATTCCTCCATCAGCTGGCGGCCGCAATCGCGGCTGAAGGCTTCGCCGTGCTCGATCAGCACCTCGCCGCCGAAGCCCTCCAGGGCCTGGCGGAAACCGGCGGCGCGCTCCTGGCTGATGCTCAGTTCCGGGCGCGCGCCGATCAGCACGATCTGCTTGGGCTCGGGCTCAAGCAGGCTCTGGGTCAGGTGCAGGCTGGCTTGCAGGTCGTCGCTGATCACCGAGCAGAACAGCTCGGGCGGCATCACCCGGTCGATGGCGATGATCGGCAGGCCCTGGGCCTGCAACTGCTGGTAGCTGTCATCTTCCGCCGGCAGGCAGCTGGCGACGAACAGCGCGTCGCAGCGTCGGGCGCGGAACAGCTGGAGCAGTTGCCGCTCGCTGTCCGGGGCGTCGTCGGAGCTGGCGATCAGCAACTGATACCCTCGGGCCCGGGCGCCTTGTTCCAGCAGCTTGGCGATGCGTGCGTAGCTGGGGTTCTCCAGGTCCGGGAGAATAAAGCCCAAGGTACGGGTGTGCCGGCTGCGCAAGCCGGCCGCCTGGGGATTGGGAGTAAAGCCGTGTTCTTCCACCACCGCCCGCACCCGTTCCACGGTGGCGTTGCTGATGCGTTGTTGTTCGGCCTTGCCGTTGATGACGTAACTGGCGGTGGTCACAGACACACCGGCCAGGCGAGCGATATCACTGAGTTTCAACCCGGGATTTCCTTGTTTTTGGTGCTTGCCCCGATATTTTCGCCAATCCTACCCGATCTGGGCAGGCGACCAACGTCGGAACCGGCAATCGACCAGAAGGACTTCAAGCGCTCGAGATTATGGAGTAACGTACCAAACTTGCTAGATTAAACGTTTCAGCAGGCGTATTTTCTAGGCCGAAGCACAAACGGAAAAACGCCCCTGCCAGGCACCGAGTCCCGTTTGTGGCAGTAAAGACGCCTACGCTGCTGACTTAAAACAATACCTAGCGCCGCCCCCTGCCGCGCTAAATAGGAGAAGCCATGCTCGAGCTCACTGTAGAGCAGATATCCATGAGCCAGTCGGCTGTGGATAAGTCCGCGGCGCTGCACCTGCTGGCCGACAAACTGGTGGCGGACGGCCTGGTGGCCGAGGGCTACCTGGCCGGTCTCAAGGCCCGCGAAGCCCAGGGCTCGACCTTTCTTGGCCAAGGCATCGCCATTCCCCACGGCACCCCGGAAACCCGCGACCAGGTCTTTGCCACCGGCGTGCGCCTGCTGCAGTTTCCCGACGGCGTGGATTGGGGCGACGGGCAGATCGTCTACCTGGCCATCGGTATCGCGGCAAAATCCGACGAGCATTTGCGCCTCCTGCAACTACTGACCCGCGCCCTGGGTGAAACCGACCTCGGCCAGGCCCTGCGTCGTGCCAGTTCCCCAGAGGCCCTGCTCAAGCTGTTGCAGGGCGCGCCCCAGGAACTGGCGCTGGACGCCCAGATGATCAGCCTCGGGGTGGCGGCAGAAGATTTCGAAGAGCTGGTCTGGCGCGGCGCCCGTCTGCTGCGCCAGGCCGAATGCGTGAGCAACGGCTTTGCCGCGGTGTTGCAACAGGTGGAAGCACTGCCCCTGGGCGACGGCCTGTGGTGGCTGCACAGCGAACAGACCGTGCTGCGCCCGGGGCTGGCCTTTGTCACCCCGGACAAACCCATCCGCTACCTGGGCCAGCCCCTGAGTGGCCTGTTCTGCCTGGCCAGCCTGGGGGAGGCCCACCAGGCCCTGCTGGAGCGCCTGTGCGCGCTGCTGATCGAAGGCCGTGGCCAGGAGCTGGGCCGCGCCACCAGCAGTCGCGCGGTGCTGGAAGTGCTCGGCGGCGAATTGCCGGCGGACTGGCCCAGTGCCCGTATCGCCCTGGCCAACGCCCACGGCCTGCATGCACGCCCGGCCAAGGTGCTGGCGCAGTTGGCGAAGAATTTTGACGGCGAGATCCGCATCCGCCTCGCCGATGGCAAGGAGTCTGCGGTCTCGGTAAAAAGCCTGAGCAAGCTGCTGAGCCTCGGTGCCCGGCGTGGTCAGGTGCTGGAGCTGATCGCTGAACCGAGCGTCGCCGCCGACGCTTTGCCCGCGTTGCTGGCCGCTATCGAGGAAGGCCTGGGTGAAGAGGTCGAGCCCTTGCCGGCTGTCAGCGCCCCTCGGCAGGAGCCACAAGAAGTCGTCGAGCCGATCAGCGCCCCGGCTTCCGGCAGCCTGATCCAGGCCATCGCTGCCGCGCCCGGCATCGCCATCGGCCCGGCCCATATCCAGGTTCAGCAAAGCATCGATTACCCACTGCGCGGCGAGTCCACCGCCATCGAGCGCCAGCGTCTGCAGCAGGCCCTGGCCGAGGTCCGCGAAGACATCCAGGGGCTGATCCAGCGCAGCCAAGCCAAGGCCATCCGCGAGATCTTCATCACCCACCAGGAAATGCTCGACGATCCCGAGCTGAGCGACGAAGTGGACACCCGCCTCAAGCAGGGCGAGAGCGCCGAAGCGGCCTGGATGACCGTGATCGAAAGCGCCGCCCGGCAACAGGAAGCCCTGCAGGACGCCCTGCTCGCCGAGCGCGCCGCCGACCTGCGGGATATCGGCCGTCGGGTGCTGGCCCAACTCTGTGGCGTCGAAACCCCGGCTGAACCGGAGCAGCCCTACATCCTGGTGATGGACGAAGTCGGCCCTTCGGATGTGGCACGCCTGGACCCGCATCGCGTGGCCGGGATTCTCACCGCCCGTGGCGGCGCCACTGCCCACAGCGCCATCGTCGCCCGGGCCCTGGGCATTCCAGCCCTGGTGGGGGCGGGGGCCAGTGTGCTGCTGATCAAGCCCGGTACGCCCTTGCTACTGGACGGCCAGCGCGGCCGCCTGCATGTGGACGCCGACCCGGCGTCCCTGCAACGCGCCGTTGAGGAGCGCGACAACCGCGAGCAACGGCTCAAGGCCGCCGCCGAACAACGCCATCAGCCGGCCCACACCACGGATGGTCACGCGGTCGAGGTGTTCGCCAATATCGGTGAAAGCGCCGGTGTCGCCGCCGCGGTGGAAAACGGCGCTGAAGGCATCGGCCTGCTGCGCACCGAACTGATCTTCATGGCCCACCCCCTGGCCCCGGACGAAGCCACCCAGGAAGCCGAATACCGCCGTGTGCTCGACGGCCTCGCCGGGCGTCCGCTGGTGGTGCGCACCCTGGATGTGGGCGGCGACAAACCGCTGCCTTACTGGCCCATCGCCAAGGAGGAAAACCCCTTCCTCGGCGTGCGCGGCATCCGCCTGACCCTGCAACGGCCGCTGATCATGGAAGCGCAACTGCGTGCGCTGCTGCGCTCGGCGGACAACCGCCCGCTGCGGATCATGTTCCCCATGGTCGGCAGCGTCGAAGAGTGGCGCCAGGCCCGGGACATGACCGAGCGCCTGCGCCGGGAAATCCCCGTGGCCGACCTGCAGTTGGGGATCATGATCGAAGTGCCATCCGCCGCCCTGCTGGCGCCGGTGCTGGCCAAGGAAGTGGACTTCTTCAGCGTTGGCACCAACGACCTGACCCAATACACCCTGGCCATCGACCGTGGCCACCCGACCCTTTCCGCCCAGGCCGACGGCCTGCACCCAGCGGTGCTGCAACTGATCGACATCACCGTGCGTGCTGCCCATGCCCACGGCAAGTGGGTCGGTGTGTGCGGTGAGCTGGCGGCCGATCCGCTGGCGGTGCCGGTGCTGGTGGGCCTGGGGGTGGATGAACTCAGCGTTTCCGGACGCAGCATCGCCGAGGTCAAGGCGCGGATTCGCGAACTCAGCCTGACCCAGGCGCAAACCCTTGCTCAACAGGCCCTGGCCGTCGGCAGCGCCAACCAGGTGCGCGCCCTAGTGGAGGCCATGTAATGGCAGCAATACTCACCCTGACCCTCAACCCGGCGCTGGACCTCACCGTGCAGATGGCGCGCCTGGACGCAGGGCAGGTCAACCGCAGCGACGCCATGCACACCCATGCTGCCGGCAAGGGCTTGAACGTGGCCCAGGTGCTGGCCGACCTCGGCCATCAACTCACCGTCAGCGGCTTTCTCGGGGAAAACAATCCACAGGCCTTCGACGCCTTGTTCGCCCAGCGCGGTTTTGTCGACGCCTTCATCCGCGTGCCCGGGGACACCCGCAGCAATATCAAGCTGGCCGAAAGCGACGGCCGCATTACCGACATCAACGGCCCCGGGCCCGAGGTCAGTGAAGCCGCGCAACAGGCCCTGCTCGAACGCCTGGAGCAGATCGCTCCCGGGCATGACGCGGTGGTGGTGGCCGGCAGCCTGCCGCGTGGGGTCAGCCCCGAATGGTTCCAGGCCCTGCTGCTGCGCTTGAAAGCCTTGGGCCTGAAGGTCGCCCTCGACACCAGCGGCGCGGCCTTGCGTGCCGGCCTGGCAGCGGGCCCCTGGCTGGTCAAGCCCAACACCGAAGAACTGGCGGACGCCCTGGACAGCCCGGTGGCTTCAGTGGCCGAGGCCGCGCGCCAGCTGCACGCCCAGGGCGTCGAGCATGTGGTGATTTCCCACGGCGCCGAGGGGGTCAGTTGGTTCAGCGCCGCACCGTCCCTGCAGGCCCTGCCGCCCAAGGTCAGGGTGGTCAGCACCGTGGGCGCCGGCGACTCGTTGCTGGCGGGCATGCTCCACGGCCTGCTCAGTGCCCAGCCGTTCGAACAGACCTTGCGCACCGCCACGGCGATTGCCGCCATGGCCGTGACCCAGATCGGTTTCGGCATCAGCGACAGGGCGCAACTGGCCCGGCTGGAGCAGGGGGTGCGCGTGCATCCCCTCATAGAACAATAAGAGGGTTGCCCATGAAGTTAGCCATAGTTACCGCCTGCCCCAACGGCATGGTCACCAGCGTGCTCTGCGCCCGCCTGCTGGACGCCGCAGCCCAGCGCCAGGGCTGGAGCACCAGCGTTGAAGTGCACGATGAAGCGCACCCGGAACGCCAACTGTCGGCGGCCACCCTCGAAGCCGCCGAATGGGTGCTGGTGGTCAGCACCGGGCCTGTGGATATGTCGCGTTTTGTTGGCAAGCGGGTGTATCGCAGCAGCCCGTCCCAGGCCTTGCAGGATGTGGACGCGGTGCTGCGTCGCGGCGCCGAAGAGGCCCAGGTATATGCCGCGGCCGAGGCCAGTGCCGAGCCCGTGGTCGAGACCGGCAAGCGCGCCCCGCGGCTGGTGGCGATCACCGCCTGCCCGACCGGCGTGGCCCACACCTTCATGGCCGCCGAGGCCCTGCAGCAAACCGCCAAGCGCCTGGGCTACGACCTGCAAGTGGAAACCCAGGGCTCGGTGGGCGCGCGCAATCCGCTGAGCGCCCAAGCCATTGCCGAGGCCGATGTGGTGCTGCTGGCGGCGGACATCGAAGTGCCCACCGAGCGTTTTGCCGGCAAGCGCATTTATCGCTGCGGCACCGGCGTGGCCCTGAAACAGTCCGAGGCGACCCTGAACAAGGCCCTGGCCGAGGGCCAGCTGGAATCCACCGCCGCCGGCGCCCAGGCCCCGGCCAAGCAAGACAAGACCGGGGTCTACAAGCACCTGCTGACCGGCGTGTCGTTCATGCTGCCGATGGTGGTGGCGGGGGGGCTGATGATTGCCCTGTCCTTTGTCTTCGGCATCACCGCGTTCAAGGAAGAGGGCACCCTGGCCGCGGCACTGATGCAGATCGGCGGCGAAACCGCCTTCAAACTGATGGTGCCGTTGCTGGCGGGCTACATCGCCTATTCCATCGCCGACCGTCCGGGGCTGGCGCCGGGGATGATTGGCGGCATGCTCGCCAGCACCCTGGGCGCGGGCTTTATCGGCGGCATCGTCGCCGGCTTTCTGGCCGGCTATGCGGCGAAGGCGATCAGTAAATATGCGCGGCTGCCGCAAAGCCTGGAGGCCTTGAAACCAATCCTGATCATTCCGCTGCTGGCCAGCCTGTTCACCGGGCTGGTGATGATCTACGTGGTGGGCAAACCGGTGGCGGGCATGCTCGAAGCCCTGACCCACTTCCTCGACAGCATGGGCACCACCAACGCCATTCTGCTGGGGATACTGCTGGGCGGGATGATGTGCGTCGACCTGGGCGGGCCGATCAACAAGGCCGCCTATGCGTTCTCGGTGGGGCTGCTGGCGTCCCAGAGCTATGCACCGATGGCTGCCACCATGGCCGCGGGCATGGTGCCGCCCATTGGCCTGGGTATTGCCACCTTTATTGCCCGGCGCAAGTTTGCCCAGACCGAACGCGAGGCCGGAAAAGCCGCGCTGGTGCTGGGGTTGTGCTTTATCTCCGAAGGGGCGATTCCGTTTGCCGCCAAGGACCCGCTGCGAGTGATCCCGGCGAGTATTGCCGGCGGTGCCCTGACCGGGGCCTTGTCGATGTATTTCGGCTGCAAGCTGATGGCACCCCACGGCGGCCTGTTCGTCATGCTGATCCCGAATGCCATCAACCACGCCCTGCTGTACCTGCTGGCGATTGTTGCTGGCAGCCTGCTGACCGCGGTGGTGTATGCACTGGTAAAACGGCCTGAAACGGTGGAACTCGCCCTGCAACCCGCCTCCTCGTAGGAGCCGGCTTGCCGGCGAAGAGTCCCCTGAGCCTTGCACTGTTCTGGCCGACGCCTTCGCTGGCAAGCCAGCTCCTACGGAGGAGGGCGCGCCACCGCAACCTTGTAGGAGCCGGCTTGCCGGCGAAGAGTCCCCTGAGCCTTGCGCTGTTCTAGCCGATGCCTTCGCTGGCAAGCCAGCTCCTACGGAGAAGGCGGCAGCACCGCAGCCCTGTAGGAGCCGGCTTGCCGGCGAAGAGGCCCCTGAGCCTTGCGCTGTTCTAGCCGACGCCTTCGCTGGCAAGCCAGCTCCTACGGAGGAGGGGGCGCCACTGCCGCGCAAACGGCCCGTTGGTCGCGGCTCTGCACCCCACCGCTGCAGGCCCTGCGGGCACCGACTCGCCCTTCAGCGTCCGCCCCGGCATCAGCGCCGAAGAAGCCTTGCTCCACGTTTCCATGCTGCTCAAAGCCGCCGAGGAGGTGTCCGACGAGATCACCGAACATGCCAGCGGCATCGAGCGCGGCTTGATCTGGTCCCTGGTGCATTCAGTGGAAATGGCCCGTGGCGTGGTGGATGCTTTGCTCGATGGCAATCGTCGTTCTCCCAGCTGAGTCGCCGTTCGCTCGTACAGGTATTCACCGCCGGAGAGCGCCTCAGGGCGCCTTCGGCTTCAACTGTTGTGGGCTTGCTCTACCTCTTGTGTAAGACGCGTCTAAACCGTTCTGACTGGCTTGAATCTGGAGTAGCAGTTGATTAGTTTCGGATCGTCAGGGCGGCTCTGCGCGGAGCATCTACGGATGCGCCGGTTGCCTGAGGCCGGTTCTGCTAGTCCGCGTCGAGCTGCCACCCTGCATTGCGGCCGTATGTCCTTGCTGTCACACCCCCTTCATCCCCGCTGTCTAAGGTGGTTTTTTTGACCATTGTCAGGGAGTCACCATGAGCGAGTTCAACCTCGGCCGTCGTCGGATCATGCAAATCGCTGGGGCGGGGCTTTTGATGCCGAGCCTGGCGCCGGCGGTGATTGCTTCGGTCAAGGATCGGCCGCAGCTCACCGATGGGGTGCAGTCCGGGGATCTGCTGGGGGACCGGGCGATGATCTGGAGCCGCAGTGACCGTCCGGCGAGGATGGTGGTGGAGTGGGACACCCGCAGTGTGTTCAGTAACCCTCGGCGTTCTGTTTCGCCCCTGGCCGATGCCCGCAGCGACTTCACCGCGCGGGTGGAGTTGACCGGGCTGCCGGCCAACCAGGCGATCTTCTATCGGGTGACTTTCGAGGACGCGCAATCAGGCGTGGCCAGCGAACCCTGGTTCGGCCATTTGCGCAGTGCACCGTCGCAACGCCGGGATATCCGTTTCGTCTGGAGCGGCGACACGGTGGGCCAGGGTTTCGGCATCAACCCGGACATCGGCGGCATGCGCATCTATGAAGCGATGCGCCTGCGCCTTCCGGACTTCTTTATCCACAGCGGCGACACCATCTACGCCGACGGCCCGGTGCCGGCGCAGTTGACCGTGGAGGACGGGCGCATCTGGCGCAACCTCACCACCGAAGCCAAGAGCAAGGTGGCCGAGACCCTCGACGAATACCGGGGCAACTACCGCTACAACCTGATGGACGAGAACCTGCGCCGCTTCAATGCCCAGGTGCCGCAGATCTGGCAGTGGGACGACCACGAGGTGGTCAACAACTGGTCGCCGAGCAAGCAGCTGGACGAGCGCTACGTGGTCAAGGACATCCAGACCCTGGTGGGCCGCGCGCGCCAGGCCTGGCTGGAGTATTCGCCCATGCGCCGGCAGAGCGCCGATGGCGGCGGGCGCATCTATCGCAAGCTCGGCTATGGGCCGTTGCTGGATGTGTTCGTGCTGGACATGCGCAGCTATCGAGGCCCCAACGACGACAACCTCGGCGGCGAGAAACCCTTCCTTGGCCGCGAGCAGTTGGACTGGCTGAAGCGCGAGCTCAAGGATTCCTCGGCCCAGTGGAAGGTGGTGGCGGCAGACATGCCCATTGGCCTGGGAGTGCCCGATGGCGAAGTCAGCCCCGGGGTGGCGCGCTGGGAGGCGATCGCCAACGGCGACCCGGGCCCGGCCCAGGGCCGCGAGCTGGAGATTGCCGAACTGCTGGCGTATTTGCGCAAGCATCAGGTGCGCAACCATGTGTGGCTGACGGCGGATGTGCACTACTGCGCGGCCCACCACTACCACCCGGACCGGGCGGCGTTCCAGGACTTCGAACCGTTCTGGGAGTTTGTCGCTGGCCCGCTGAATGCGGGGAGTTTCGGACCCAATGTGTTGGACCAGACCTTCGGCCCGGAAGTGGTGTTCCAGAAGGCGCCGCCGACCCAGAACAGCTCGCCCTTTGCCGGCTTCCAGTTCTTTGGCGAAGTGCAGATCGACGGGCAAAGCGCCGAGCTGAGTGTGATTCTGCGGGACCTGGATGGCGTGTCGGTGTACGAGCACAAATTGCAGCCGGTGTAACCCTTGTAGGAGCCGGCTTGCCGGCGAAGAGGCCCTTGAACCTTGCGCCGTGCTGGCGGGCGCCTTCGCTGGCAAGCCAGCTCCTACGGGGTGCAATACGAGCGTTGTAGGAGCCGGCTTGCCGGCGAAGAGGCCCTTGAACCTTGCGCCGTGCTGGCGGGCGCCTTCGCTGGCAAGCCAGCTCCTACGGGGTGCAATACGAGCGTTGTAGGAGCCGGCTTGCCGGCGAAGAGGCCCTTGAACCTTGCGCCGTGCTGGCGGGCGCCTTCGCTGGCAAGCCAGCTCCTACGGGGTGCAATACGAGCGTTGTAGGAGCCGGCTTGCCGGCGAAGAGGCCCTTGAACCTTGCGCCGTGCTGGCGGGCGCCTTCGCTGGTAAGCCAGCTCCTACGGGGTGTAATACGAGCGTTGTAGGAGCCGGCTTGCCGGCGAAGAGGCCCCTGAGCCTTGCGCCGTGCTGGCGGTTGCTTTCGCTGGCAAGCCAGCTCCTACGGGGTGCAATACGAGCGGTGTAGGAGCCGGCTTGCCGGCGAAGCGTTCGGCAGCTCAGTAAACGTCGCGGCGGTAGCGGCCCTGTTCGATCAGGCGTTCTACCTGCTGCGCGCCGAGAATGTCGTTGAGCACCTGGTCCACCCCCGAAGCCATGCCCTGCAAGCTGCCGCAGATGTAAATCGCGGCGCCATTATCCAGCCATTTCTTCAGCTCATCGGCCGCTTGGCGCAAGCGGTCCTGGACGTAGATCTTCTCTGCCTGGTCCCGGGAGAACGCCAGGTCCAGGCGGCTCAGATCACCGCGGATCAGCCACTCCTGCAGTTCATCCTTGCAGTAGAAATCATGCTCGGCATTGCGCTCGCCGAAGATCAGCCAGTTGCGTTGCTGGCCGTCGGCGATTCGCGCCTTGAGCAAGCTGCGCAAGCCCGCCAGCCCGGTGCCGTTGCCCAGCAGAATCAGTGGGCAAGGTTCAGCCGGCAGGTGGAAGCCGCTGTTGCGCCGCACTCGCAAGCTGATGGCCGAGCCCACCGGAGCCTGTTCGGTCAACCAACCGGAGCCGATGCCCAGGCTGCCGTCGGGGTGGCATTCCTGCCGCACCAGCAACTCCAGGCAGCCGTCGGCGGCAATCGAGGCAATCGAGTATTCACGCATGCGCAAGGGCACCAGTGCATCCACCAGCGCCTGGGCGTGCAACCCCACCAAGTGCGCGCGGTTTTCCGGCAACTGGCGGCTGGCCAAGGCCTGTTCAAGGCTTTCCTGCAGGCCGTCCAGTTGCACCGGGGCACTGCCGGAAAGACCCAGGCCACCGAGGAAGTCGATCACGGCTCCGGGGCTGTTGCGTGGCATGACTTCCACCAGGTCGCCCGCCAGCCAGCTGCTGGCGCTGGGGGCGCTCAGTTGCAGCAGATAGACCCCGGAGCCACTGCTTTCGGGGTTGAGCAGGGTGCGGCTGTTCAAGGTCCAGTTGTCGAAGGCCGGGGCTTGCCACAGGTCCACCGGGGCATGGCCGGTGAGTTGGCCCAGTTGCTGCTGCCAGTGACGCAGGGCATAGGTGTCGCCACTGTCCACTTCGATGGGGGCGAACAGGGTGCTGCCGCCTTGGCTCGATAGCCAATCATGCAGGCGTCGGGCAAAGCCACAGAAGTGCGGGTATTGACGGTCGCCGAGGCCGAGCACGGCATACTGCAAACCCTGCAGCGACAGTTCACGGCCCAGCAACTTGCGTTCGAAACCTCGAGCGCTGTCGGGTGCTTCGCCGTCACCGAAGGTGCTGACCACGAACAGCGCACGCTGGGCGTCGCGCAGGTCCTGTTGGCTGAGACTGGCCAGCGGCTGGACCTTGGCACCGACCCCTGCGGCCTGCAGTTGGCCGGCAGTCTGCCAGGCCAGTTGCTCGGCGAAACCGCTCTGGCTGGCGAAGCTGATCAACCACGCCGAAGCATCATTGGTGGGGTTTTCCAGGCCCTGGCGGGCGCTCTTGATCTGGCGTTTCTTGCGTCGGCGATCCAGGTACAGCAACCAGCCGGTGACGAAGAACAACGGCATGCTCAATGAGGCGAGGGCCAGCACGATGCGTCCGATCAGGCCGAAGTAGCTGCCCACGTGCAGCGCATAGACGCTGGTGAGCAATTGCGCCTTGAAGCTCTTGTCGGCATAGCGGTCGTGGCGGCTGATGACCCCGGTGACGGGGTCCAGGGTGATCTGGTTCAAGGCCCGCTCGTGGGGCGAGGTCTTGAGCAGGTAGAACACCGTTGCCGGCTGCCCGGCCACCGGCGGCATGCGCACGTTGTAGGCATTGAGGTCTTTGCCGGCGGCGCTGTAGATGCTGCTCCACATGGCGTTGTAGTCCGCCACCGGTGCCGGGCCCTTGGGCGCTGGGCCACCACGGCCACCACGGGCGCGTTCACTTTGCGGTGAATCGGAGAGCAATTGGGTCAGGCCCTTGTTGTACCACTCGTAGGACCAGTACAACCCGGTGAGGGCGAACAGCAGATAGAACAGCAGGCACCAGGTGCCGAACACGGCGTGCAGGTCCCAGTTGAAGCCGCGGCCTTTCTTGGCCCAGTCCAGGGTCAGCCACACGCGCCAGTTGCCGACCTGGCGCGGCCAGCGCAGGTACAGGCCGGACAGGCAGAAGAAGATCAGGATCAGGGTGCAGGCGCCAGTGATCTGCCGGCCGGTGTCACCGATCGCCAGGAAGCGGTGCAGTTGCAGCATCAAGCCGAAGAAGTCCTGGCCGACGGCGTCGCCCATGAACTCGCCGGTATAGGGATCGAAGTAACGCATCTGCCCACGGCGTTCACCTGGCGGCGGGGTGAAGAACACCCGCGCGGCGTTGCCACTGTCGGTTTCCACCCAGAGCATGGACACGGTCTTGCCTTCGGCGGCCTGGATCTTGTCCACCAGTTCGGCGGGCGGTAATACCCCGGCAGGGAGTTTCTGGACTTGCAGTACCGATGGATTGAGGGCGCGCAGGATCTCGTCTTCGAACGATACCGTCGCTCCCGTAATGCCCATCAGGGCCAGGACCAGTCCTGCGCTGATGCCGAAGAACCAGTGCAACTGAAACAGGGTTTTCTTCAACACGTCACTCGCCTTGTTCGTCCAGAGAGGTGAAGCACGGCGCGCATTATGCCGTGGGTTGTCGAGAAGCATTCGTTCTTACACACGAAAGCCCCAGGCATTGACGTGCATGGGGCTTGAGTGCCTGTGGCCGTGGCCACAGGGTTTTGTGCTGGATCAGAAGTGGAAGCTGGTGGTCAACAATGCGGTACGACCGGCTGCCTGGTTGGCGAAGTGCGCCGCGTAGGCCTTGTCGTAGTAGGTCTTGTCGGTCAGGTTCTGCACGTTCAGTTGCAGGTCGACGTTCTTGGTCAGCTTGTAGCTGGCCATGGCGTCGTAGCGGGTGTAGGAGGGAACGTACACGGTGTTGGCAGTGTCGCCGTAGACATCGTCGACATAGAACGCGCCGCCGCCGACGGTCAGTTTTGAGGTGATGTCGTAGGTGCTCCAGAGGCTGAAGGTGTTCTTCGGCGTGTTCGGCATTTCATTGCCTTTGGCCGAGGCCGCACCGACGGTGATCGCGCCGTTACGACCGGTCAAGCCTGCGTCCACCAATTCGCTCTTGAGGTAGCTATAGCCGGCGAAGACTTGCCATTTGTCGGTGATCTTGCCGCTGGCGCCCAGCTCCAGGCCGTCGACACGGGACTCACCGGCGTTCTCGTAGGTCATTGCGTCAACCAGGACCCGGGTGTTTTTCTTCTCGGTGCGGAATACCGCCGCGGTGAGAGACAGGCGATCGTTGAGCACATTCCACTTGGTGCCCAGCTCGTAGTTGACGGTTTCTTCAGGCTGCAAGTCGCTGGTGCTGGCGCCAGCCGCCAGAGGGTTGCCTTCTGCACCTTCACCCACCAGTGCACCGGCCGGGGTGGCCGAGGTCGCGTAGGAGGCATAGACACTGCCGTTTTCCATCGGCTTCCAGACCAGTCCGGCCTGCCAGTTCCAGAACTGGCTGCTGTCTTTCAGCTTGCTGCGGGCCTTGACCGTGGAGGTTGGAACGGCATTGGTATTGGCCACGGTATCGAAGGTGTCGTAGCGCAGGCCCAGGTTCAGCAGCCATTTCGGATCGAGTTCGATGGTATCGAAGACGTAGGCGGCGCGGGAGGTGGCCTTGGTGTTGGTGCCGTTGTAGTTGCGCGCGGCACTGCCGGTCCAGGCTTCGTCCGGGTTCGGATTGGCCAAGGAGGTGCAACTGCCACCCGTGCTGCCGACCTTGCCTGCAGTACAGGTCGGGTTGCTGTTGGGGCTCACGGTGTAGCTGCTGACTCGGGTTTCTTCGCCGGTGAATTCAAGACCGGTCGAGTAGTTGTTCTTGAAGCCCAGTGCGTGGAACTCGCCAAACAGATCGGTCTGGTTGGTGGTGGTTTCCGTGGTCGACACGCGGCTGTTGGCGCGGCGCCAGACGGTACCGAACTGGTTGACGTTGTGCTGGCTGTCATCCGGTTGGGTGAGGATGTAATCCTGGCCGGTGTTGCCATGACGCAGGGTATTTTTCAGCGTCATGTTTTCGTTCAGGTCGTGCTCGATGGAGACGGTGCTGATGTCCGCGCGGGTCTTGCGGAAGTCTCGACCTTTCAGGCCATAGAAGTTGTTGCTGTCGCCACCGTCGGTCGGCTTGTCATGCACGTGCGGCGCTTTGGCAGCGCTCGAACTGTAGCCATACGGAATGCCCGAATCCGGCAGATCGTCGCTTTCCATGTGGTAGTAGCTGACGTTGACCCGGGTAGGGGTACCCAAGCCAAAGGTCAACGATGGCGCTACGCCCCAGCGGTCGTAGTTGACGGCGTCACGACCCGCTACGTTCTGTTCGTGGCTCATCAGGTTCAGGCGGAAAGCCGCGCCTTCGAGGAACTGACGGTTGACGTCGAGGGTGTAACGGCGGGTCTGGTCGGAACCGTAAGTGAAACCACCATTGAGGAAGTCTTGTTGCTTGGGCAGCTTGCTCACCAGGTTCAGGCTACCGCCGGCCGAGCCGCGTCCGCCGAATGAGGAGTTCGGGCCCTTGCTGACTTCGACCGACTCGATGTCGAAGATTTCGCGGCTTTGGCCGCCGGTGTCGCGTACGCCGTCGAGATAGGTGTCGCCTTGAGCGTCAAAACCACGAATGAACGGGCGATCGCCTTGGGGGTTGCCACCTTCACCTGCGCCGAAGGTGATCCCCGGAACGGTACGCAATGCATCCTGCAGGGACGTGGCGGCGGTGTCTTTGAGCACTTGCTGGGGAATCACCGTGACCGAACGTGGCGTATCCACCAGTGGTGCGGTGTATTTCTGTGAGGAGGCTTTGTCTACCTGGTAGGACGTTGATTCCTGCGCTTCACCGGTGATGCTGGTGGCATCCAGGGCGATGGCGTTGCCCGAGGTCTTCTTGCTGGTGTCTTCAGCAGCCTGGACCATGTGGCCTGCAGAGCCGGCGGTGATTGCCACGCCAATCGCAGACGCCAGCAGGCGTGGTGAACTGACGGCGGATAGTGGTTGTTGGCGTGACATTTTTATTCCCCTCCCCAGGGATTTGAGGCGGCGGAATATAGGGGATAAAAGCATTCGTTATCAATTGCGAAATATTGCTATTAGAGAAGAATTTACATTCTTTACAATTTATCTTTACGGTTTTTGCGTTCTCGTTCGTCCCCGGGTTTTACACAGTCAATAAGAATCAATATCATTGACGATCTTTTGGTTCTCAGGTACCTGGCCATGTTGCTGCACATTCCTGGCGTGTTCACCCGTGATGAAGTGGGGCGCATTCGTGAAGCCCTGGAGCAGGCCGACTGGGCGGACGGCAAGATCACCGCCGGGTACCAATCGGCCAAGGCCAAGCACAACCTGCAGTTGCCCGAAGGGCACGCGCTGGCCCAGGAGATCGGTGCGGCGATGCTCGACCGGCTGTGGAAGAACCCGCTGTTCATGTCTGCCGCCTTGCCGCACAAGGTGTTCCCGCCGTTGATCAACTGCTACACCGCCGGTGGCAGCTTCGACTTCCACATCGACAATGCGGTGCGCCAGCCCAAGGGCAGCCCGGAGCGGGTGCGCACCGACCTGTCGTCGACCCTGTTCTTCAGCGACCCCGAGGATTACGACGGTGGCGAGCTGGAGATCCAGGACACCTACGGCCTGCAGCGAGTGAAGTTGCCGGCGGGGGACATGGTCCTGTATCCCGGTACCAGTCTGCACAAGGTCAACCCGGTAACCCGCGGCGCCCGTTACGCTTCGTTCTTCTGGACCCAGAGCCTGGTGCGCGAGGACAGCCAGCGTGCTCTGCTGTTCGAAATGGACGGGGCGATCCAGGAGCTGACCCGGGACATGCCCGAGCATCCCTCACTGATCCGCCTGACCGGCACGTACCACAACCTGCTGCGTCGCTGGGTCGAGGTGTAAGCCGTGACCTTTCAACTACGCCGTGAGGAAATCCTTGATGGCGCGCAATTGAGCGCCATGCTCGAAGAGAGCCCGGCCCGTGCCGCCCAGGCAGTGCTGGTGGCGGCTCGTGAGGGGCTTGTCGATGCCCAGGCATTGCTGGGGCAGATCCTCCTCGACGGTCGGGGCATTCAGCAGGACCAGCCTTTGGCGGTGCGCTGGTTCGAGATCGCGACCCAGGGAGGGCACCTGATGGCGCGTAACATGCTCGGTCGTTGTCATGAGCACGGCTGGGGCTGCACGGCGGATGCTACCCGTGCTGCCGGGCACTATCGTCTGGCCGCCGAGGCGGGTCTGGACTGGGGGCTGTACAACTACGCCAACCTTTTGGCCACCGGCCGTGGCGTGGAACAAAACCATTCCCTGGCACTGGCCTGCTATCGCCGCGCGGCGCAGTTGGGCCATGCCAAATCGATGAACCTGCTGGGGCGTTATCTGGAGGAGGGGTTGGTGTGTCCGGTCGACCTTGAAGCGGCCCGTGACTGGTATCGGCGCTCGGCCGAGGGCGGTGATTTCCGTGGCCAGTTCAGCCATGCGGCGGTGCTGGCCGATGCCGGGCGAATCGACGAGGCGGTGGAGTGGCTGAATCGAGCCCTGACCGGCGGCAACCTGAATTTCCTCCGGGTGGCCTGTACCGCGTTGCTCAATGCCACGCACGCGGAGATTCGCGAACTGGCTCTGGCCTATCAGCGGCGGGCGGTGGAACTGGGCGATGCCCCGCAATGACCGTAGGAGCTGGCTTGCCAGCGAAGGGGCCAGCCCCGGGCAATGAGTTGCCTGCGTTTCGCGAGCAAGCTCGCTCCTACAAGAATCTGTGATTCAGGTACAAAAAAGCCCATGACAAGTCATGGGCTTTTTCTTGCAGCTTGCCGCTGCGGTTAAACGTAAAACGCTTTGAGTGGCGGGAAGCCATTGAACTCAACAGCGCTGTAGCTGGTGGTGTAGGCACCGGTGGACAGCCAGTACAGGCGGTCGCCGATGGCCAGGTTCAGTGGCAGGCCGTACTTGTAGTTCTCGTACATGATGTCGGCGCTGTCGCAGGTCGGACCAGCGATCACCACTTCTTCCATCTCGCCTTTCTTTTCGGTCCAGATCGGGAACTTGATGGCTTCGTCCATGGTTTCGATCAGGCCGGAGAACTTGCCCACGTCGGTGTACACCCAGCGCTCGACAGCGGTGCGCGACTTGCGCGCCACCAGCACCACTTCACTGACCAGGATGCCGGCGTTGGCGATCAGCGAACGGCCTGGTTCGAGGATGATTTCCGGCAGGTCGTCGCCGAAGTCTTCCTTGAGGAAGCGGATGATCTCTTCAGCGTAGGTTTCCAGGCTATTGGTACGGGTGATGTAGTTGGCCGGGAAGCCACCGCCCATGTTGATCAGCTTGAGGTGGATGCCGTCTTCTTCCTTGAGGCGCTCGAAGATCACCTTGACCTTGGCGATCGCCGCGTCCCAGACGCTGATGTCGCGCTGTTGCGAGCCAACGTGGAACGACACGCCGTACGGCACCAGGCCGAGGTCGCGGGCGAGGATCAAGAGGTCCATGGCCATGTCGGTCTGGCAGCCGAATTTGCGCGACAAAGGCCAGTCGGCAGTGGTCGAGCCTTCGGTGAGGATGCGCACATAGACCTTCGAGCCAGGAGCGGCCTTGGCGATGTTGCGCAGGTCGGCTTCGGAGTCGGTGGAATACAGGCGCACGCCCTTCTCGTAGAAGTAGCGGATGTCCTTGGATTTCTTGATGGTGTTGCCGTAGCTGATGCGGTCGGGGCTGACGCCCTGGTTCAGCACTTTGTCCAGCTCATAGATCGAGGCGATGTCGAAGTTCGAGCCCTTGTCACGCAGCAGGTCGATGATCTCGACGGCCGGGTTGGCCTTGACCGCGTAGTAGACCTTGGCGAATTCGAAACCGGCGCGCAGGTCGTCGTAGGCCTGGGAGATCATCTGAGTGTCGATGACCACGAACGGGGTTTCTTGCTGGTCGGCGAACGCTTTCATTTTTTGAAAGGTTTCGCGCGCGAAATAGTCTTCGACGTTAATCGACATGCGTTGGAAGCTCCTACTGGCAAACATGAGTCATCAATGGGTTTAAGGAGGTGTCATTAATGACCCCTCCTTGTGAACGTCCTCCGTATCCCCACTTTGGTTCGCCTACTTCCCAAGGCATGTCGCCGAAAGCAAAAAGGCCATGGGAAACCTGCCCTTGGCCTTGCTGTCTCGTCGTCAGTACTTGAGCCGGATGGATCGTTTCCAGCATGGACGTTCGGCGCGAACTTTAGGCGGTGAGGGGGCTGAGATCAACAAAAAATGTCGCGTTTTTGCACTTGTCTGACGTGCGTTATCGACACCTCTCTTTGTAGCCGACACAGATGACGGACAGATGTTCCCGAAGAATTCCCCGGTGTTAAAAATACCTGCACGTTCGACGCCTTTGTCTACCTGATCACCGTAAACAACGAAGTCGTCAACATCGGCGACGTTGCCTGCGAAACGCTCCATCAGAGGGTTATTTTGATCATTGCGGCCCCTGCTTGCCGTGGCCGCGACAGGTCCGGGTGTTCATATTTCTTGCCGCCCCCGTAGGAGCCGGCTTGCCGGCGAAAAAGGCCCTTGAACCTTGCGCAGTTCTGGCGGGCGCCTTCGCTGGCAAGCCAGCTCCTACGGGGGAGGGCTGTGACTATCAGGCAGAGGCTGTTTCCGCGGGGGAAACGATGCTGGTCTTGGCCCCTCGCGAACGCCCCGAGCTCAGGTAGGCGGCAATGGATTCCTGGGTCACTTCCCCGAGGAACACCCGTTCGGCGTCCATCACCGGCAACCATGAGCGGTTGAACTCGTACATGCGCGACAGAAGAATCCGCAAGTGTTCGTCGTAGGCAGCAGTGGCGTTGAACTCCCGCAGGAATTGCTGGCAGGTGCCGGTCTGACGGTGCAAATCGCGGCGTCGTACATAACCCAGGGCCTTGTTCTCGGCACAGGTCACCACCACGTAGCGCCGGTCGTGTTCGTCCATCAGTTCCAGGGCGTCGGCCACCGGGGTTTCCGGGCTCACCGACGGCGCGTTGTCCGCAGCGTCTTCGGCCTTGACCAGCAGCAGGCGCTTGAGGGTGCTGTCCTGGCCGACGAAGTTGCTGACGAAGTCGTCCGCCGGGTGTGCCAGCAGGGTGTCCGGGTGGTCGATCTGCAGCAGTTTGCCGGCGCGGAAGATGGCGATCTTGTCCCCCAGCTTGATGGCTTCGTCGATGTCGTGGCTGACCATGATCACAGTCTTGTTCAGCGCCCGCTGCATCTCGAAGAACTCGTTCTGGATCATCTCGCGGTTGATCGGGTCCACCGCGCCGAAGGGCTCGTCCATCAGCAGCAGCGGAGCGTCCGCCGCCAGGGCGCGGATCACCCCGATGCGCTGTTGCTGGCCACCGGACAGTTCCCGCGGATAACGATGCAGGTACTGCTTGGGTTCGAGCTTGATCATGCTCATCAGCTCGCGGGCGCGGTCATGGCATTTCTGCTTGTCCCAGCCCAGCAGGCGCGGCACCACCACGATGTTTTCCTCGATGGTCATGTTGGGGAACAGGCCGATCTGCTGGATCACGTAGCCGATGTTGCGGCGCAGGGTCACTTCATCCAGGTCGGTGGTGTCCTCGCCATTGATCAGCACCTTGCCCGAGGTGGGCATGATCAGGCGGTTGATCATTTTCAGCGTGGTGCTCTTGCCGCAACCGGAGGGCCCGAGGAATACGCAGATCTCGCCTTCATTGACGGTCAGGCTTACCGAATCGACGGCTTTGACATCCTTGCCGTTGCTGCGAAAGGTCTTGGTCAGGTTTTGAAGTTCGATCATTTCAGGAGTCCTTTTGGAGTCAGCGTGCGTTGCAGCCATTGCAGAAGCAGGTCGGCGAAGATGGCCAGGAGACTGACCAGCACCGCGCCGACGATCAGCATCGACATGTCGCTGCGGCTGATGGAAGCAAGAATGAGTACGCCCAGGCCGCCGGCGCCGATGGTGGCGGCGATGGTCATGACGCCGATGTTCATCACCACCGCGGTGCGGACCCCGGCGAGAATCACCGGCACCGCGATCGGCAACTCGACCATGCGCAGGCGCTGGCCGAAGGTCATGCCGATGCCGCGGGCGGCTTCGCGAATGCCCGGCTCGACACCGGTCAGCGCCAGGTAGGTGTTGCGCATGATCGGCAGCAGGGAATAGAGGAACACGGCGGTGATGGCCGGCAGCGGACCGAGGCCCTGGCCGAACTTGGAGTAGAACGGCAGCAGCAGGCCGAACAGGGCGATGGACGGAATGGTCAGCAGCACGGTGGCGCTGGCCTGCAGCGGGCCGGCGAGGGTCGGGAAGCGGGTCATCAGCACGCCCAGGGGGACGCCGAAGACGATGGCCAGGGTCACGGCGATGCCCACCAGGGTGATGTGCTGCCAGGTCAGGTGCAGGACCTGGGCCCAATCGAGATGGGAAAAGGCGTTCAGGAATTCCATGTCTTCTCCTCTTTAGTTGATCGGGTGCTGGCGCAGGAAATCTGCGGCCACGGCGGAGGGGCTTTCGTGGTCGACGTCGACCCGCGCGTTCAGCTGGCGCATGGTTTCGTCGTCGAACAGCGCAGCCAGCGGCTTGAGCTCGGCGGCCAGTTGCGGGTGGGCGTCGAGGTAGACCTGACGCACCACGGGCGCGGCGGTGTAGTCCGGGAAGTAGTGCTTGTCGTCTTCCAGCAGTTTCAGCTTGAAGGCGTTCAAGCGCCCGTCGGTGGTGTAGACCAGGCCGGCAAACACCTGGCCATTGCGCAGGGCGGTGTAGACCAGGCCGGCGTCCATCTGCCGGGTGTTCTTGCGGGTCAGGGCCATGTCGTACAGCTTGACCATCCCGGCCATGCCGTCGGAACGGTTGGCAAACTCGGTGTCCAGGGCCACCAGGCGATGTTCCCGGGTGTTTTCGGCCAGGGCCTGGGTCAGGTCGCTGATGCTGTTGATCTGTGGATGTTCCTTGGCCACGTTTTCTGGCAGCGCCAGGGCATAGGTATTGCTGAACTTGGACGGCGACAACCAGACCAGGCCTTTTTTCGCGTCGAGTTCTTTCACCCGGGCGTAGGACTGTTCGCTGTCGAGCTTCTCGTCGATGTGGTTGTAGGCCACCAGCGACACCCCGGTGTATTCCCAGATCAGGTCCAGTTGGCCACTTTCCTGGGCGCTGCGGGCCAGGCTGCTGCCCAGGCCGCCGGTGACGCGGGTGTCGTAGCCCTTGCTGCGCAGGTACTGGGAGGTGATTTCCGCCAGCAGGGTCTGCTCGGTGAAGACCCGGGCGCCGATGCGGATCAGCGGTTTTTCCGCGGCGTGGGCCAGTCCGCTGAAAAGCAGGACGCAGCCGAGTATCAGGCTTAATTTCTTCATGTCGGTTCCTTGTCTCTGACGGGCTTAAGACGGGCGCAGACCACGTTCCAGCCAAAGGCGGCTGGCCAGGGTCACCAGGCCGTCGAGGAGCAAGGCCAGCAGTGCGGTGCAGGCGGCGCCGAGCAGCAGTTGCGGCTGATTGTTCAGGGCGATGCCGGGGAAGATCAGGCTGCCCAGGCTGTTGGCGCCGATCAGGAAGGCCAGGGGCGCGGTACCGACGTTGATCGCCAGGGCTACCCGCACGCCGCCGATGATGATTGGCACGGCATTGGGCAATTCGACTTTCCACAGCACCTGGCGTGGCGTCATGCCGATGCCGACTGCGGCTTCCTTGAGAGAACCCTGGACGTTTTTCAGGCCCTCAAAGGTGTTGCGCACGATGGGCAGCAAGGAGGCGAGGAACAGAGCGAAGATGGCCGGGCCACTGCCGATGCCGAGGATCCCCAGGGCGATGGCCAGGACGGCCAGAGGGGGAACGGTGTTGCCAATGTTGAAGATTTGCATGAAGCGTTCAGCGCGCCCGACCATCGAGGGTCGGCTGAGGAAGATCCCGGCGGGGATCCCCACGACTAGGGCGGCGAACATTGACGCGAGTACCAGGTACAGATGGGCTTGCAGGTAGAACAACAGATCGTCGCGGTAGTGTTCGATCGTCGTGATGCCGATCCAGTGGACCAGCAGGGCCAGGAGGGCGATTACCGCAACCCCTCCTATCAGCCCTTTGCCATAGCGAATAGCCACAGGCGGACTCCTTTTTTCAGTCGGCGGGCACTTTCCCGTGTGGCAAGGCCATTCCTGGCTGCCGCGAAAGTACGCGCGAAAAGCAGCTCGTCGGTTGCCGGCAGAGCGGCAGGTGAACGAGCCATGAGCGCAGCTTCGTCAAGCTAACTAGCTGATATTTCAGCCCCTGACGACAGCGCGTGACAGGGGAGTGGACGTCTCCACGTTTTAAAAGGTTCCATACTTGGCAGCATATAGCCACCGTTTATCTGCCGCGTGGTGGCTTGGGCGACGGGGGCAGCGGTGGCCCGAGAGGCTATGTCTGGGCTATAATCTGCGCCCTTTTTTGATCATCGCCAGGCGATTTCCCATGACCCAACAGGCCGCCGAAGTCGCGAAACGCCGCACTTTCGCCATTATTTCCCACCCGGATGCGGGTAAGACCACCATCACCGAGAAGCTGTTGCTGATGGGCAAGGCGATTGCGGTGGCGGGTACCGTCAAATCGCGTAAGTCCGACCGCCACGCCACTTCCGACTGGATGGAGATGGAGAAGCAGCGGGGTATTTCCATTACCACGTCGGTCATGCAGTTCCCCTATCGCGAACACATGATCAACCTGCTGGACACCCCGGGCCACGAAGACTTCTCGGAAGACACCTATCGCACCCTGACCGCAGTGGACTCGGCGCTGATGGTGCTCGACGGCGGTAAGGGCGTAGAGCCACGGACCATCGCCCTGATGGACGTCTGCCGCCTGCGTGACACGCCCATCGTCAGCTTCATCAACAAACTCGACCGGGACATTCGCGACCCGATCGAACTGCTGGATGAAATCGAGGCGGTCCTGAAGATCAAGGCTGCACCCATCACCTGGCCGATCGGTTGCTACCGCGACTTCAAGGGCGTGTACCACCTGGCGGGCGACTACATCATCGTTTACACCCCGGGCCACGGCCACGAGCGCACCGAAACCAAGATCATCGAGAAACTCGACTCCGACGAAGCCCGGGCCCACCTGGGTGACGAGTACGAGCGTTTCATCGATCAGCTGGAACTGGTGCAGGGCGCCTGCCACGAGTTCAACCAGCAGGAGTTCCTCGACGGCCATTTGACCCCGGTGTTCTTCGGTACCGCCCTGGGCAACTTCGGTGTCGATCACGTGCTTGACGCGGTGGTTGACTGGGCACCGCGGCCGCTGCCGCGGGTTGCCAACGAGCGCACTGTGACGCCCCAGGAGGAGAAGTTCAGCGGCTTCGTGTTCAAGATCCAGGCGAACATGGACCCCAAGCACCGCGACCGTATCGCCTTCATGCGCATCTGCTCGGGCAAGTACGAGAAGGGCATGAAGATGCGCCACGTGCGTACCGGCAAGGACTTGCGCATCGGCGACGCCCTGACTTTCTTCTCCTCCGAGCGTGAGCAGCTGGAAGAAGCCTATGCCGGCGACATCATCGGCCTGCACAACCACGGCACCATCCAGATCGGCGACACCTTCACCGAAGGCGAGGCCCTGGGCTTCACTGGTATCCCGCACTTCGCCCCGGAACTGTTCCGCCGCGTGCGCCTGAAGGACCCGCTCAAGTCCAAGCAGCTGCGTCAGGGCCTGCAACAGCTGGCCGAAGAGGGCGCGACCCAGGTGTTCTTCCCGGAGCGCAGCAACGACATCATCCTCGGCGCCGTCGGTGTGTTGCAGTTCGATGTGGTGGCCAGCCGCCTGAAGGAGGAATACAAGGTGGAGTGCTCCTATGAGCCGATCACCGTGTGGTCGGCCCGTTGGATCGACTGCAGCGACAAGAAGAAGCTCGAAGAGTTTTCCAACAAGGCGGTGGAAAACCTGGCCCTGGACGGCGGTGGTCACCTGACCTACCTGGCGCCGACCCGGGTCAACCTGGCGCTGATGGAAGAACGCTGGCCGGACGTGAAATTCCGCGCCACTCGCGAACACCACTAAGTTCGCCGGTGACTCCCCGAGCCCCGCTGTGCAGACAGCGGGGCTTTTTTTTAGCCGATGGATTCCCGGATCGGCTTGGCACCTCTCCCTGTAGGAGCTGGCTTGCCAGCGAAGAGGCCAAACGGGACGCAACACGAACCATGGCCTGTAAAGGGAATGGCCGCGTGTCTTTCGCCGGCAAGCCGGCTCCTACGGGTTGCGGTGTTTTCAGGGGCTGGGCGCCGTTAGTCGGAAGGGCCCGGTCGGCTCGGGTATCGATAGCCTGCTATCTGGAAAAGCCGGGATATCGCGACTAGGTTTCAGACAGTGCTGTGGCCACTGTAAGGCAGGGTTCGCAGCCTTCGATGATTCACCTATGAAGGGATGGAATCGGCTATGAGAATGTTCCAACGCGTTGTGCTGCTGCTCAAAGTGCTGGTGATGCTGTCGCTGGGAACCTCGGCGGCCTGGGCTCACAACCTGATGCAAGTGACCGAGCCAGGCTTCACATCGAACCAGAGCACGCCGGTGCAGATGCTCGCCAAGTCCGACTCGGAGCCGGGCGATGAAGGCCAGGGTGGCAGCTCCGGCGATGACGATCAGACCACTGATGACGACGGTGACAGCCAGGGCTAAAAGAAAGCCCCCGACAACGGACTGATGCGCAATCCGTTGCCAGGGGCGGGTCGAACAAGGTTCAGGCGCTCCCGGAAGGCTTTCCGGGAGCGCCTTTTTCATGGCTGTCTACACCAGGAATTGCTCGGCGTAGTGACAGGCCACCTGCCGGCTGTCGAGCTGGCGCAGGGCCGGCTCTTCAGTGCTGCAACGCTCGGTGGCGTAGGGGCAGCGTTTGTGGAAGGCGCAACCGGATGGCGGGTTCAGTGGGTTGGGCAATTCGCCGACGATCTTGATCTTCGGCTTGTCCGGGTCCGGGTGAATGGTCGGGGTCGCCGACAGCAGCGCCTGGGTATAGGGGTGCAGGGGACGGGTGTAGATGTCCTCCTTGGGCCCCATCTCCACCGGCCGGCCGAGGTACATCACCAGCACCTGATCGGCAACGTGACGCACCACCGCCAGGTTGTGGGAAATGAACACGTAGGCGGTGTTGAATTCCTGCTGCAGGTCCATGAACAGGTTCAGTACCTGAGCCTGGATCGATACGTCCAGGGCCGAGGTCGGCTCGTCCGCCACCAGCACCTTGGGTTGCAGCATCATCGCCCGAGCCAGGGCGATGCGCTGGCGTTGCCCGCCGGAGAACATGTGCGGGTAGCGCTGATAGTGCTCGGGGCGCAGGCCTACCTGCTTCATCATCGCCTGGACTTTCTCGCGCCGTTCGGCAGCCGACAGTTTGGTGTTGATCAATAAAGGCTCTGCCAGTTGATCACCAATCTTCTGCCGTGGATTGAGCGAGGCGTAAGGGCTCTGGAACACCATCTGCACATCTTTTCGCAGTTGCTTGCGCTGGGCCTTGTTGGCGCCGGCAACTTCCTGGCCGGCGATTTTCAGCGAGCCCGAAGAGGGCTCTTCAATCAGGGTCAGGGCTCTGGCCAGGGTCGACTTGCCGCAACCGGACTCGCCCACCACGGCCAGAGTCTTGCCGGCTTCCAGTTCAAAGGACACGCCGTTGAGCGCGCGCACGGTGGCGTGGCCCTTGAACAGGCCGCGGGATACTTCGTAGTGACGGGTCAGGTCGCGGGCGGTAAGAACGACGGCCATTACGCCACCTCCTGATTCAGCGGGTAGAAGCAGCGCGCCAGGCTGGCGGCTTTTTGATCAAGGCTGGGGCGCACTTGACGGCAGTTGTCCTGGGCATAAGGGCAGCGTGGTGACAGCAGGCAACCCTGGGGTCGATCGTAGCGACCAGGGACGATACCCGGCAGGGTCGAGAGGCGGGAGGCCCCCAGGCTGTGCTCGGGAATTGCCGCCAGCAGCGCTTCGCTGTAGGGATGCGCGGGGATGTCGAACAACTGCGGCACTTGCCCCACTTCCACGGCTTGGCCGGCATACATCACACAGACTCGCTGGGCGGTCTCGGCCACCACGGCGAGGTCGTGGGTGATCAGCACCAGGCCCATGTCCTGCTCTTTCTGCAGGGCGAGCAGCAGTTCCATGATCTGCGCCTGGATGGTCACATCGAGGGCGGTGGTGGGTTCATCGGCGATCAGCAGCTTGGGCTCGCCGGCAATCGCCATGGCGATGGCTACCCGTTGGCTCATGCCACCGGACAGTTGGTGCGGGTAGGCGTCCATACGGCTGGCAGCGCCAGGGATCTCGACCTTTTCCAGCAACTCGATGGCGCGCTTGCGTGCCGCCTTGCTGGACATCTTCAGGTGCAGGCGCAGCACCTCCTCGATCTGGAAACCCACGGTGTAGCTGGGATTCAGCGCGGTCATCGGGTCCTGGAAGACCATGGCCAGGTCCTTGCCGACGATCCGCCGGCGCTGGCGGGCGCTGAGCTTGAGCATGTCGCGGCCGTCGAAGTTGAGAGCGTCGGCGGTGACGATGCCGGGGTGCTCGATCAGGCCCATCAGCGCCATCATGGTCACCGACTTGCCGGAGCCGGATTCGCCAACGATGGCCAGGACTTCGCCCTTGTCGACCTTGAGGTCGAGGCCATCGACCACCGGAACCGCCCTGGCGTCGCCGAAGCGGACATTGAGATTCTTGATTTCTAACAGTGACATGGGAATCTCCTCAGGCGGCGTTCTTGAGTTTCGGATCCAGCGCATCGCGCAGGCCGTCGCCCATCAGGTTGATTGCCAGCACGCTGAGCAAAATGGTCAGGCCCGGCAGGCTCACGACCCACCAGGCGCGTTCGATGTAGTCGCGGGCCGAGGCCAGCATGGTGCCCCACTCAGGGGTCGGTGGTTGCACGCCGAGGCCGAGGAAGCCCAGGGCGGCGGCATCGAGGATTGCCGAGGAGAAGCTCAGGGTTGCCTGGACGATCAGCGGTGCCATGCAGTTGGGCAGTACGGTGATGAACATCAGGCGCGGCAGGCCGGCACCGGCCAGGCGGGCGGCGGTCACGTAGTCGCGATTCAGTTCGCCCATTACCGCGGCGCGGGTCAGACGGACATAGGACGGCAGGGACACCACGGCGATGGCGATCACGGTATTGATCAGGCCAGGGCCGAGGATGGCGACAATCGCCACGGCCAGCAGCAACGAGGGCAGGGCCAGCATGATGTCCATCAGGCGCATGATGGTCGGGCCCAGCAAGCGCGGGAAGAACCCGGCGAACAGTCCGAGGAGAATCCCCGGGATCAGCGACATCACCACCGACGACAGGCCGATCAGCAGCGACAGGCGTGAACCCTGGATCAGGCGTGACAGCAGGTCACGGCCCAGTTCGTCAGTGCCCAGCAGGAATTGCATCTGCCCGCCTTCAAGCCAGGCCGGCGGCGTCAGCAGGAAGTCGCGGTATTGTTCGCTGGGGTTATGCGGGGCAACCCAGGGCGCGAACAGGGCGCAGAAGACCACCAGCATCATGAACAACAGACCGGCCACTGCCCCTTTGTTGCGGGAGAAGTGCTGCCAGAACTCTTTGTACACGGACGGATAGAGCAGGCTTTGATCGACTGCTACTGAGGAGGTTTGAGTGCTCATTAGTCTTGATCTCAGCGCTGGTGACGGATGCGTGGATTGGCAAAGCCGTAGAGGATGTCCACCACGAAGTTGACCATGATCACCAGGCAGGCGATCAGCAGGATGCCGTTCTGCACCACGGGATAGTCCCGGGCGCCGATGGCTTCGATCAGCCACTTGCCGATACCCGGCCAGGAGAAGATGGTCTCGGTCAGGACCGCGCCGGCCAGCAGTGTGCCGACTTGCAGGCCAACCACGGTCAGCACCGGAATCAGTGCGTTGCGCAGGCCATGGACGAACACCACGCGAGCTGGCGACAGGCCCTTGGCCTTGGCGGTGCGGATGTAGTCCTCACGCAGTACTTCGAGCATCGAGGAGCGGGTCATCCGCGCGATCACCGCCAGCGGAATAGTGCCCAGGACGATGGCCGGCAGGATCAGGTGATGCAGGGCGTCGAAGAAGGCGCCGGTGTCATCGGCCAGCAGGGTGTCGATCAGCATGAAGCCGGTTTTCGGCTCGATGTCGTAGAGCAGGTCGATACGCCCGGAAACCGGGGTCCAGCCCAGGCTCACCGAGAAGAACATGATCAGGATCAGGCCCCACCAGAAGATCGGCATCGAGTATCCCGTCAGGGAGATGCCCATCACCCCATGGTCGAACAGCGACCCTCGCTTCAGGGCGGCAATCACCCCGGCCAGCAGCCCGAGGACACCGGCGAACAGCAGGGCGGCCATGGACAACTCCAGGGTCGCGGGGAACAGCGAAGTGAACTCGCTCCACACGCTGGTGCGGGTGCGCAGCGACTCGCCCAGGTCACCGTGGGCCAGCTTGCCGATGTAGTCCAGGTACTGGGCGTACAGCGGCTTGTTCAATCCAAGGCGTTCCATTGCCTGGGCATGCATCTCAGGGTCGACCCGACGCTCGCCCATCATGACTTCCACGGGGTCGCCGGGAATCATGCGTATCAAGGCAAAGGTCAGCAAGGTGATGCCGAAGAATGTGGGGATCAGCAACCCCACACGGCGGGCAATAAAACTAAACATCTTCTGAAGTACCTCAATCAGCCGGTTCGGCGTTCCCGCCGCCCTTGGGGTCAAGGGCGGCAGGCGTTTCTTATTACTTCACTTGGGTGGTAGCGAAGTTGTTAGTGGTCAGGGGGCTCTGGTGATAACCCTCGACGTTCTTGCGCATGGCGGTGAACATTTTCGGATAGGCCATGGGAATCCACGGTTGATCCTGTTCGAACACCAACATGGACTTTTCATAGAGCGCTGCCCGTTTGGCAGGTTCAGCGTCGGAGCGGGCCTGGTCGATCAGGTCCTGGAACGTTTTGTTGCACCAGCGGGCGTAGTTTTCGCCGTTTTTCGCCGCGTCACAACTCAGGTTCGGGGTCAGGAAGTTGTCCGGATCGCCGTTGTCCCCCGCCCAGCCGGCCGACACCATATCGTGTTCGCCGTTTTTCGCACGCTTGAGCATCTCGCCCCACTCCATGACGCGGATGTCGAGCTTGAGGCCGATCTTGGCTAGGTCGGCCTGCATCATCTGGGCGCCGAGCATCGGGTTGGGGTTGGTCGGACCGCCGCCGTTGCGGGTGAACAGGGTAATCATCGTGCCGTCCGGCACTGCGGCCTCCTTGAGCAGGGCGCGAGCCTTGTCCAAGTCGCGGGGCGGATTTTTCAGGCTGGTGTTGAAGCCCAGCAGGGTCGGTGGATAAGGCCCGGTGCCGATCAGGGCGTTGCCTTTGCCGTACAGGCTGTTGACGTAGGCCTCTTTGTCGAAGGCGATGTTGATGGCCTGGCGTACGCGCACATCGCTCATGTATTTGCGGGTGGTGTTCATGGCGATGTAGCTGGTGGTCATGGCTGCCAGTTCATCGACCTTGAGGTTGGCATCGGCCTTGATGCTGGGAATGTCATCGGGCTTGGGATAGAGGGCGATCTGGCATTCGTTGGCCTTGAGCTTCTGCAGGCGCACGTTGTTGTCGACGGTGATCGCCAGCACCAGCGGGTCGGCTGGCGGCTTGCCGCGGAAGTAGTCCGGGTTGGCCTTGAAGCGTACCTGGGCGTCCTTGGCATAGCGGTTGAAAATGAATGGGCCGGTACCGATGGGCTTGCTGTTGAGGTCGGCAGTCTTGCCTTCCTTGAGCAGCTTGTCGGCGTATTCCGCCGGGAAGATCGAGGAGAAGGCCATGGCGATGTCGGCCAGGAATGGGGCTTCACGACGCGTCAGGGTAAAGACCACGGTGTGGTCGTCGATCTTTTCGACGCTTTTCAGCAGTTCCTTGAAGCCCATGCTTTCGAAGTAGGGGAAGCCCACGCTGGACTTGTCATGCCAGGGATGCTTCGGGTCCAGCTGGCGCTGGAAACTCCAGAGCACGTCGTCGGCGTTCATCTCGCGGGTCGGGGTGAAGTAGTCGGTGCTGTGGAACTTGATGTCTTTACGCAGGTGGAAGGTGTATTGCAGGCCGTCCGGGCTGATGTCCCAGGATTCGGCCAGGGCCGGCTCGATGTCCGTGGTGCCGGGCTTGAAGTCCACCAGGCGGTTGAAAATGGTTTCTGCCACCGCATCGGCAGTGACTGCAGTCGTGTACTGGACCATATCGAAGCCTTCCGGGCTGGCTTCGGTACAGACCACCAAGGGTTTGGCTGCGGCGCCCATGGCGACGCTCAGCAAGGCGGCGCTCATGGCCGCTCTCAGGGGAAGCATTTTCATCAAGAACCCTCTGCAATCGATTGAACCAGATTAGCTTGAATGGCGGATTCGTCATGAACCCGCCTTTCAACTGGTGGGTTAGAGAATGTTGAACGGGATGGTGGTGACCAGGCGGAATTCGTTGATGTTGCCATCTGCCTGATGTTCGCTGGCGCGGTGGGTGGTGTACGTCGCGCGAATAGCGGTGGCCTTGAGTGGGCCGCTCTGCACTGCGTAGGACGCACCGATGCCGTATTCATAGTGGCTTTCGCCGTCCATCAGGCTCAGGTCGCCACGCTTGGCGCCTGGATCGGTGTAGGCAACACCGCGGTAGTGGGTACCGTCGATGCCCCAGCCGCGCGCCTGGTAGATGTTGAATTTCAGGCCTGGTACGCCGTATTCGGCCATGTTCAGGCCGTAGGCGATCTGGAAGGATTTCTCGTTCGGTCCGTTGAAGTCCGAGAGCAGGGAGTTGGCCAGGTAGATGCCGTTGGTTTCGTGCAGGTAGTCGAAGTACTCGTTACCGCTGACTTCCTGGTACGAGAAGGTCAGGCTGTGGGCCTGGTGAGTCAGGCCGAGCGACAGCGAGTAGGTGTCGTTGTCGATCTGGCCCATCAACTTTTTACCTTCGTCGACGGTCTTGTAGTAGTTCAGGCCAGTGGTCAGGCTCAGCACCTGGCTGTCACCCAGTTCGTGGGTGGCGCCGAAGTAGTACTGGTTCCAGAAGTCTTTGACCTTGGCACCGTACAGGCTGGTTTTCAGACTCTTGAACGGCTGATAGTTGAGGCCGGCGGTATAGACCTTGTCGGTTTCCACGCCAGTGGCGGAGTACTCGCTGCGAAACTTCGACAGGCTCTGTTCGGTTCGTGGCGAGACTCGATCGAAACCAGCGAGGTCGAACGACAGGTTGTTGAGTTCTTCACTGTGCAGGCTGATGCCTTCGAAGCTCGAAGGCAGCGGACGGTTGCCGATGACGTCGACGATCGGCGTGCTGAAGTTCTGTCGGCCGGCGGTGAGGGTGGTGTTCGACACACGAAACTTGACGTTGGCCAGGCCCAGCTTGCTCCACTGGCCCACGGCGTCGCCGTCGGAGTGGGTCAGGGTACGGTTGTTCTTGCCGGCGATATCCTTGCGATCACGATCCAGAGCAATAGCGTTGTAGGCCGCCACTTCGGTACTGACACCCACGGTGCCTTCGGTGAAACCCGAGGTGTAGTTCAGGATGGTGCCCTGGACCCAGTTGATACGACGGGGAGTCGGAGTTGCGACGCCGTTGTGATTGTACGAAAAACGATCATCACGACGTTTCAGCTCGTTGGCGTACCAGTTGCGGGTACTCCCCGACAGGCTTTGCCCTTCGATGAACCCCTTGGTTTCAGCCTGGGCGCTTTTGCTGTTCAGTTCAGTCGGGACGAAGTCCTGGCTGATGCTCTCCGCATGTGCCGTGGCGGTGATGCTACTGATAGCCAAGGCTAACAATGCGCTGTTGCTCAGTTTCATGGGTGAAGCTCCTTTGCTTTCTTTTTTAAATGCCGGTTTTTTTGGGCCGGCTGTTTTTTGGAACTCATTCAAGGCTTCGCAAACGTTTGCATGTGGCTAATTCGCCAAATTCAGGCAAAGCGCCTGCGTGAGGGCGAAAAACGCCCCCAGGGTTTTGGGCTCATCGGTTATGGGTCTAGGCTGACACCTGAGAAGGAGTTACGGCCAAATGGGCTGACCATGAAACCCTCGACTTTGGCGCTTAATGGCTGGTTGATGGTTGAGTGGGCCACCGGGGTGATCGGCACTTGCTGCTTGAGCAACTGCTGGGCCTGTTTGTAGAGTTCGGTCCGCTGCTGGCGATCGGTGACGACTTTGGCTTGCTTGACCAGCTTGTCGTACTGCGGGTCGCACCACATGGAGTAGTTGTTGCCGCCGATGGCGTCACAGCTATAGAGGGTGCCGAGCCAGTTGTCCGGGTCACCGTTGTCTCCGGTCCAACCGATCAGGCTGATGTCATGTTCACCGTTCTTGGTGCGCTTGATGTACTCGCCCCATTCATAGCTGACGATCTTCACCTTGAGGCCGATTTTCGCCCAGTCGGCTTGCAGCATCTCGGCCATCAGCTTGGCGTTGGGGTTGTAGGGGCGTTGCACGGGCATGGCCCAGAGGGTGATTTCCGTACCTTCCTTGACCCCCGCGGCCCTGAGCAGCTCACGGGCCTTTTCCGGGTTGTAGGCGGCGTCCTTGATGCTGTCGTCGTAGGACCACTGGGTCGGCGGCATGGCGTTGACTGCCAGTTGGCCTGCGCCTTGGTACACGGCATTGAGAATGCTCGGCTTGTTCACCGCCATGTCCAGGGCCTGGCGTACTTCGAGGCGGTCGAAAGGTTTGTGCTGCACGTTGTAGGCGATGTAGCCAAGGTTGAAGCCGGGCTTCTCGATGACCTGCAGTTTCGGATCGTTCTTCAGCGCATCGATGTCTGCAGGGCGCGGGTGCAGGGTCACTTGGCATTCGCCGGCACGCAGTTTTTGCACCCGTACCGAGGCGTCGGTGTTGATGGCGAAAATCAGCCTGTCGAGCTTGACCCGGCTCGGGTCCCAGTAGTGCGTGTTGGCGGTGTAGCGGATCTGCGAATCTTTCTGGTAACGCTGGAAGACAAATGGCCCGGTGCCGATGGGTTTCTGGTTGATCTGGCTAGGGGTACCGGCCTTGAGCAACTGTTCGGCATATTCGGCAGAGAGGATCGCGGCGAAACTCATGGCGATGTTCTGGATGAAGGCTGCGTCCACGCTGTTCAGGGTGATGACCACGGTCAGCGGGTCGGTCTTCTCGACCTTGGCGATGTTCTTGTTCAGGCTCATGCCGGTGAAGTAGGGGAACTCCGTCGGGTAGGCCTTACGGAATGGGTGTTCGGCGTCGAGCATGCGGTTGAAGGTGAACAGCACATCGTCGGCGTTGAGGTCACGGCTCGGTTTGAAGTACGGCGTGCTGTGGAACTTCACCCCTTCACGCAGGTGAAAGCTGTACGTGAGACCGTCATCGGAAATGTCCCAGCTCTTGGCCAGGCCGGGAACCACGTTGGTGGCACCTCTTTCGAACTCTACCAGGCGGTTGTACAACGGCTCGGCGGCATCGTTGTCGGTGGCGGTGGTGTATTGCGCGGTATCAAAGCCTGCCGGGCTTCCCTCGGAACAGAACACCAGGCTGCGGTCGGCGGCGCTGCTGAACGAGGCACTGGCCAGTAGACTGCTGCCCAGCAGGGTCGAGAGAATCAGGGAATGACGCATGACGGTCCATCTCCATTTTTATTGTGATGATCAATGGCCATGGCTCCTTCCTGGAGCCTGTACAGGTCATTGATGCCAAACCATGGCTTGCAGCAAATGCCCGTCGGCAGGCGCAGGTTTGCCTTGCACCGACGTTAGGGATCGAGTGCAGGGGCGTACATGCGATGTGCCTTATAGCCTTGTAGGAATCGGCTTTTAATACGAAAGACCGTGTGCTCGAAGGACGGTATCTCGCAGATAGGGCCGGATTCTTCCAGGGTGGGCCGGTCAAGCAATGGCGACGTCAGGGACGTCGCCGTTGCAGGACCTTACTTGCCGATGCTGACGCCGTAGAAGGAATTCAAACCAAAGGGGCTGATCTTGAAATCCTGCACGTTGGCGCGCATGGGTTGGAACACCGTCGAGTGTGCGATAGGTGTCATCGGGACTTGGTCTTTGATGATGTGCTGCGCCTGCTTGTACAGCTCGGTGCGTTTGGCCACATCGGATGTAGCTTTGGCCTGCTTGATCAGTGCGTCGTAAGGCTTGTCGCACCATTTCGAGAAGTTGTTGCCGTTCATTGCATCACAGCCGAACAGGGTGCCGAGCCAGTTGTCCGGGTCACCATTGTCGCCGCTCCAGCCGATGATCATCGCCTGGTTTTCGCCGCCTTTGGAACGCTTGATGTACTCGCCCCATTCATAGCTGACGATGTTCACCTTAAGACCGATCTTGCCCCAGTCGGACTGCAGCATTTCGGCCATCAGCTTGGCGTTCGGGTTGTACGGACGTTGTACCGGCATGGCCCACAGGGTGATCTGAGTGCCTTCCTTGATGCCGGCTTCCTTGAGCAGCTGCTTGGCTTTCTCCGGGTCGTACTTGGCATCTTTGATCGTGGTGTCGTAGGACCATTGGGTCGGCGGCATGGCATTGACTGCCAGTTGGCCGGCGCCCTGGTACACCGAATCGATGATCTGCGGCTTGTTCACCGCCATGTCCAGCGCTTCTCGCACCTTGAGGTCGGCCAATGGGTTGGCGTCGGTGCGGCCCTTGAGTACCGGCATCACGTTGTAGGCGATATAGCCAAGGTTGAAGCCTGCCTGTTCAGGCAGCTTCAGGTCCTTGTCTTCCTTGAGCGCCTTGAGGTCGGCTGGACGCGGGAAGAGGGTGACCTGGCATTCGTTTTTCTTCAGTTTCTGAATACGTACCGATGGGTCGGTGGTGATGGCGAAGATCAGGTTGTCGATCTTCACGTCTTCAGGCTTCCAATAGTCCTTGTTGCCGGTGTAACGGATATTGGAGTCTTTCTGGTAGCTCTTGAAGACGAATGGGCCGGTGCCGATCGGTTTCTGGTTGATGTCGCTGGTCTTGCCTTCCTTGAGCAGCTTGTCGGCGTACTCGGCGGACTGGATGGAGGCAAAGCTCATCGCCAGGTTCTGGATGAACGCGGCGTCAACGGTTTTCAGGGTGAACTTGACGGTCTTGTCGTCGAGCTTCTCGATCTTGGTGATGTTGGTGTCCATCCCCATGTCGGTGAAATACGGGAATTCGGTCGGGTACGCCTTACGGAACGGCATGTCCTTGTCGATCATGCGGTTGAAGGTGAACAGCACGTCGTCGGCGTTGAAGGTGCGGGTCGGGGTGAAGTACGGCGTGGTGTGGAACTTGACACCTTCACGCAGGTGGAAGGTGTAGGTCAGACCGTCGTCCGAGATGTCCCAACTGGTGGCCAGGCCAGGAATCACGGCGGTGCCGCCACGTTCAAACTGGCTCAGCCGGTTGTAGAGGGTTTCGGCTGAGGCGTCGAAGTCGGTTCCGGTGGTGTACTGGCCAGGGTCGAAACCGGCCGGGCTCCCTTCAGAGCAGAACACCAGGTTAGTTGCCGCGTGGGCGAAGGGTGCGCTGGCAAGCAAGCCGGCGCTGACTAATAACGGAAGGACTGCTTTTTTGAACATGGTGGCCTCATGATTTGTTGTCATTTTTGGTGTAGAGGGCGACCTTGTGAGTCGACCCATCGATACTTATGCAGGCCCCATACCCAATGCAAGATGCAGGGCCGTCACAAGTCTCAAAGAGTGGAACGGACGTACAGGAATGACGCATTTGTATAAGTGTTGACGCATTTGATCGTTTGCGCCGGCTTTTTGTGGTGCATATGCCGCCTTCTTGTGGAGCAATCAGGGCGAATCGCGCTCACCGTTGGTGCGTCACTGGAGCCCGTTACGGCCGGCTTCGGGTTGAGCTGCTGGGTCTTGCCTTCCTTGTGCAGAGGGCCGGCGTATCTGGCTGACCGAATGAAGTAGGGCGACTCGGAGGGGGAGACCGTGCGCAACGGATGCCTGCGCTCGAGCAGGCGTTGGCAGGTGAACAGCACATTGCCGGCGGCGTTGACGTCGCGGCTCGAAGTGACGTAGTCGGTGTGGAGGTTGCTGGCGGTGTGTGACCGCGGGGAGCCGAGGATCAGACCAGCTGTCTGCCAAACCTGGAGCGGAAAGGTCTTACGCATGCAAACCTCATTATTCTTTTTCTAGGGCGTATCTGAGGATTGGCCTTGTGGGCCATGGCAACTCGCCTTTCTATGGGGAGTGGATGCAGCCCCATGGACCCTGTGCGGCGACGGCGATCGCTTGTTGTGTTGTTGATTGTCGATTCGCCGATGCCGAAATTAAGTCATGCTGAAATCGGGGTCAACGAAAATTAAGTGTGACTTACATTTCTCCTGCGCAAAGGCTGCCTCTGAGGTTCGATAGGCGGCCATGGATTGAGCTCAGGCTGCCGAATGGTCGTCGAACAGGCCCATGGTCGTGATGGTCAGGACTTCCGCCGGGCCGTTGCCGACGTTGGCCAGGCAGTGAGTCTTGGTCGCGTCGAAGTGCACCGAGTCGCCGGCGCCGAGGGGATATTGGCGGCCTTCGATGGTGTAGACGATCTGCCCTGAAAGAACATAGGAGAACTCTGAGCCATCATGGGAAATCAGCTCCGACTGGTAGCCCACCGATATGTTCATCTTCACCGCGTTGATCAGGTTGCCGGGAAAGGAACTGGACAGCCGCTCGTAGGCCAGTGGCTGGCCTTCGATGGTGTAGCGCACCCGCTTGCCTTCGTGGGAGTCGGGTTGCGCTTGAGTCGGCTGGTCGAACAGAGCGTTCAGCGGAACGTTCAGAGACTTGGCAATGTTGACCAGGGAAGAGATCGAGACACCGGTGAGATTGCGTTCCGCTTGGGAGAGGAAACTGGCAGTAAGACCGGACTCGCTGGCAATTTGGCGCAAGGTTTTCTTGGCGGCGCGGCGATAGCGGCGCAGGCGTTCGCCGATGCGATCTGCGGTCATTGGAGAGACTCTTATTGAAAGGAGCAGTATACCCGGCAGACGTCACTAACGCCTGGCAGGCGCAATACTGAGGTCGCTAACTTTAACCTCGCCGAGGTGGCCGAACGGCTGCACCGTGAGCTGAGTACTCCTGGTTCGGGCTGAAACAGTTGGTAACGAAAAACGGCGATAACCTCGGTTTCGTGCTGGAGGCTACCGCCGTTTGGGGGAGGCTGGGGAAACTTTACGGCATCAAGACTTCGATGGCGCCATCAGCCGTCATGCTGACCTGGCTGGTGCCTGCTTCGACTTCCGGGGTCACCGGCGCCGAATCCATGCTGGCGGCCTTCATCATCATTGGTGCGCGCATGTAGGGCTGTGGATAACCGTTGCTGTTGAGGTTCAGGTTGACGATCTTGTAGCCCTTGCCGCCCAGAGCTTCGGTGGCCAGTTGGGCGCGGGCCTTGAATGCTTTGACCGCATCTTTGAGCAGGGCGTCTTCGCTGGCTTTGCGGGTCGGATCGGCGATGGCGAAGTCCATGCCGCCCATTTTCAGGTCGCCCAGCAGTTCGCCGGTAAGCTTGGACAGAGCGGCGAAGTCGGAGCTTTCCAGGCGCAGTTCAGCGCGCTCGCGCCAGCCGGTGATCTTCTGGCCCTTGCCATCGTAGATTGGGTAGCTGTTGCGACTGCCCTGGCGCAGGGTCACATCCTTGACTTGGCGTGCCTGGCCGAGGGCCTTGTTCATGGTGGTGGTGATTTCGGCGGCGAGCTTGGCCGGATCGGTGTTCTGCGACTCGCTATAGAGGGTCACAATCATCAGATCGCGAGCCACTTCCTGGCTGACTTCGGCGCGCAGGGAAATCTGGTTGTAGTGCAGTTCATCGGCGGCCAGCGCTGGCAGGCTGATGAGGGTACCGGCGCTAAGGGCGAGAAGGGCGACGCTGCGACTGAAATGCTGCATGGAAACTCCTTGAGTGCGGTCCGCAGGCCAAAGGTTCGAGCTGCGTGAGCAGATAAGACTGTAGTTTTTATTCGCTGTTGCAGCCTTTTACAACTTTGATACATGTAAGCAGGCTACGATCCCGGGCTTGCGCTGGTAGCTGAAAGTTTGCCGCTGTCGCGGCTTTTCTCTGTGGCGCTTTGCCGCAGTTTTGCCTGCGCTGCGGGCGGCTTGGTTATACTCCCGGCGATTGCCCTGGAGCGCTCATCAGGAGAGCTCATGCTCGCCCCCGTAAAATTGCTGTCCGCGACCCGCCAGAACCTTTGGCGCCTGACCTTTATTCGTACCCTCGTGCTAGCCGCTCAGGCCGGTTCAGTGGGGATCGCCTACTGGCTCGACCTGCTGCCACTGCCTTGGCTGCAATTGAGTGTCACCCTGATTTTCTCCATGGTGCTCTGCGCCTTTACCGCCATTCGCCTGCGCACTTCCTGGCCGGTGACGGAGTTGGAGTACGCTCTGCAGCTGGCCTGCGACCTGTTTATCCACAGCGTGTTGCTATATTTCTCCGGCGGCTCCACCAACCCCTTCGTGTCTTATTACCTGGTGCCCCTGACCATTGCCGCGGTGACCCTGCCCTGGCGTTATTCGGTGGTCCTTTCGGGCATCGCACTGACCCTTTATACCTTGCTGCTGGCACGTTTTTACCCCTTGCAAACTTTCCCCATTGCCCGGGAGAACTTGCAGGTCTATGGCATGTGGCTGAGCTTCGCCCTGGCTGCGGCGGTGATTACGTTCTTCGCCGCGCGAATGGCTGAAGAGCTACGCCGTCAGGAAGAGTTGCGGGCGATCCGTCGTGAAGAAGGGCTAAGAGACCAGCAATTGCTGGCCGTGGCGACCCAGGCCGCCGGCGCCGCTCATGAGTTGGGCACGCCACTGGCGACCATGAGCGTACTGCTCAAAGAAATGCGCCAGGACCATCCCGATCCGTTGCTGCAGGATGACCTCAGCGTGCTCCAGGATCAGGTCAAGCTGTGTAAGGAAACCCTGCAGCAACTGGTGCGCGCTGCCGAAGCCAATCGTCGCCTGGCGGTGGATATGCAGGACGTCACCCAGTGGCTGGACGAAGCCTTGAACCGCTGGCACTTGATGCGCCCCGAGGCCAGTTACCGTTTCCATCTGCTGGGTGAGGGGCCGGTGCCGCGACTGGCGCCACCACCGGACCTGACCCAAGCTTTGCTCAATCTGCTGAACAATGCAGCCGATGCCTGCCCCGAAGGCCTGGAAGTACGCCTGGACTGGGACGTGGAAAACCTCACTATCAGTATTCGTGACCACGGCCCCGGAGTACCCTTGGCCATCGCCGAGCAGATTGGCAAACCGTTTTTTACCACCAAGGGCAAAGGCTTTGGCCTGGGCCTGTTTTTGAGTAAGGCCAGCGTGACCCGCGCTGGCGGCTCAGTGAAACTCTACAGTCATGAGGAAGGCGGTACGCTCACCGAGCTGCGCCTGCCTCGTGCCGCCCGAGGAGACGACCATGAGTGAAGAGATCCAAGTCGAAGGCGAGGAACTGCCACATCTGTTGCTGGTGGATGATGACGCCACCTTTACCCGCGTGATGGCCCGAGCCATGAGCCGCCGGGGCTTTCGCGTCAGTACCGCAGGTTCCGCCGAAGAGGGCCTGAGCATCGCGCAACAGGACTTGCCGGACTACGCCGCGCTGGACCTGAAGATGGATGGCGACTCCGGGCTGGTGCTATTGCCCAAGCTACTGGAGCTGGATCCGGAAATGCGCGTGCTGATCCTGACCGGCTATTCGAGCATTGCCACTGCGGTGGAGGCCATCAAGCGCGGTGCCTGCAATTACCTGTGCAAGCCGGCAGATGCCGATGACGTGTTGGCTGCGCTGCTTTCCGAACACGCCGATCTCGACACCCTGGTACCGGAAAACCCGATGTCGGTGGACCGCCTGCAATGGGAGCACATCCAGCGCGTGTTGACCGAACACGAAGGCAACATCTCCGCCACTGCCCGAGCCTTGGGCATGCATCGCCGTACCTTGCAGCGCAAACTGCAGAAGCGTCCCGTACGTCGCTGAACTGCGACTGAACGAATGTCCGCTGGGCGTCGTGAAAAAGCGAGCCGATCTACTATGATCGGCTCAGCGCTTGTCCCTTTCCCTATCGAGCCTCAACGATGAATCAGAACGCTGAATACTCCGCGGTCAATGATGCTGTGCGCGGGCAATTCTTTCGCCGGGTGTGGGCGATGATTACGCCTTACTGGCGCAGTGAGGAAAAGGGCAAGGCCTGGTTGCTGTTGATTGCCGTGATCGGCCTGTCGCTGTTCAGCGTGGCCATCTCGGTGTGGATCAACAGTTGGTACAAGGATTTCTACAACGCCTTGCAGAAGAAGGATGAGGCTGCGTTCTGGCACTTGATCCTGTATTTCTGCGGGATTGCTGCGGTGGCGATCCTGGGTGCGGTGTACCGTCTGTACCTGACCCAGATGCTGACCATCCGCTGGCGGGCCTGGCTCACCGAGCAACACTTTGCCCGCTGGCTGGGCCACAAGAACTACTACCAGCTGGAGCAGGGCGGCTACACCGACAACCCGGACCAGCGGATTTCCGAAGACCTCAACAGCTTCACCAGCAATACCCTGGCCCTGGGCCTGGGGTTGATCCGTAACATGGTCAGCCTGGTGTCCTTTTCGATCATTCTCTGGGGCGTGTCCGGCAGCATCGAGGTCTTGGGCTACACCATTCCCGGCTATATGTTCTGGTGCGCGCTGGTGTATGCCGCAATCGGCAGCTGGCTGACCCACCTGATCGGGCGCCGCTTGATTGGCCTGAACAACCAACAACAACGTTTCGAAGCCGATTTGCGTTTCTCCATGGTGCGGGTGCGGGAGAACGCCGAGAGCATTGCCCTGTATGACGGCGAGAAGAACGAGAACCAGCGCCTGAGCAGTCGCTTCGGCAAGGTCTGGCACAACTTCTGGGACATCATGAAGGTGTCCAAGCGCCTGACCTTCTTCACTGCCGGTTATGGCCAGATTGCGATCATCTTTCCGTTCATCGTCGCAGCGCCGCGTTACTTCACCGGCAAGATCGAACTGGGCGAACTGATGCAGATCAACTCGGCCTTCGGCAACGTCCAGGAGAACTTCAGCTGGTTTATCAGCGCCTACTCGGACCTGGCCGCCTGGCGTGCCACCTGTGACCGTCTGCTGAGTTTCCGCCAGGCCATGAGCGAAAACGAGGAGCGTCCACCGGCCATTGATGTGCAGCGCCAGGGCGATCATTTGCAGGTCCGTGACCTCGCTCTGGACCTGGCAGATGGTCGTCACTTGCTGGCCGGTTCGCAGATGACTGTGCGGCCCGGTGAACGGCTGATGCTCAGTGGCCGCTCCGGCAGTGGCAAGAGCACCCTGCTGCGGGCCATGGGGCGGCTGTGGCCGGCGGGGCATGGGAGCATTTTGCTGCCGGCCCAGCGCTATCTGTTCTTGCCGCAAAAACCTTATCTGCCCATTGGCAGTCTGCGTGATGCCTTGAGTTATCCACAGCCGGGTGAAAGCTATTCCCAGGAGCGTTATGAACAGGTCCTGGAAACCTGCCGCCTGCCCCATCTGGTGGCGCGCCTGGATGAGAGCAATCACTGGCAGCGCATGTTGTCCCCGGGCGAGCAGCAGCGACTGGCTTTTGCCCGGGCACTGCTTTATGCCCCGCACTGGCTCTACATGGATGAGGCCACCTCGGCCATGGACGAAGAAGATGAGGCCACGCTGTATCAGGCACTGATCGACCAGTTGCCGGGGGTGAGCATCGTCAGCGTTGGTCACCGCAGCAGCCTCAAGCGTTTCCACCCGCGGCACATCCGTATCGAGCAGGGGCACTTGGTGGATCAGGCCCAGATGGCCTGAGTGAGGGTTTCGCCCAGGCCGCCAGGCGCTGGCGCCTGAGCCGTCTTGCGAGCGGTGCCTCAGGTTGATGCCAAGGCACGCAGGATCAAGCGCTGATCTTGGTTGCTGTGTGGTTTGAGGCGTTTCCTCCGTGGTTAATCCCGCTCCTGCAGTGGCTGCAGGGCGGGAGTGGCTCAGGACTTGTGCAGGATCATTCGATCCACTCTTACCGCCAGCTGGCCGCTTCCCGGTTGGGCGTTGAAGGTCACGTTGCCGTGTTCATCCACACTGGCCCGGGCAATCGGAGCGCCGTTGAGCAGCAACTCCAGTGGCGCGTCCTTGAGGGATTGGCCGGAGGCCAGTTGCAGTTTCAGGTTGATAGCCATGGTGATCTCCTTATCAGGCGTTGCGGTCGATGAAACGGCTGGCGCTCTTGTCGATGGAACCGATCAGCTCCGGTGAGCCTCCTCGGAACTGGCGGAACACATTGCGCCCGGTCGAACTGCTGTTGCTGGTCCCGGACGGAATGCTCAGGGTCGGCTGGAAGCTGTCACTCAGTTCCACATAGGCCGACCAGGGGCCGTTGTAGGACTCGTTCAAGCCGCTGGTTTCGCTGAGGGCGTAGCGCACTGCGTGGCCCGGCAGCCAGTTGGGTTCGCTGGGGGTATGGCTCTGCCAGCCATCGGCCAGGATCGTTGGAGTTGTGTTGGGTGTTTCCAGGTAGCCGGCGGGTTTGTTCGGGCTGTAGTTTTTCAGCAGCAGGTAGGTACTCCAGCCCCACCAGTTATCGATGGTCTTGTTGTCATTCAGGTTATTGACGTCGCTGCGACGCAGTACCTTGTTACCACTCATCACGAACAGCGGCGAGAAGTTGCCGGCTTTCGCGGCGTTCAGGTCCGGAAGAACTTTTAACGCCGAGTAACTGGCTGGAGCCGGGAGGCTGCCACTCAAGTAGCTGGCGAAGATTTCGTCCGCCGAGCGCTGTACCGCAAGCTTCACTTGTTGCCGATTGTGGTGGTCGACGCTGTCGAAGTAGCGCTTGTCGCCGTAGGCGTGCCAGTGATCGCCCTGGGTATTGCTGACATTGAGGCCGAACTTGCTGTCTTCGTCGTGCATGAAACGGGTAATCAGTGAGCCCAGGTCGCTGGGGGTGACCACCGCTGCCAACTGTTTGCGTGGCACTCGCACATGACCGGCGGAAAACAGGTCTGTGAGGAAGTGATCGGCGAAGGCGCTCATCGCATAGGCCAGTTCCAGTTGCTTGTCATCTGCGGTTTTACCCGCCAGTACCGCTTGCTGCAGGGCCGCCGTGTGCCCGGCGATGTAAGCCGCCAGGGCCCATTCGCCAAAGTGGTCGGCATTGTTGGCCGCCAGCTTCAAGTAGCGCCCCAGAGGGAACAACGCGGAGACCAGGCTGCCGCCGCCAGTGATCTTGTTCCACTCTTCGGACAGCGTATCGCCCAGGGCATCATAGGCTTCGTGGGGTTGTTTGCCGTCGCGGATCGCCTGGTTGGCTGCGGCGATTTCTTTTTGCATTACCGCGAGGATCTGCCGGGCTTCGTCTTTGGCCGCCGGCAGCACCGCGAGGGAATTGAAGGCGGCGGTAAAACGTTGCACTCGATCGGTCGGGGTCGCGCCTTCGCAAATCGGCTGCTCGGGAATGCCGTAGAAATCCCCCCCCAGGGCAACCACCTGGCCATAGGTCAGGGACAGGCCATTGGGCAAGTGCAGTTCGACCTGCCAGGCGGGAATAGCCGGTGCGTCCTTGGTAAAGCGCAGCAGGGTGTTGTCACCGATTGCGGTGTGCTCACCACCCTCGAAACGTAGCTGTGGCCTGGTGGCTTTTTGCACGGCGCGGGGAAGGACTTCGGGGCGGTGATACTTGATGGTGTGATGGCCATCGGCGACCAGTACCAGGGTGTCGCCATCGCCTGAGATGGCAATGCCCTGTTCACTGAACAGGTGATCCAGGTCGGCAATGATCTTGCCGGCGTGTTGTGGCTGTTGCTGCTTCTGTGCAGAGAGTCCTGACATTTCTAGCTCCTTGATATGTCATGGGGATGCTTTGAACTTAACTGTATGGATATACAGTTATCTGGATAATAGAGGAAGACTTTCCGCCGTCAAGCAAGGAATGATTCCTTCCTGTATCAAGCATTGCGAATGGCAGGTTTTGCTCGGTGCTTCGGCTTCGTTCTCCAAGGCGTCAATACGCTTGGGAGATCGAGCGGACGGGGCTGTTGCATGGGCTGAACGAGCCGAATCCAGATGGAGGCAACGCCGGGCGGCGGCCTGTGGATTGGATTATCATTGGCGCCCTGACGACAGGCTCAAGGTTCATTCGCGCATGCTGGCCATCTTTTTCGAAACGCTGACGATCACTGCGCCTGTTTTTGCGATGTTGTTCCTTGGGCTACTGCTCAAGCGGGTGGGGTGGATCAACGACAATTTTATCCATGTCGCTTCGTCGCTGGCGTTCAACGTCAACATGCCGGCGCTGCTGTTTCTCGGCATTCTGCATGCGGACCTGCATTCGGCGTTGAAACCGGCGGTATTGATCTACTTTGGCGTGGCCACCCTGGTGTGTTTTGCTCTGGCCTGGGGCTGGGCGATCTGGCGTTGTCCAAGGGCCGATCGCGGTATCTATACCCAGGGCGCATTTCGCGGCAATAACGCAATCATCGGTTTAGCCCTGGCGGCGAGCATGTATGGGGATTACGGGATCTCCCTGGGGGCGGTGCTGGCGGCCCTGGTGATCCTGTTCTACAACACCCTGTCGACCATTGTCCTGGCGGTCTATAGCCCGCAGATCAAGTCAGATCCCTGGAGCATCTTCAAGAGTGTGGTGCGCAATCCGCTGATAATCAGTGTGCTGGCGGCGGTGCCGTTCGCTTACTGGCAGATTCCGTTGCCGGGTTGGCTGGAGACTTCGGGTCGATACCTGGCGCAGATGACCTTGCCCATGGCACTGATCTGCATTGGTGGCACCTTGTCCATGGTGGCCTTGCGCAACAGTGGTCGGATGGCCATGAGTTCGAGCCTGTTGAAGATGGTCAGCCTGCCGGCGTTGGCGACCCTGGGGGCCTGGTTATACGGGTTTCGTGGGGCGGAGCTGGGGATCCTGTTCCTGTACTTTGGCAGCCCGACTGCGGCGGCGAGTTTTGTCATGGCCCGGGCGGCCAATGGCAATCATGAACTGGCGGCGGCGATCATCGTCATCACCACCGTAATGGCGGCCGTGACCACCAACCTCGGGATCTTCCTGTTGCAGTGGGGCGGTTGGATCTGAGCAGCCGATGAAGCGGATCGCCGGTCAGCCGGCGATCATTGCCCCGATGGCGAGTCTTCAGTTGGCCTGTTGATAAGTGTCTATCACTTCCTGCGCGGCGCGGAAGGCGTCGATGGCCGCGGGTACGCCGGCGTACACCGCGCAATGCAGCAGCGCTTCGCGAATCTCGTCCACAGTGCAACCGTTGTTCAGGGCGCCACGCACGTGGCCTTTAAGCTCCTGCGGGCATTTGAGTGCCGTCAAGGCCGCCAGGGTAATCAGGCTGCGGGTTTTCAATGGCAGCCCTTCGCGGTTCCATACCCCGCCCCAGGCATGCTCGTTGACGAAATCCTGCAACGGCTGGGTGAACTCGGTGGCGTTGCCCAGGGCGCGATCGACAAAGGCATCGCCCATTACCTGGCGACGCATTTGCACCCCGTTTTTCTTGTTCTCGCTCATGGCGTTTCTCTCTTGTGTTGGCGGCGCCAGGCCCGTAGCGAACTGAACAGCAGAAACGCCACCAGCGCTGGCAGGACGAAAAACAGCATCAAGTGTTCCAGTTTGCCGGCCAGGGGCATGCCGGTGGTGAAGGACACCACGTGCAGGCCATAGGCCAGGTACAGGCCGAGAAACAGTAGGCCTTCAGCCCGGGTCACGCGGTACCCGGAATAGAACACTGGCAGGCATAGCACCGCCACGCCGAGCATCACTGGCAGGTCGAAGTCCAGGGCATTGGGCGAGACCGAGAGCGGCGTCGGCGCCACCAGGGCGGTGAATCCCAGCACCCCCAGCAGGTTGAACAGGTTGCTGCCAATGACGTTGCCCACGGCGATATCCCGCTGGCCGCGCAAGGCAGCAAGCAACGAGGTGGCGAGCTGCGGCAGGGAGGCGCTGACGGCAATCACCGTCAACCCCATGACTCGCTCCGACAGCCCCAAGTTATCAGCCACGGTGATGGCAGCGCCCAGCAACAGGTGCCCGGCGAAGACCAGCAGCCCCAGGCCGAGGAGGACCATCAGCATGCTGCTGAATCTGGGGGCTGCGCTGCGCTGGTCGGCAGGATCGGGTAAACGAGGGCGCGCCGAGTGCCTTGACTGGCGTAATAGCAGGACCAGATACAGCACCAGGGCTGCGAGCAGGATCAGGCCATCAACCGGAGTGAGGCGTTCGTTATAGGCAAGGGCGAACACCAGCAGGCTGGCGCCGATCATCAGCGGGATGTCCAGGCGTACCAGTTGCCGCGACACTCGCAGTGGAATGATCAGGGCCGAGAGGCCGAGGATCACCAGGATGTTGAAGATGCTGCTGCCGATCACGCTGCCCACGGCAATGTCGGTGTTATCGGCCAGGGTCGCTTGCAGGCTGATGGCCATTTGCGGCGCGCTGCTGCCGAAGGCGACGATGCTCAGGCCCATGATCAGCGGGCGTACATGCAGGCGCGCCGCCAGGCGCACGGCGGCGCGCACCAGCAACTCGGCGCCGGCGATCAGCATCAGCAGGCCGCTGATGAGCTGGATCAGGCTGAGCAGGGGCAGTTCGGCAAAGGCGGTAATGGCTAGGGCTCCGTCGGTCAGTCGCTGAGGGCTTGGATGCGTACTTTGGCGGTACCGCTGCGCAGCATATCCAGCTGTTGAGCGGCAGTGCGGGACAGGTCGATCAGGCGGCCACGGGTGTGCGGGCCACGGTCATTGATGCGGACCACGACACTTTTGTCGTTGCCCAGGTTGGTGACTTGCACCCGGGTGCCGAACGGCAATTCTCGATGGGCGGCGGTGAGGCCGTTCTGGTCGAAGGCTTCGCCACTGGCGGTGCGTTTGCCGTGGTGCTGGGCACCGTAATAGGAGGCCGTTCCGGTTTCGTCATAACCCCGGGGGTCGATGACATGGCTGCTGACGCAACCCGTGAGTAGAACGAGCAGGGCACCGACAATGAGCAGAGGCCGCATGCTGGAACGCTCTATTGAAAGGGGGGGAGAAGCAGTCGCGAGTAGGCGCTGGCTTGCCAGCGAAGACCGGGGTGCGTGCATCCCGTTTCGACTGACAAGCCACCGCGTCACTTTTCGATCAGCCTTCGAGCTTGCTTTTCAGCAGTTCGTTGACTTGTTGCGGGTTGGCCTTGCCTTTGGAGGCCTTCATCGCTTGACCGACAAAGAAGCCGAACATCTTGCCGCGCTTGGCTTCATCGGCGGCGCGGTATTGTTCAACCTGTTCGGCGTTGGCCGCGAGCATTTCGTCGAGCACCGCCGAGATCGCGCCGCTGTCAGTGACTTGCTTGAGGCCGCGCTTGTCGATGATCTCGTCGGCGCTGCCTTCGCCATTGGCCATGGCTTCGAACACGGTCTTGGCGATCTTGCCGGAGATGGTGTTGTCCTTGATCCGCAGCAGCATGCCACCCAGTTGTTCCGCCGAGACCGGGGCTTCGTCGATTTCCAGGCCTTGCTTGTTCAGCAGGCTGCCCAGCTCGACCATGACCCAGTTGGCCGCGAGTTTGGCATCGCCGGCGATGCGGGCGACCTGCTCGAAGTAGTCCGCTTGCTCACGACTGGTGGCCAGCACGCTGGCGTCGTAGACCGACAGGCCGAACTGCTCCTGGAAGCGCTCGCGTTTCTGTGGCGGCAGTTCCGGCAGGGTGCTGCGTACCTGGTCGAGGAAGCTGTCCTCGATGACTACTGGCAGCAGGTCCGGGTCGGGGAAGTAACGGTAGTCGTTGGCTTCTTCCTTACTGCGCATCGGACGGGTCTCGTCCTTGTTCGGGTCGTACAGGCGAGTCTGCTGGATCACTTTGCCACCGTCTTCGATCAGCTCGATCTGGCGCTGGATTTCGCTGTTGATGGCCTTTTCGATGAAGCGGAACGAGTTGACGTTCTTGATCTCGCAGCGGGTGCCGAACTCGACCTGGCCCTTGGGGCGGATCGAGACGTTGCAGTCGCACCGCAGGGAGCCTTCGGCCATGTTGCCGTCGCAGATTCCCAGGTAACGCACCAGCGCGTGGACCGACTTGACGTAGGCCACGGCTTCCTTGGCGCTGCGCATATCAGGCTCGGAAACGATTTCCAGCAGCGGCGTACCGGCACGGTTCAGGTCGATGCCGGTGGCGCCGTTGAATTCTTCGTGCAGGCTCTTGCCGGCGTCTTCTTCCAGGTGTGCGCGGGTGATGCCAACGCGTTTCACCGTGCCGTCTTCCAGGGGGATGTCCAGGTGGCCCTTGCCGACGATCGGCAACTCCATCTGGCTGATCTGGTAGCCCTTGGGCAGGTCCGGGTAGAAGTAGTTCTTACGGGCGAACACGTTGTGCTGGCCGATTTCGGCATCGATGGCCAGGCCGAACATCACGGCCATGCGCACAGCTTCCTGGTTCAGCACTGGCAGTACGCCGGGCATGCCCAGGTCGATCAGGCTGGCCTGGGTGTTGGGCTCGGCACCAAAGGCGGTGGAGCTACCAGAGAAAATCTTCGATTTGGTGGTGAGCTGGGTATGAATCTCCAGCCCGATCACGACTTCCCATTGCATGTGTATCTCCTCAGAAGCCGGTTGGGGTGCGGGTGTGCCAGTCAGTGTTGAGCTGATACTGGTGGGCAACGTTCAACAGGCGACCTTCCTGGAAGTACGGCGCAAGCAACTGCACGCCTACCGGCAAGCCATCGACGAAACCGGCTGGCATGGACAAGCCCGGCAGGCCGGCGAGGTTGGCGGTGATGGTGTAGACGTCTTCCAAGTACGCAGCGACCGGGTCGCTGCTCTTGGCCCCGAGCTTCCAGGCCGGGTTCGGCGTGGTTGGGCCAAGGATGATGTCGACTTCATTGAAGGCGGTCATGAAGTCGTTTTTCACCAGGCGCCGGATTTTCTGCGCCTTGAGGTAGTAGGCGTCGTAGTAGCCGGCGGACAGCGCATAGGCACCGACCATGATCCGGCGCTGCACTTCGCTGCCGAAGCCTTCGCCACGGGAGCGTTTGTACAGGTCTTCCAGCTTCTCTGGGTTGTCGCAGCGATAGCCGAAGCGCACGCCGTCAAAACGCGACAGGTTGGAGGAGGCTTCCGCCGGGGCGATCACGTAGTACGCGGGAATCGCGTGCTGCATGTTCGGCAGGCTGATTTCCTTGATCACGGCGCCGAGCTTTTCCAGCGCCTTGATGCTGTTGTGGATCAGCTCGGCGATGCGTGGGTCGAGGCCGGCACTGAAGTACTCTTTCGGCACGCCGATCCGCAGGCCCTGCAGCGAACCGTTAAGGCCGGCGCTGTAGTCCGGCACCGGTTCATCGATGCTGGTGGAGTCGTTCGGGTCGAAGCCAGCCATGCCTTGCAACAGGATTGCGCAGTCTTCGGCGGTGCGGGCCAACGGGCCGCCCTGGTCGAGGCTGGAGGCGTAGGCAATCATGCCCCAGCGGGAAACGCGACCGTAGGTCGGTTTCAGACCGGTGAGGTTGGTGAAGGCAGCGGGTTGGCGGATCGAGCCGCCGGTGTCGGTGGCGGTGGCCGCAGGCAACAGGCGCGCGGCGACGGCTGCGGCGGAACCACCGGACGAACCGCCCGGCACGTGTTCCAGGTTCCATGGGTTTTTCACCGCACCGTACCAACTCGACTCGTTGGCCGAGCCCATGGCGAACTCGTCCATGTTGGTCTTGCCCAGGGTCACGGCCCCGGCAGCGGCCAGTTTGGCGACCACGGTGGCGTCATACGGCGCCTTGAAGTTGTCCAGCATTTTCGAGCCGCAGCTGGTGCGGATGCCCTGGGTGCAGAACAGGTCTTTGTGCGCGATCGGTGCGCCGAGCAGGGCGCCGTTCTCGCCATTGGCGCGACGGGCGTCGGCGGCCTGGGCCTGGGACAGTGCCAGGTCCTGGGTTAGGCTGATGAAGCTGTTGAGCTGAGGATCCAGCTGGGCGATGCGCGCCAGCAGGGTCTGGGTCAGTTCTACGGAAGAGAATTTCTTGTCGGCGAGTCCGCGGGCGATCTCGGCCAGAGTCATGTGATGCATTGCAGGCTCTTTCCCTTTAGTCGATGACTTTCGGAACCAGATACAGGCCGTTTTCGACCGCTGGCGCGATGGACTGATAAGCCTCGCGATGATTGGACTCGGTCACAACGTCTGCGCGCAGGCGCTGGCTGGCCTCCAGTGGGTGGGCCAGGGGCTCGATACCGTCGGTATCGACTGCCTGCATTTCATCCACCAGCCCGAGAATGCTGTTCAGGGCGGAGGTGATGTGTGGAAGATCGCTTTCATTGAGCTTGATGCAGGCCAAATGAGCGATTTTTTCCACGTCGGAGCGTTCAAGCGCCATGGGATTCTCCAGTGGAAAACAGAACGGATCTCGTCCGTGTGTTAGATTGTCGGAACACTACCGCATTTCTACGGTCTTATGGCCGCGATTGTGGGGGTTGGTGCACAGAAAAGCGGTCAATTTAACATATTGGCGCCTTGCCCAAAATCCCTGTCGTTGTTAGAGTTTGCCGCACTTTTTTACCCACGCGTTGCCTAGGGTCCCTTCCCCATGTTCAAGAAACTGCGTGGCATGTTTTCCAGCGATCTTTCCATTGACCTGGGCACTGCCAACACCCTTATTTACGTGCGCGAGCGCGGTATTGTCCTGAATGAACCATCAGTTGTGGCCATTCGGACCCACGGTAATCAGAAAAGTGTTGTGGCGGTTGGTACTGAAGCCAAGCGCATGCTCGGTCGTACTCCGGGCAATATTGCAGCCATTCGTCCGATGAAAGACGGCGTGATCGCCGACTTCAGCGTCTGCGAAAAGATGCTGCAGTACTTCATCAACAAGGTTCACGAAAACAGCTTCCTGCAGCCTAGCCCTCGTGTGCTGATCTGCGTTCCATGCAAGTCCACCCAGGTTGAGCGTCGTGCCATCCGTGAATCGGCCCTTGGCGCCGGTGCCCGTGAAGTGTTCCTGATCGAAGAACCGATGGCTGCAGCCATCGGTGCCGGCCTGCCGGTTGAAGAAGCCCGCGGTTCGATGGTGGTGGACATCGGTGGTGGTACCACTGAAATCGCCCTGATCTCCCTGAACGGTGTGGTGTATGCCGAATCCGTCCGTGTCGGCGGCGACCGTTTCGACGAAGCGATCATCACCTACGTGCGTCGCAACTACGGCAGCCTGATCGGTGAATCCACCGCCGAGCGCATCAAGCAGGAAATCGGCACCGCTTACCCGGGCGGTGAGGTACGTGAAGTCGACGTACGTGGTCGTAACCTGGCTGAAGGCGTGCCACGTGCCTTCACCCTGAACTCCAATGAGGTGCTGGAAGCTCTGCAAGAGTCCCTGGCCACCATCGTTCAGGCAGTGAAAAGCGCCCTGGAGCAATCGCCTCCGGAGCTGGCTTCGGATATCGCCGAGCGTGGTCTGGTACTGACCGGTGGTGGTGCATTGTTGCGTGACCTGGACAAGCTGCTGGCCCAGGAAACCGGTCTGCCGGTGATCGTCGCCGAAGACCCGCTGACCTGTGTCGCTCGTGGCGGTGGTCGTGCATTGGAAATGATGGACAAGCACACCATGGACCTGCTCTCCAGCGAATAACATCGCTGCGAGGTCTATGCTGTTGCGCCCACAGGCAGCACTTTGCAGTGCTGCCTGTGGCGTTTATCTTCTGTCAATCTGCATCCAGGCCGGTTTGATGCCGTATGAATAAACACAACATTTGCCTGGGAGGAGCGGCTTATTAAACCGCTTTTCGCCAAAGGTCCCTCATTAGGCGTGCGCCTCCTGGTGCTGGTCGTGCTGTCGGTCGCACTGATGGTGGTCGATGCCCGCTTCACACTGCTCAAGCCAGTGCGTAGCCAGATGTCGCTGGTGTTGATGCAGTCCTACTGGATCACCGACCTGCCACAACGGCTATGGCAAGGTGTGGCCAGCCAGTTTGGCAGCCGTACCGAGCTGGTGGCCGAAAACGAAAAACTCAAGACTGAAAACCTGCTGTTGCAGGGACGCATGCAAAAGCTCGCGGCCCTGACCGAGCAGAACGTGCGCCTGCGTGAGTTGCTCAACTCTTCGGCGCTGGTCAACGAGAAGGTCGAAGTGGCCGAGTTGATCGGCATGGACCCGAACCCCTTCACCCATCGCATCATCATCAATAAAGGTGAGCGTGATGGTGTGTTCCTCGGTCAGCCGGTGCTCGATGCCCGAGGCCTTATGGGGCAGGTGGTCGAGTTGATGCCCTACACCTCTCGTGTCCTGTTGCTGACCGACACCACCCATAGCATTCCGGTTCAGGTCAACCGCAACGGCCTGCGCGCCATCGCCAGCGGCACCGGTAATCCGGAGCGCCTGGAGTTGCGCCATGTGGCCGATACTGCCGACATCAAGGAAGGCGACCTATTGGTCAGTTCCGGTCTTGGCCAGCGTTTCCCTGCCGGCTATCCGGTGGCCACGGTCAAGGAAGTGATTCACGACTCTGGCCAGCCCTTCGCTATTGTGCGAGCAGTGCCCACTGCAGCGTTGAACCGCAGCCGTTACCTGCTGCTGGTGTTCAGCGATCCACGTACCGCTGAAGAGCGGGCCAACGATGCCGCCCAGGCCCAGGAGGCCCAGGACCGACAGGGTGGCAACGCGACGCCGGTGGTCCCGGCCACAGTACCCAAGCCTGCAACAGCTCCGGCCGGGGCGGCCAATGCTGCTCCGGCGCCAGCCGCGGCGACGCCGGTCAAGCCTGCGGCCCATGCTCCGGTCAAGCCGGTTCATAAACCTGTGGTGAAACCGGCGGCTGCCAAGCCACCGGCAGCGGTACCGGCCACCACCGGAGGAAGAGAATAATGGCGGGCAGTACCTATTCACGAAACGGCTGGATTGTCTGGCTGACATTCCTCATCGGCCTGCTGCTGAGCGTGTCGCCGTTGCCACAGTTCATGGAAATCCTGCGCCCATTGTGGCTGGCTCTACTGCTGGCCTTCTGGGCCTTGGCCCTGCCGCACAAGGTGGGGATGGTCACCGCCTGGTGCCTGGGGCTGGCCGAGGATGTGCTCTATGGCACCCTGCTGGGGCAGAACGCCTTGATCCTGACGTTGATCACGTTCCTCGTGCTGTCCCTGCAGCAGCGTCTGCGGATGTTCCCGATGTGGCAGCAGAGCTTGGTGATCCTGGTGATCTTTGGCCTGGCGCAGCTTGTGCAACTCTGGCTCAGTGCCCTGACCGGCAATCGTCAGCCGACCCTGGCCTTGGTGTTGCCGGCGCTGGTCAGTGCCTTGTTGTGGCCCTGGGTCAGCTTTGGCCTGCGTGGTTTGTGCCGACGTTTCAAAATCAATTAATTCGGTCAGGCATTGGCCCGTACCTCGACAGGGAGATGTCTTGATGAGTCCGCTTTACCTCGCTTCGGGTTCACCCCGTCGGCGTGAGTTGCTCACGCAGATTGGCGTACCTTTCACCGCCATCAATGCGGATATCGATGAAACCCCGCTGGCCGATGAGCCTCCTGCCGCCTACGTCGAGCGCCTGGCTCGGGGCAAGGCAGCGGCCGGTCGCGGGTTGATCGCCAGCAGTGAATCCCAGGCTCCGGCTTGCGTGCTGGGCGCCGATACTGCGGTGGTGCTCGATGGGCTGATTCTCGGCAAACCGCAGGATCAGGCCGATGCCCTGGCGATGCTTATGGCGCTGTCTGGACGCGAACACGAAGTGCTGACTGCAATTGCCCTGCTCGACGGTGATCGTTGCGAGTCGCTGGTGGTGCGCAGCCTGGTGCGTTTTCGTCCCATCTCGGCCGAAGAGGCAGCGCTCTACTGGGCCAGTGGCGAGCCTGCGGATAAAGCCGGCGGTTATGCGATTCAGGGACTTGCGGCGGTGTTTGTGTCCGGGCTCAATGGCAGCTATTCCGCCGTGGTCGGCTTGCCGGTGTGCGAAACCGCAGAACTGCTCGGCCATTTCGGCATACCCTGTTGGCAAAACCTTCCAGTGCGCTAAAGCGCCGTACCCAACTACTGCGGCCCTCTATGAACACGCCTGAACGAGACACTGCCATGAGTGAAGAGATTCTGATCAACATCACGCCGATGGAATCGCGGGTGGCGGTGGTCGAAAACGGAGTGCTGCAAGAGGTTCACGTCGAGCGCACCCAGCGCCGGGGCATTGTCGGCAACATCTATAAAGGCAAGGTGGTGCGGGTATTGCCGGGCATGCAGGCAGCCTTCGTCGACATCGGCCTGGACCGGGCGGCCTTTATCCATGCTTCGGAAATCTCCAACCGCGAAGGCCCGGCAGTCGAGAGCATCAGCGCCCTGGTGCACGAAGGGCAGAGCCTGGTGGTGCAAGTCACCAAGGACCCCATTGGCTCCAAGGGCGCACGCCTGACCACCCAGCTGTCGATCCCGTCCCGCTACCTGGTGTACATGCCGCGTACCGCTCATGTTGGTATCTCGCTGAGGATTGAAGACGAGGCCGAGCGTGAGCGCTTGAAGCAAGTGGTCAGCGATTGCGTGGCCCAGGAAGGCATCAAGGAGGCTGGCGGGTTCATCCTGCGTACCGCCGCCGAGGGCGCCGGGGTCGACGAGATCATGATGGACATCCGCTATCTGCGCCGGCTCTGGGATCAGATCGGTACGCAGATCAAGACCATTGGCGCCCCCAGTGTGATCTACGAGGACCTCGGCCTGGCGCTGCGTACCCTGCGGGACCTGGTGAGCCCGAAGATCGAGAAGATCCGCATCGATTCCCGGGAAACCTTCCAGAAGACTACCCAGTTCGTTGCCGAGCTGATGCCGGAAATCGCCGATCGCCTGGAGCATTACCCTGGTGAGCGCCCGATCTTCGACCTGTACGGCGTCGAGGATGAAATCCAGAAAGCCCTGGAGCGCAAAGTGCCGCTCAAGTCTGGTGGCTACCTGGTGGTGGACCCGGCGGAAGCCATGACCACCATCGACGTCAACACCGGGGCCTTCGTCGGCCACCGCAATCTTGAGGAAACCATCTTCAAGACCAACCTCGAAGCCGCCACCGCCATTGCCCGGCAATTGCGCCTGCGCAACCTCGGCGGGATCATCATCATCGACTTCATCGACATGGAAGATGAGGAGCATCAGCGGCAGGTGCTGCGCACCCTGGAGAAGCAGCTGGAGCGCGATCACGCCAAGACCAACATCATCGGCATTACCGAACTCGGGTTGGTGCAGATGACGCGCAAGCGGACCCGGGAAAGCCTCGAACAGGTGCTCTGCGAACCCTGCAGCAGTTGCCAGGGACGGGGTAAGTTGAAGACTCCAGAAACCGTCTGTTACGAAATATTCCGTGAAATCCTCCGCGAAGCTCGGGCTTATCAGGCAGAAGGGTATCGGGTGCTGGCCAATCAGAAAGTGGTTGATCGTTTGCTGGATGAGGAGTCCGGTAACGTTGCGGAGTTGGAAGGTTTTATTGGCCGGACCATCAGGTTCCAGGTCGAAACCATGTATTCCCAGGAACAATACGACGTGGTGCTGCTCTGATTCCGCGTGCTTTACATCAGTGGAAACGGCTGGCTTCAGCTTTTTGCATGACTTTTGCCATGGGAGCCAACTGAAATGGAGCGGCTGATCCGCCTGTTCACCACGCTGACTCGCTGGGGGCTGGGCCTCTGTGCGTTGGCGCTGGTGGTGACTGCCTTGTATGTCAGCCTGGGTCGCGAACTGACTCCGTTGGTGGCTGAATACCAGGCTGAAGTTGAAGCCAAGGTACAGCAGGCCGTGGGCTTGCCGGTACATATCGGTAGCCTCGAAGGCCGCTGGAGAGGCTTGTCACCGATCCTGCTCGCCCATGACGTGATGGTCGGCGAGGGCGCCAATGCCTTGCGCCTGGATCAGGTGAGTGTGGCGCCGGATGTGCTTGGCAGCCTGCTGGCGGGTGAGCTGCAGATTGGACGCCTGGAGCTCAGCGGCCTGAGCCTGAGCCTCAAGGAGGGGGTGGACGGCCAATGGCAGTTGCAAGGCCTGCCAGTGCAGCAGGATCAGCCAATGGACCCTGAGCAATTGCTGACCCGCCTGCAGCAGGTGGCGGAACTGTCGGTGCTGGACAGTCAGATCACCTTGTTGCCGCAAGATCATCAACCGCTTGCCCTGACCTATGTCGGACTCAACCTGCGTACCGGCCCCAGTCGCCAGCGCCTGGATCTGCGCCTGACCCTGCCGGACGGCCAGCCCCTGGCCTTGAACCTGCGCACGCGGATCCGTGCCGACGCCTGGCGTGACGCTCAAGCCGACCTGTACCTGAGTCTGCCGCAAAGTGACTGGTCGCGCTGGCTGCCGGCTCGCCTTACCCAGGAATGGAAACTGTCCGCGCTCAAGGCCGGCGGCGAGCTGTGGCTGAACTGGGGCCGAGGCACGGTGCAGAACGCCACGTTGCGCCTGAATGCACCGCAGTTCACCGGTGCCTATGCCGAGCGTGCCCCGGTGACCCTGAAGAACCTGGCCTTGAACGCCTACTTCCAGCGCAGTGAACAAGGCTTGCAGGTGCAACTTGATTCCCTGGAGCTGAACCTCGGCGAGACTCGCTGGGAGTCTCGCTTGCTAGTGCAGCAGACCAAGGCCACGGAACAAAGCGAAGAACTCTGGCAGCTGCAGGCTGATCGCCTGGATCTGACCCCGGTAACGCCGATCCTCCACGCGTTGGCGCCGTTGCCGGAGGCGCTGGCCACGACCATCGATCGCCTGAAGGTCACCGGTGGGCTGCGCAATGTGCTGCTCGACTACCGGCCCCAGGCCACCGACGATCAGCGTCTGAGCTTTGCTGCCAATCTCGAACGCGTCGGTTTCGACGCCTATCATGGCGCCCCGGCAGCGCGGAACGTCAGCGGTAGCATCAGCGGCGACCTGGGCAAGGGCGAGCTGCGCATGGACAGCAAGGATTTCTCCCTGCACCTGTTCCCGATTTTCGCCAAGCCCTGGCAGTACATCCAGGCCAACGCCACCTTGACCTGGAAGCTCGACAAGCAAGGTTTCACTCTGATTTCCCCCTACCTCAAGGTGCTCGGAGAGGAAGGCAAGATCGCCGGCGATTTCCTGATCCGTCTGCATTTCGATCACAGCCAGGAAGACTACATGGACCTGCGGGTCGGCCTGGTCGATGGCGATGGGCGCTACACCGCCAAGTACCTGCCGCAAATGCTCAACCCGGCGGTGGACGAATGGCTGCGCACGGCGATCCTCAAGGGCGCGGTGGACCAGGGTTTCTTTCAGTACCAGGGTTCGCTGAACCATGACGCCATCGAGGCGGCCCGCAGCATCAGCCTGTTCTTCAAGGTGCATGACACCGAGCTGGCGTTCCAGCCGGGCTGGCCGCACCTGAGCAAGGTCAGTGGGGATGTGTTCGTCGAGGACAGCGGGGTGCGCATCGTCGCCAGCAAAGGGCAGTTGCTGGACACCAAGGTACGGGATGTGTTCGTCAACATTCCCCATGCCGCCAGCGGGAAGAGTGCCCATATGTTCATCGACGGTGGTTTTGCCGGTGGCCTGGGGGACGGGGTAAAGATTCTCCAGGAGGCACCGATCGGAACCGCCTCGACCTTTGCCGGCTGGCAAGGTGAGGGTGACCTGCAAGGCAATCTGGATTTGGACATTCCCCTGGTCAAAGGTGAAGAGCCGAAGATCGTGGTGAACTTCAAGACCGACAATGCGCGACTCAAGCTCAGTGAGCCGGAACTGGAATTGACCCAGCTCAAGGGCAATTTCCGTTTCGACAGCGCCAAGGGCCTCAGTGGCGAAGGCATCAGTGCCCAGGCCTTCGACCGACCGGTGAGCGCGCAGATTTTCGCTGATGGCAAACCTGGCAAGCCCAATACCCGAGTGGTTGCCAAGGGGCAGGTGGCGGTGAAGAAACTCACCGACTGGCTGCAAGTCAGCCAGCCGCTGCCGGTGTCTGGCGAGGTGCCGTATCAGCTGCAATTGAACCTCGACGGCGCTGACAGCCAGTTGATGGTCAGTTCAAGCCTCAAGGGTGTGGCGGTGGATCTGCCGGCCCCGTTCGGTATGGCAGCCAGCACTGGGCGCAACAGTGTGTTCCGCATGACCTTGCAAGGGCCCGAGCGACGTTACTGGTTCAATTACGGCGAGTTGGCCGATTTCACCTTTGCCGCACCCAGCGGCAAGCTCGCCGAGGGGCGCGGCGAGCTGTTCCTTGGTGATGGCGCGGCTTTGCTGCCCACTGTCAAAGGGCTGCGGGTCCGCGGGATTTTGTCCGAGCTGGATGTAGAACCCTGGAAAGCCCTGGTGGATCGCTATGCTGGGCAGGACCCGGGCGGCAGCGCCAAGCAGTTGCTCAGCAGTGCCGATTTCAAGGTCGGTACGCTCAGTGCCTTCGGCACCCGCCTGGATCAGGTCAACCTGCTGTTGATGCGTAAGCCAGCTGCCTGGGAGTTGCAGATCGACAGTCAGCAGGCCAAAGGCAAGGTCGGCATGCCCGATGCCAAGACCACGCCAATGGCCATCAACATGCAATACGTGCGCTTGCCGGCCGCTGACCCTGCGGCGCAGGCCGATGAGAATGCCCCCGATCCGCTGGCGTCGGTGGACCCCAAGAATGTTCCGCCGCTGGATATTGCCATTGAGCAGCTGTTTCAGGGCTCTGACCTGATCGGCCGTTGGGCACTCAAGGTGCGGCCAACGGCCAAGGGCATGGGCTTCAACAGCCTGGACCTCGGACTCAAGGGCATGCAGTTGCAAGGCGAGGGTGGCTGGGAAGGCCAGGCCGGTGCCAGCAGCAGTTGGTATCGTGGTCGCATTGCCGGCAAGAACCTCGCAGACGTGCTCAAGGGCTGGGGTTTTGCGCCTACGGTTACCAGTGAAGACTTTCACTTGGACGTTGATGGTCGTTGGCCGGGCTCGCCGGCCTGGGTCGGCCTGAAGCGTTATTCCGGAAGCCTGGACGCCACCTTGCGCAAGGGCCAGTTCGTCGAAGTCGACGGCGGGGCCCAGGCGTTGCGGGTGTTTGGCCTGCTCAACTTCAACTCCATTGGTCGGCGCTTGCGCCTGGACTTCTCCGACCTGTTCGGCAAGGGCCTGAGCTATGACCGGGTTAGGGGGGTGCTGGCAGCGAGCAACGGCGTCTATGTCACCCGTGAGCCGATCACTCTCACCGGACCGTCGAGCAACCTGGAGCTCAATGGCACCCTGGACATGGTGGCCGACCAGGTGGATGCCAAGCTGCTGGTGACCTTGCCGGTGACCAACAACCTGCCGATTGCCGCGCTGATCGTCGGCGCGCCAGCGGTGGGTGGGGCGTTGTTCCTGATCGACAAGCTGATCGGTGATCGGGTGGCGCGCTTTGCCAGCGTCAAATACAACGTCAAAGGTCCGTGGAAAGAGCCAAAAATCACCCTCGACAAGCCGTTTTGAGAATCCTCGATTCGCCCCTATGGAGTAGCATGGCGGCCTACCCAACACGGAGTACGCCATGTCTCTTGCGGTGATTCAAATGGTCAGCCAGAGCGATATCCTGGCCAATCTGGCGCAGGCTCGTGGCCTGCTTGAACAAGCAGCTGCCGGCGGTGCAAGGCTGGCGGTGCTGCCAGAGAATTTCGCCGCTATGGGGCGCCGTGACATGGCCGTCATCGGGCGTGCCGAAGCCTTGGGCGAAGGTCCGATCCTGCCGTGGTTGAAACAGGCCGCCCGCGACCTCAAGTTATGGATAGTGGCCGGTACCTTGCCGTTGCCGCCCGAGGATCAGCCCGAGGCCAAGTCCAATGCCTGTTCGTTACTGGTGGATGACCAGGGGCAGGTCGCTGCGCGTTACGACAAGCTGCATCTGTTCGACGTCGACGTGGCGGACAATCGAGGGCGCTACCGCGAATCCGATGACTATGCTCATGGAAACCGCGTGGTGGTGGCTGATACGCCAGCGGGGCGATTGGGGCTGACCGTCTGTTATGACCTGCGCTTTCCCGAGCTGTACAGCGAGTTGCGGGCTGCAGGGGCGGAGTTGATTACCGCGCCTTCGGCGTTTACCGCGGTCACCGGTGCCGCGCATTGGGACGTGCTGATTCGTGCCCGGGCCATTGAAACCCAGTGCTACCTGCTGGCGGCGGCGCAGGGCGGCGTTCATCCCGGTCCGCGGGAAACCTACGGACATGCGGCCATAGTCGATCCCTGGGGACGGCTGCTGGCGCAACAGGATCAAGGTGAGGGTGTGCTGCTGGCCGAGCGCGACAGCAGTGAACAGGCGTCCATTCGGGCGCGGATGCCGGTGTTCAGTCACCGGCGCATTTTCTCGCAAGGCGTTCAACGACTTGCATAAGTACGACGAATTTAAGGCCAAAGCATATGAGTGGGTTGTTGTCCTCAGTCAGTGAACATCTACTAGCCCCTGGCGGCGTGACCATCGAAAGCCTGCAGGGCGTGCTGGGGGATCTGGCCGGCCCGGGCATCGATGCCGCCGACCTGTATTTCCAGGGACAGATCTCCGAATCCTGGTCCCTGGAAGACGGGATCGTCAAGGAAGGCAGTTTCAACCTCGACCAAGGGGTCGGGGTGCGTGCGCAATCCGGTGAGAAGACCGGCTTCGCCTACAGCAACGCCATCACCCTGGAAGCCCTGGGCCTGGCCGCCCGTGCGGCGCGCTCAATCTCCCGGGCCGGGCAGAACGGCGCCGTGCAGGCGTTCACCACCCAGGATGTGGCGCAGCTTTATGCGCCGGACAACCCCCTGGAAGTCCTCAGCCGAGCCGAGAAAGTCGAGTTGCTCAAGCGTGTGGACGTGGCAACCCGTGCCCTGGACCCGCGTATCCAGCAGGTCAGCGTGAGCATGGCCGGGGTCTGGGAACGGATCCTGGTGGCTTCCACCGACGGCGGCCTGGCGGCGGATGTGCGGCCGCTGGTGCGCTTCAATGTCAGCGTCATCGTCGAGCAGAACGGCCGCCGCGAACGCGGTGGCCACGGTGGCGGCGGACGTACCGATTACCGTTATTTCCTCAGCGAAGACCGTGCCATGGGTTATGCCCGTGAGGCGCTGCGCCAAGCCCTGGTCAACCTCGAAGCGATTCCGGCGCCAGCTGGCACCTTGCCAGTGGTGCTCGGCTCCGGCTGGTCCGGGGTGCTGCTGCACGAGGCAGTGGGCCACGGCCTGGAAGGCGACTTCAACCGTAAAGGCAGTTCAGCCTACAGCGGGCGCATGGGTGAGATGGTGGCCTCGAAACTCTGCACCATCGTCGACGACGGCACCTTGGCCGGACGCCGTGGCTCGCTGAGCGTGGACGATGAAGGCACCCCGACCGAGTGCACCACGCTGATCGAGAACGGCGTGCTCAAGGGCTACATGCAGGACAAGTTGAATGCCCGGCTGATGGGCGTGGCACGTACCGGCAACGGTCGCCGCGAGTCCTACGCGCACCTGCCGATGCCGCGCATGACCAACACCTACATGCTGGGTGGCGAAAGCGATCCGGCGGAAATCATCGCCTCGGTGAAGAAGGGTATCTACTGCGCCAATCTCGGTGGTGGCCAAGTCGACATCACCAGCGGCAAGTTCGTGTTCTCCACCAGCGAGGCGTACCTGATCGAAGACGGCAAGATCACCGCGCCGGTCAAGGGCGCAACCCTGATCGGCAACGGCCCTGAAGCCATGAGCCGAGTGTCGATGGTGGGCAATGACCTGTCCCTGGACAGCGGCGTCGGTACGTGCGGCAAGGATGGGCAATCGGTGCCGGTGGGCGTCGGCCAGCCGACCCTGAAGATCGATGCGATCACCGTGGGCGGTACAGGGGCATAAGAGAGGAGGGGCGCCGGGTGAGTTGCTGGGCAACTCACCCGTGAAAGGCTTAACGCAGACCGCGTTGAGTCTCGTCCAGTTCGCGGATGTACTTGAAAATTTTACGGCTGGAGGCCGGCGCCTTGTTCTGGGCCACCTCATGCTGGGCCTGACGGATCAGGGAGCGCAGCTGCTGGCGATCGGCGTCCGGGTATTCGCCGACGAACTTTTCCAGCACGTCATCGCCACCGCCGATCAGGCGGTCACGCCAACGTTCCAGGTTATGGAAGCGTTCGTTGTATTGCCGGGTGGAGGCATCGAGTTGGTCAAGCAATTGCAGAATCGCGTCGGTGTCCTGGTCCCGCATCAACTTGCCGATGAATTGCAGGTGGCGTTTACGGGCGATATGGGCGACGTGCTTGGGCGCATCCGCCAGGGCCCGGCGCATAGCGTCGGTCAGGGGCAGTTTGGCCAGCAAGTCGGGCTTGAGAGTGGTAAGGCGCTCGCCGAGATCAACCAGAGCATGCAGCTCGCGTTTGACCTGGGTTTTGCTTTTTTCCCCATCGAGGGAGGCGTCGTAAGAATCAACCATGGTGGCAGTCCGCAAAGAAACGCCGCCATGATAACCAGTCGAGGGCCGCTTGTCCGGCCCGGTCGCTCGCCGGCCTTAATCGAAAGCAGAATTTGAGTGGAGAACACCATGAGTGCAGCACAAAGCGTCGGCCCACAAGCTTTGCCGGCCCTGCAGGAGCAAGTCGAGCAGATCATCGCCGAGGCCAAGCGCCAGGGGGCCAGTGCCTGTGAAGTGGCGGTGTCGCTGGAGCAGGGGCTGTCGACATCGGTGCGCCAGCGGGAAGTGGAGACCGTGGAATTCAACCGCGACCAGGGCTTTGGCATCACCCTCTACATGGGCCAGCGCAAGGGTTCGGCCAGCACTTCCGCCAGCGGTCCCGAAGCTATTCGTGAAACCGTGGCTGCGGCCTTGGCAATCGCCAAGCACACCTCCGAAGACGAAGCCTCGGGCCTGGCAGATGCCTCCTTGATGGCCAAGGACCTGCAGGACTTCGATCTGTTTCATGCCTGGGACATCACCCCTGAGCAAGCCATCGAGCAGGCTCTGGCTTGTGAAGCAGCGGCCTTTGCCACAGATGCCCGGATCAAGAATGCCGATGGCACCACCTTGAGCACCCACCAGGGTTGCCGGGTCTATGGCAACAGCCATGGTTTCATTGGTGGTTATGCGTCCACTCGTCACAGCCTGAGCTGTGTGATGATTGCCGAGGCCGATGGCCAGATGCAGCGCGATTACTGGTATGACGTCAATCGCCAGGGCCAGTTGCTGGCGGATCCGGCGAGCATTGGCCAGCGCGCCGCCCAGCGTGCCGCCAGCCGCCTGGGTGCTCGTCCGGTACCGACCTGCGAAGTGCCGGTACTGTTTTCCGCAGAGCTGGCTGGCGGTTTGTTCGGCAGTTTCCTCGGGGCGATTTCCGGCGGCAATCTGTATCGCAAGTCTTCATTCCTTGAAGGTGCCCTGGGCCAGCAACTGTTTCCTGAATGGCTGACCATCGATGAGCGGCCGCACTTGATGCGTGCCATGGGCAGTTCGTCGTTCGACGGTGATGGCCTGGCGACCTACGCCAAACCTTTCGTCAAGGACGGTGAGCTGGTGTCCTATGTGCTCGGCACCTACTCCGGGCGCAAGCTGGGCATGCCGAGCACCGCCAACGCCGGTGGCGTGCACAACCTGTTCGTCACCCATGGCGATGAAGACCAGACGGCGCTATTGCGGCGCATGGGACGCGGTCTGTTGGTGACCGAGCTGATGGGCCATGGCCTGAACATGGTCACTGGGGACTACTCGCGTGGCGCGGCGGGGTTCTGGGTGGAGAACGGTGAAATCCAGTTCGCCGTACAGGAAGTGACCATTGCCGGTAATCTACGGGACATGTTCAAGCAGATCGTCGCCGTGGGCAGTGATCTGGAACTGCGCAGCAACATCCGCACCGGTTCGGTGCTGATCGAACGCATGACCGTCGCCGGCAGCTGATCAAGGCAGGCTTCAACGAAACGCGCGACCTTCACGGGTGGCGCGTTTTTTTGTGCCTGTGATTGTTCATGGGGGGATGAAAATTGCACAAGCTCAATTGATTTGATTCTCAATATCATTTAATAATGAATCTCATTATTCAATGAGCCCAGGTCATGAGTTCTGCCTTGCACGAGCAGCCTTATCTCGAAAGCTGGCGCTGGATGAGCCGCCAGATCCGTTGCGCACTGGAACCGGACGAGCCGCGTCTGATCGAGCACTACCTTGCCGAGGGGCGCTACCTGGCCTGCTGTACCGCCATGTCGTCCTGGACTGTCGCTGAAACCTCCTTCCGTTTGTTGATCGATACCGCTACCGATACCGCGCTGCCTTGGCATTGGCGCAGCCTGTGCCTGGACCAGGCGTGGAAGCCGTTACGCGACCTGGAACGGCTGTCTTTGTGCAAGTGCCGGCTCAAACGCTGGCAAAGCCATGCCTGGCAACTGGCGACCTGCTCGCTGTTGCCTTCCATTCCTCTGATTGAACTGGTGCAAGGATTCCCCGATGAGTAATACCCGTATCGAACGCGACAGCATGGGCGAGCTGCAGGTCCCGGAGCAGGCCCTGTATGGGGCGCAGACCCAGCGTGCGGTGGATAACTTTCCTATCAGTGGCCAGCGTATGCCGGCCGCCTTCATTCGTGCCTTGATCCTGGCCAAGGCCGCTGCGGCCAAAGCCAACGTCGAGCTTGGACAGCTCAGCGAGTCCCAGGGCAAGGCCATTGTCGATGCTGCCCAGGGCCTGCTGGAAGGCGACTTCATGCAGCACTTTCCGGTGGACATCTTCCAGACCGGTTCCGGCACCAGTTCCAACATGAACGCCAACGAAGTGCTGGCGACCCTGGCCAGCCGCCTGTTGGGCGAGGCGGTCAACCCCAACGATCACGTCAACTGCGGCCAGAGCAGCAACGACATCATTCCCACCACCATTCATGTCAGCGCAGCCCTGACTCTGCACGAGCAATTGCTGCCGGCGCTGGTGCATCTGGTGGCGGTCATCGAGCACAAGGCGGTGCAGGTGCATCCCTTCATCAAGACCGGTCGCACCCACTTGATGGACGCCATGCCGGTGCGCATGAGCCAGGTCCTGGAAGGCTGGGCGCAACAGCTCAAAGCCAACATCGCCCACTTGCAGGATCTGTTGCCGAGCCTGCAGTCCCTGGCTCAGGGGGGCACTGCGGTGGGCACTGGGATCAACGCCCATCCCGAGTTCGCGGCACTCTTCAGCCAGCAGTTGAGCAAGCTGACTCAGGTTCAATTCACTCCGGGCAAGAACCTGTTCGCCCTGATCGGCTCCCAAGACACCGCGGTAACGGTATCCGGCCAGCTCAAGGCCACGGCGGTGTCATTGATGAAGATCGCCAACGACTTGCGCTGGATGAACTCCGGCCCCCTGGCGGGGCTCGGCGAAATCGAGCTGGAAGCCCTGCAGCCGGGGTCGTCGATCATGCCCGGCAAGGTCAATCCGGTGATTCCGGAAGCCACTGCGATGGTTGCTGCCCAGGTCATCGGGAATGACTGCACCATCACCGTGGCCGGGCAATCGGGCAACTTCGAGCTCAACGTGATGCTGCCGATCATTGCCCAGAACCTGTTGAGCAGCATCGAGTTACTGGCCAACTCCAGCCGGTTGTTGGCGGACAAAGCCATCGCCAGCTTCAAGGTCAATGAACCCAAGCTCAAGGAGGCGTTGTCGCGTAACCCGATCCTGGTCACCGCCCTGAACCCGATCATCGGTTATCAGAAGGCCGCAGAAATCGCCAAGACCGCTTACAAGCAGGGGCGTCCGGTGATCGACGTAGCGCTTGAGCACACCGATCTGTCGCGTAGCCAGCTTGAGATCCTGCTGGATCCGGAAAAACTCACCGCTGGCGGCGTGTAACCCTCGACACCGCTTTGGAGGCTCACCATGGAGCACTGGAAACGCACGATCGAAAGGGCTAATCGCTTGTTCATGCAGGGGGAGTTGGTGGATGCCCGCGAGTTCTACCTGCAGGCGTTGGCCCTGGCACAGGTGTTGTTCGAGCGCTGGTCGAATCCCGACGAAGCGGTAGCGGCTTGTGTGATTTCCCATCACAACCTGGCGGACCTGCATTTGCGCCTGAACCAGCCGGAGGAGAGCGCGGAGTACCTCTGCGCTATCCACCAGCGCCTGCTGCAGACCATGCAGGACGGTCGCCTGGCACCGGCCCTGCGGGAAGCGGCTCTGCGCCAAAGCAGCAAGACCTACGTCGAGTTGCTCAATTTCATTGGTGAACACGGTGAATACCCCCGTAATCACCGTTTGCTGGACAGCAATGTCGCGCGGTTGTCCTCCGACGGCCCGACACCCGACAGCCCCTCTTTTGGAGTGCACTGAATATGTCCTTTACCTTGCCTGCCTTGCCTTACGCCTACGACGCCCTGGAACCGCACATCGATGCGCAGACCATGGAAATTCACTACACCAAGCACCATCAGACCTACATCAACAATCTCAATGCCGCTGTGGAGGGCACTGAGTGGGCAGGGTGGGAAGTGGAAAAGCTGGTGGCCAGTATTCAACAATTGCCGGAAAAACTCCGTGCTGCGGTGATCAATCAGGGCGGTGGTCATGCCAACCACTCGCTGTTCTGGGCGGTGATGACGCCTGCGGGCGGCGGCAAGCCAGAGGGCGCTCTGGGGCAGGCAATCGAGCAGCAGTTGGGTGGCTTCGAGAGTTTCAAGGACGCCTTCACCAAGGCCGCGTTGACTCGCTTCGGCAGTGGCTGGGCCTGGCTTAGTGTGACACCGGGGAAAAAGCTGGTGGTGGAGAGCAGCGGCAATCAGGACAGTCCACTGATGAATGGCAACACGCCGATTTTGGGCTTGGACGTCTGGGAGCACGCCTATTACCTGCGTTATCAGAACCGGCGACCCGAGTACATCAATGCCTTTTACAACGTCATCAACTGGCCGGAAGTTGCTCAACGCTATCAGGCCGCGATGGCTTGAGATTTTCTACCAATAAGAACTAAGGCCGACTATGGGCACTGAAACACTGGCGATCAGCAGCGGACGGATGTTTCGTTATGCCTTCGGTTCGCTGTTGCTGTTGGCGGGTACCGCATTGCTGGTGGCTCAAGGGCTGAGCTGGCTTAATCTGGAACCGCGATTATTGCGGGCATTGCAGGGAGGATCGATCTGCGCATTGGGCACGGCGTTGGGGGCTGTCCCGGTATTGGTGATCCGCAGAATGCCGGTGGCCGTGAGTGACACCTTGCTCGGCTTTGGGGCCGGCGTGATGTTGGCGGCGACAGCGTTTTCGTTGATCGTTCCGGGTATCGCTGCCGCTCAGAGCCTGGGCTTGTCGGCCTGGAGCTCCAGCGGCCTGATCAGTCTCGGCATCATGCTCGGTGCTTTCGGACTGTTCCTGGTGGACCGCAAGGTCTCAGCAGGCAGTCCGGAAACGCTGGTGGGTACTCCCGAGCATCCAGTCATTGCCCCGAGAATCTGGCTATTTGTGTTTGCCATCATTGCTCACAACATTCCGGAAGGGATGGCGGTCGGGGTATCGGCGGGCGGGGGAATGCCCGATGCGGACAGCCTGGCCATGGGGATTGCCCTGCAGGACGTGCCGGAAGGGCTGGTAATTGCCCTGGTGCTGGCGGGGGCGGGGATGTCGCGGGTCAAGGCGTTCCTGATCGGTGCGGCTTCAGGCTTGGTAGAGCCGGTCTTTGCCTTGCTCTGCGCCTGGCTGGTCAGTTTGGCAGAGGTGCTTTTACCTTTGGGGCTGGCCCTGGCGGCTGGTGCCATGCTGTTGGTGGTGACTCATGAAGTGATCCCCGAGTCCCGGCGCAATGGTCACGAAAAGCTCGCCAGCCTCGGCTTGTGTATCGGCTTTTGTCTGATGATGGTGATGGACACGGCGCTCGCCTGAGTGCCGCATGCGAGTGGTCCGGCGAGGGCTACTCGCCTTCGTCGAAGTAGTTGTTGATCAGTTTCACCAGCGCATCCAGTGCCTCTTGCTCTTGCTCACCCTCGGTTTTCAGGTGGATTTTGGTGCCCTTACCGGCAGCGAGCATCATCATGGCCATGATGCTCTTGCCATCAACCATGGTTTCCGGGGTTCTGCCGGCGCGAATCTGACAGGGAAACTGCCCGGCCACACCGACAAATTTGGCAGAGGCACGGGCATGCAGGCCCAGCTTGTTGATGATCTCAATTTCCAGAGCTGGCATCGCGGGGTAGATCCTTTCAGCTAAGGTCGCGGTGGCGAACCTGGACGTTCTTCAGGGATTTTTGCAGGACCTGGCCGAGACGCTCAGTCAGGTACACGGAGCGGTGGTGCCCGCCAGTGCAGCCAATGGCAATGGTTACATAGGCGCGGTTGCTGGCGGCAAAGCGCGGCAACCACTTGAGCAGGTAGCTGGAGATGTCCTGGAACATCTCTTCGACATCAGGCTGGGCGGCCAGGTACTCGGCCACGGGAGCGTCCAATCCGGATTGGGCGCGCAGTTCAGGCTTCCAGTACGGGTTGGGCAGGCAGCGCACATCGAACACTAGATCGGCGTCTACCGGCATGCCGCGTTTGAAACCGAAGGACTCCACCAGGAATGCGGTGCCAGGCTCGGGCTGATTCAGCAACCGCAGCTTGATGGTATCCCGCAGTTGGTAGAGGTTCAGATTGGTGGTGTTGACCTTGAGGTCCGCCAGATCGACGATCGGTCCCAGTAACTGGGTTTCGTCGTGGATGGCTTCCGCCAGTGAGCGATTGGCGCTACTCAGGGGATGCCGGCGGCGGGTTTCCGAGAAGCGCTTGAGCAAGGTTTCTTCATCGGCGTCCAGATAGAGCACATCGCACTGGATATGCCGACTGCGCACTTCTTCCAACAGCTCGGGGAAGCGCGACAGGTGGCTGGGCAGATTGCGTGCGTCAATGGATACTGCCACCAGCGGTTGGGCCAGTTCAGTGTGAATCAACGCACGTTCGGCCAGCTCGGGCAGCAAGCCGGCTGGAAGGTTGTCGATGCAGTAGTAGCCGTGATCCTCAAGAACGTCGAGGGCGGTGCTTTTACCTGAGCCGGAACGGCCGCTGACGATGATCAAGCGCATGATTACTGACCGTTTTGCTCGTCCAGAACAACCTGATACAAGGCTTCGTTGCTGGTGGCACTGCGCAGCCGGTCACGGACTTCCTTGCGATCGAGCATGCTGGCGATCTGCCTGAGCAGTTCCAGGTGTGCGTCGGTGGCAGCTTCCGGGACTAGCAGGACGAACAGCAGATCGACCGGGGCGCCGTCGATGGCGTCGAAATCGATCGGTGCGTCCAGGTGCATCAGGGCACTGATGGGGGACTCGCAGCCTTTGAGGCGGCAGTGGGGAATCGCGATGCCGTTGCCAAAACCGGTAGAACCGAGTTTTTCACGGGCGATCAGGCTCTCGTAGACATCCTGCATCTCCAGATCGGGCACTTCACGGCTGATCAGGTTGGCAATTTGTTCGAGTGCGCGTTTTTTACTGCCGCCCGGCACGTTCACCAAGGAACGGCCGGGGGTCAGGATACTTTCAAGTCGGATCATGGGGGGAGAGTGTTAGCGACCCGTGCCTTGGAGAAGGTGGAGGTGCTTTTCCTTATGCTTTTTCAGTTGACGGTCAAGCTTGTCCGTGAGCAGGTCGATTGCGGCATACATATCGTCATGTTCTGCATTGGCGACGACCTCCCCACCGTGGATGTGCAAGGTGGCTTCGATTTTCTGCTTCAACTTCTCGACAGCCATGGTGACCTGCACATTGGTAATCTTGTCGAAATGCCGCTCCAGCCGGTCGAGTTTTTCGCCGATGTAAGCGCGCAGAGGTTCAGTCACTTCGAGTTGGTGTCCACTGATGTTGACTTGCATACAGCTTCTCCTTCGTTGCCAGTGCATAAAGCGGCAGGCTGGGTTGCCTGCCCCTGAAACGCTGTGGCCAGCCCTGCGGTCAAATCAACCGCTTCCGTTCGCTGGAAGGCGCAATCCCAAGGGATTCGCGATACTTGGCGACGGTACGGCGGGCTACCTGAATGCCTTGTGCCTCCAGTAAACCAGCGATCTTGCTGTCACTCAACGGCTTTTTCTGATTTTCCGCAGCCACCAGTTTTTTGATGATCGCGCGGATCGCGGTGGACGAGCATTCACCGCCTTCCGAGGTGCTGACGTGGCTGGAGAAAAAGTATTTCAGCTCATATATGCCCCGTGGGGTATGCATGAATTTTTGCGTGGTTACCCGGGAAATCGTCGATTCGTGCATACCCACCGCTTCGGCGATGTCATGCAGCACCAACGGCTTCATTGCCTCGTCACCGTACTCGAGAAAGCCGCGCTGGTGCTCGACGATCTGGGTGGCCACTTTCATCAGGGTTTCGTTGCGGCTCTGCAGGCTCTTGATGAACCAGCGGGCTTCCTGCAGTTGGTTGCGCATGAAGGTGTTGTCGGCGCTGGTGTCGGCCCGACGCACAAAACCGGCGTACTGGGCATTGACTCGCAGGCGTGGCACGGACTCCTGATTCAGCTCCACCAGCCAGCGTTCGTTGTCCTTGCGCACGATGACGTCCGGAACCACGTATTCGGCTTCGCTGGATTCGATCTGTGAGCCTGGACGCGGGTTGAGGCTCTGCACCAGCTCGATGACCTGGCGCAGCTCGTCCTCCTTGAGTTTCATGCGGCGCATCAGTTGGCTGTAGTCGCGGCTGCCCAGCAGGTCGATGTAGTCACTGACCAGGCGTTGGGCTTCGCTCAGCCAAGGGGTTTTCGTCGACAGTTGGCGCAATTGCAGCAGCAGGCATTCGCCCAGGTTGCGGGCGCCGATACCGGCCGGTTCGAATTGCTGGATGCGGTGCAGGACGGCTTCGATTTCGTCCAGCTCAATGTCCAGTTCGGGATCGAAGGCCTCGAGAATTTCCTCGAGGGTTTCGTCCAGGTAGCCCTGATTGTTGATGCAATCGATCAGGGTTACGGCAATCAGGCGGTCGGTGTCCGACATCGGAGCCAGGTTCAGTTGCCAGAGCAGGTGGCTTTGCAGGCTTTCACCGGCCGACGTGCGGGTAGTGAAGTCCCACTCGTCATCATCGCTGCTAGGCAGGCTGCTGGCGCTGGTCTGGTAGACATCTTCCCAGGCGGTATCCACCGGCAGTTCGTTGGGGATGCGTTCGCTCCACTCACCGTCCTCGAGGTTATCCACCGTAGGGGCGGTTTCCTGGTAGGAGGGTTCCTGGATCTCGGTGTTGGGCTTGGACTCGGTGTTGTCGGCCAAAGGATCGCTGTTGTCGAAGTCGTCGCCTTCTTCCTGGCGTTCGAGCATCGGGTTGGACTCCAGCGCTTCCTGGATTTCCTGTTGCAGGTCCAGGGTCGACAATTGGAGCAGGCGGATGGCCTGTTGCAGCTGCGGTGTCATCGTCAGCTGCTGGCCCATTCTCAGGACTAGCGATGGTTTCATGGCAGGGGCTTAACACCTTATTTGCCGGCGCACATGCGCCATCCACTACAGGGCGCCGGAGCGCCAAACATAAGCAAATTATATGCCTGAAACTGAAGTGTTTGCCTAGAGCGCTGTAACAATAAAGTTTGTAGGGAATTATTGTTCCCGGCGCTCTGGCGTCCAGCCCAACACCTCAGCCCTTACAGGCGGAACTCATGGCCCAGGTAGACTTCCTTGACCAGTTCGTTGGCCAGGATGGTCTCGGCATCGCCTTCGGCGATCAGTTGCCCGTCGTTGACGATGTAGGCGGTCTCACAGATGTCCAGAGTCTCCCGGACGTTGTGGTCGGTGATCAGTACCCCAATGCCCTTGGCCTTCAGGTGGTGGATGATCTGCTTGATGTCGCCAACCGAGATCGGGTCTACGCCGGCGAACGGTTCGTCCAGAAGGATGAACTTGGGGGCGGTGGCCAGGGCCCGGGCGATTTCCACTCGGCGGCGTTCACCGCCGGACAGGCTCATGCCGAGGTTGTCGCGGATGTGATTGATGTGGAATTCCTGCAGCAGGCTTTCCAGTTCCTGACGGCGACCGGCCTTGTCGAGTTCCTTGCGGGTCTCGAGGATGGCCATGATGTTGTCGGCCACCGACAGCTTGCGGAAGATCGAGGCTTCCTGGGGCAGATAGCCGATACCCGCGCGGGCGCGGCCGTGCATCGGTTGGTGGCTGACATCCAGGTCGTCGATCAGGACGCGGCCCTGATCGGCCTGGACCAGGCCGACGATCATGTAGAAGCAGGTAGTCTTGCCGGCACCGTTGGGGCCGAGCAGGCCGACGATCTGACCGCTGTCGATGGACAGGCTGACATCACGCACGACCTGGCGGCTCTTGTAGCTCTTGGCCAAGTGCTGGGCTTTTAGAGTTGCCATTACTGGGCCTTTTGCTCGTCGGTTTTCTTTTTCGGCTGGATGACCATGTCGATCCGCGGACGCGGCGCGGTGACCGAGGTGCCATTGGCGCGACCGGCGTTAGCCACTTGCTTGACGGTGTCGTAGACGATTTTCTCGCCTTCGGTGGTGTTGCCGTCGTTGATAACCTTGGCCTTGTCGATCAGTACGATGCGGTTCTGCTGGGCATGGTACTGGATGGTCACGGCGTAGGCCTGGACCGGTTTCGGGTCGGTCTGTTTCTGCAGTTGCTCGAAATACGCCAGGTTGCCCACGGAGGTCACCACGTCGATTTCGCCGGTTTTTGACCGGGTGATGGTCACGGTGTTGCCGGTGATCTTCATCGAACCCTGGGTGATGATTACATCGCCCTTGTAGGTGGCCACGCCATTCTTGTCATCGAGCTGGGCGTCGTCGGCCTGGATGCGGATTGGCTGTTGGCTATCGTTCGGCAGAGCCCAGGCGCTCACGCTTCCCAGTGCTGCGCCCAGACTGAGCAAAATCGGGAGGGTTTTAACGAGCCTCATACTGTCCTCTTACGTTCGATAGCAGGTTCATCCTGCCGTCTTTCAAATACGCTTTCATTCCCTTCGCCGTAGTCACGCCGCCGGCGCCGTCAATTCTAACGGCTTGCTCGGTCTGCGCATATTGCTTCTGCGGGAATACTGTCATGCGGGTCGTGGTGATCAGCAGGTTGCGATTTCTTTCGTCGGTGCGGGAAACCCGTACCGAATCGATCAATTCGACTTCAGTGCCGTCCGGGTTGACTTCGCCGCGCTCGCTCTGGACATGCCAGGGGAAGGTAGTGCCGCGGTACATCTGCAGGTCCGGTTTGGTCAGCAGGGTCACTTCGCTGGCCTTGACGTGCTCGACCTTGTCCGAGGTCATTTCATACTGCAGCTTGCCGTCGGGCAAATACTGCACGCTGCGGGCGTTGATCACGTAATAGTCGATGGCGTTTTCGTCGACCTGTACCACGGGCTTGTCGAGGAAACGTTCAGGGCTGATGTTCCAGTAACCGACCGCTGCAAACAGCAGGGCGATAGTCCCGAAGATCAGTATGTTGCGAATCTTTTTACTCAGCATTGGAAGGCTCTATAGGTAAGCGGCGTTGGCTGCTTCAAGGCGATCCTGGGCGCGCAGGATCAGCTCGCAGAACTCTCGGGCAGCTCCTTCGCCGCCGCGAGCCACGGTGGTGCCGTGGGCGTGTTCACGAACAAAACCCGCTGCGTTGGCGACCGCCATGCCCAGGCCGACACGGCGGATCACCGGCAGATCGGGCAGGTCGTCGCCCAGATAGGCGACCTGTTCATAGCTTAGGTTGAGTTGGGCAAGAAGTTCGTCCAGTACCACCAGTTTGTCTTCGCGGCCCTGATACAGGTGGGGGATCCCCAGGTTCTTGGCCCGACGCTCCACCACCGGGGTCTTGCGCCCGCTGATGATCGCGGTCTGCACCCCGGCCGCCATGAGCATCTTGATGCCCTGGCCGTCTAGGGTGTTGAAGGTCTTGAACTCGCTGCCGTCTTCGAGGAAGTACAGGCGACCGTCGGTCAGTACGCCGTCGACGTCAAAAATCGCCAGCTTGATGTTTTTACCGCGTTGCAGCAGGTCGGTATTCATTACATGACTCCCGCGCGCAACAGGTCGTGCATGTTCAAGGCGCCGATCGGCCGGTCTTCCTTGTCCACCACCACCAGGGCGCTGATTTTATGGTCTTCCATGATTTTCAGGGCTTCAGCGGCCAGCATATCGGCACGTGCAGTCTTGCCATGAGGGGTCATGACCGAGTCGATGGTGGCGTGATGAATATCAATGGCGCGATCCAGGGTGCGACGCAGATCGCCGTCGGTGAAAATCCCGGCCAGGCGGCCATCGTTTTCCAGAATGACGGTCATGCCCAAGCCCTTGCGGGTCATCTCCATGAGTGCGTCCTTGAGCAGGGTGCCCCGCTGCACGTGTGGCAGGTCGGAACCTTCGTGCATGACATTCTCGACCTTGAGCAGCAGGCGGCGGCCCAGGGCTCCGCCTGGGTGGGAGAACGCGAAGTCTTCGGCGGTGAAGCCGCGGGCTTCCAGCAGGGCCACGGCCAGGGCGTCGCCCATCACCAGGGCGGCAGTGGTCGAAGAGGTTGGCGCCAGGTTCAGCGGGCAGGCTTCGTGCTCGACGTGGACGTTGAGGTTGACATCGGCGGCCTTGGCCAGCGGGGACTCTGGGTTGCCGGTAAGGCTGATCAACTGGATGCCCAGGCGCTTGATCAGCGGCAGCAGGGTGACGATTTCGTTGGTGGAGCCGGAGTTGGAGAGGGCCAGGATCACGTCGTCACGGGTGATCATGCCCATATCGCCGTGGCTGGCCTCGGCTGGATGGACAAAGAAAGCCGTGGTGCCGGTGCTCGCCAGGGTGGCGGCGATCTTGTTGCCGACATGCCCGGATTTGCCCATGCCGACCACTACTACGCGGCCTTTGCTGGCCAGAATCATCTCGCAAGCGCGTACGAAATCTGCGTCGATATGGGGCAGCAAGCCTTCTACTGCCTGAAGTTCGAGGCGGATGGTGCGTTGTGCTGATTGAATCAGGTCGCTGGATTGGCTCATGTCTGAAATCGTATAGCCCGATGAAAAGGCGGCGATTATAGCGGTAATGAGCAAATCCCTCACGCAAGTTCGTCAGCCTTTGTCTACTGCTTGCTAGGAATCCTCCTATTTTGCCTGTCGTCGACCTGAACGGTGGCGGCTTCGGCCTTGGGGGCTCCGTATCAGCAGTGATATAGTTCGCCGCCAGTTCGGCCTGCCCAGAGGCATGTACTCCCGGCAGGGAGCCAAGCGTCCGAGTGATAGGCTGCATCGCAAGGAGTTTAGATGAGTGCCGATAACGCTTACGCGGTCGAGCTGAAGGGACTGTCCTTCAAGCGCGGTACGCGCAGCATTTTCAATAACGTGGATATTCGTATTCCGCGGGGCAAGGTCACCGGGATCATGGGGCCTTCCGGCTGCGGGAAAACCACCCTGTTGCGCTTGATGGGCATGCAACTGCGGCCCAGCGGCGGTGAAGTGTGGGTCAACGGCCAGAACCTGCCGACCCTCTCGCGCAGCGATCTGTTCGACGCGCGCAAGCAAATGGGCGTGTTGTTCCAGAGTGGCGCGCTGTTTACCGACCTCGACGTCTTCGAGAACGTGGCCTTTCCATTGCGGGTGCACACCCAACTGCCGGACGAGATGATTCGTGACATCGTCCTGCTCAAGTTGCAGGCAGTCGGCCTGCGCGGCGCCATCGACCTGATGCCCGACGAGTTGTCAGGCGGCATGAAGCGCCGGGTCGCCCTGGCCCGGGCCATCGCCCTGGATCCGCAGATACTCATGTATGACGAGCCTTTCGTAGGTCAGGATCCGATCGCCATGGGCGTATTGGTGCGCCTGATCCGTCTGCTCAACGATGCCCTGGGTATTACCAGCATTGTGGTTTCCCACGATCTTGCAGAAACCGCGAGCATTGCCGACTACCTCTATGTAGTGGGTGATGGCCAGGTACTGGGCCAGGGAACTCCCGAAGAACTGCTGGACTCCGATAATCCACGTATCCGTCAGTTCATGAAGGGCGATCCCGACGGCCCGGTACCGTTTCACTTTCCAGCGTCGGATTACCGCGCAGATCTTCTGGGGAAGCGCTGATGCGCAAAATATCGCTAATCGAGAGGGTTCGCCTCTTCGGTCGCTCGGGCATCGATGTCCTGGCGGTACTGGGGCGTTCCACGCTGTTCCTGTTTCATGCGCTGCTGGGGCGTGGCGGCATCGGCGGCAGTTTCGGCCTGCTGGTCAAGCAGTTGCACTCGGTGGGGGTGATGTCCCTGGTGATCATTGTCGTGTCCGGGATCTTCATCGGCATGGTGCTGGCGCTGCAGGGCTTCAATATTCTCTCCAGCTACGGTTCGGAGCAGGCGGTTGGGCAGATGGTTGCCTTGACCTTGCTGCGGGAGTTGGGGCCGGTGGTCACTGCGCTGCTGTTCGCCGGGCGTGCCGGTTCGGCGTTGACCGCGGAAATCGGCAACATGAAGTCCACCGAGCAACTCTCCAGCCTGGAGATGATCGGTGTCGATCCGCTCAAGTACATCATTGCGCCACGTCTGTGGGCCGGTTTCATTTCCCTGCCCTTGCTGGCGATTATCTTCAGTGTCGTGGGGATCTGGGGCGGTTCCTGGGTGGCTGTCGACTGGCTGGGGGTCTATGACGGCTCCTACTGGGCGAATATGCAGAACAGCGTGACCTTCACCGGTGATGTGCTCAACGGTGTGATCAAAAGTATTGTTTTTGCCTTTGTAGTGACCTGGATCGCCGTATTCCAAGGCTACGACTGTGAGCCCACCTCAGAGGGGATCAGCCGTGCCACTACCAAGACCGTGGTGTATGCCTCGTTGGCCGTACTCGGCTTGGACTTTATTCTGACCGCCTTGATGTTTGGAGATTTCTGATGCAAAACCGCACCCTGGAAATCGGTGTCGGCCTATTCTTGCTGGCTGGCATCTTGGCTTTGCTGTTGCTTGCCCTGCGGGTCAGTGGCTTGTCTCCGACAGCGAGCACCGATACTTATAAGCTTTATGCCTACTTCGACAATATTGCCGGTTTGACGGTCAGGGCTAAAGTGACCATGGCCGGCGTGACCATCGGCAAGGTCACGGCGATCGATCTGGATCGTGACAGCTTCACTGGCCGGGTAACGATGCAGTTGGAAAAACGTGTGGATAATCTGCCGACTGACTCTACTGCATCTATCCTGACTGCTGGCCTGTTGGGTGAGAAATACATCGGTATCAGCGTGGGCGGGGAAGAAGCCTTGCTCAAGGATGGTGGAACCATCCACGACACCCAGTCGTCGCTGGTACTGGAGGACCTGATCGGTAAATTCCTGCTCAATACCGTTAGCAAAGACGCCAAATGAGGAGTTTTTCGATGATCTCTACCTTGCGACGTGGTCTGTTGGTGCTGCTGGCGGCCTTGCCGCTGTTGGCCAACGCGGCGGGGACGCCTTCCGCGCATGATCTGGTGCAGGACACGACCCACCGTCTGCTCGCCGACCTGGCAGCCAATAAAGAGAAGTACAAGCAAAGCCCTAGCGAGTTCTACAACGCCTTGAACGGCATTGTCGGTCCTGTGGTGGACGCCGATGGCATCTCCCGCAGCATCATGACCGTCAAGTATTCGCGCAAGGCCACGCCGGAGCAGATGGCGCGTTTCCAGGAGAACTTCAAGCGCAGCCTGATGCAGTTCTATGGCAACGCCTTGCTGGAGTACAACAACCAGGGCATCACGGTTTCTCCGGCCAAGGATGAAAGCGGCACCCGTACCAGCGTTGATATGCAGGTCAAGGGCAACAACGGGGCGATCTACCCGGTGTCCTACACCCTGGAAAAGCTCAACGACGAGTGGAAAGTGCGTAACGTGATCATCAACGGCATCAATATCGGCAAGCTGTTCCGTGATCAGTTCGCCGATGCCATGCAGCGCAACGGCAATAATCTGGACAAGACCATCGACGGCTGGGCTGGCGAAGTGGCCAAGGCCAAGGAAGCTACCGAAGGCACTGCACAAAAGGCTGCGCAATGAGTGACTCCGCCGTACGCCTTGGTGATGCTGGAGAGTTGCTGATCAGTGGCGTGCTGGACTACCGCAGCGGCCCGGGCCTGCGCAAGCAGGGCCAGGCGCTGATCAAGTCGAGCCCGGCGTCGGCGCTGGTACTGGATTGCTCGGCGGTGGAAAAGTCCAGCAGCGTCGGTCTTGCCCTGTTGCTGGCGTTCATCCGTGATGCCCAGGGTCTCGGCAAGGCGGTGAGTATTCGTGCTCTGCCCGAGGACATGCGCGAGATCGCCGAGGTTTCCGGGGTGACCGAGATCTTCGCCCATCCCTAGCTTCAGAACCGTGTAACCCACATCTATATAGAAGCCCCCCGTCAGAGTCCTGCTATGCGGGGTTCGCAGGCGCGGGGCTTTTTTGTATGATGTCCGACCCGCGCGCACAGGGCGCCGATTGAGGTTGAGCATGCAGGCCAACGAAGTGAAGAGCTTTCTTGAAGGAAAGCTGCCCGAAGCTCAGGTAGAAGTTGAGGGCGAAGGCTGCAACTTTCAGCTGAACGTGATTAGCGACGAACTGTCGGCCTTGAGCCCGGTGAAGCGTCAGCAAAGCATCTATGCCCATTTGAATCCATGGATTGCCGATGGCAGCATCCACGCGATCACTATGAAATTTTTCAGCCGCGCGGCCTGGGCCGAGCGCACCTGAGCCCAAGGGCGTCGAGACTGTTATGGATAAATTGATTATTACCGGCGGCGTTCGCCTTGATGGCGAGATCCGTATTTCCGGGGCCAAGAACTCCGCGCTGCCGATTCTGGCGGCAACCCTGCTGTGCGATGGCCCGGTCACTGTGGCCAACCTGCCGCACCTGCACGACATCACCACCATGATCGAGCTGTTCGGTCGCATGGGCATCGAGCCGGTGATCGACGAGAAACTCAGCGTCGAAATCGACCCGCGCACCATCAAGACCCTGGTGGCCCCGTACGAGCTGGTGAAAACCATGCGCGCCTCGATCCTGGTACTGGGACCGATGGTTGCCCGTTTCGGCGAAGCTGAAGTGGCCCTGCCTGGCGGTTGCGCCATCGGCTCGCGTCCGGTGGACCTGCACATCCGCGGCCTGGAAGCCATGGGTGCGGTAATCGACGTCGAAGGCGGCTACATCAAGGCCAAGGCGCCTGAGGGTGGCCTGCGCGGCGCGAACTTCTTCTTCGATACCGTGAGTGTGACCGGTACCGAGAACATCATGATGGCCGCTGCCTTGGCCAAGGGCCGCAGCGTGTTGCAGAACGCCGCTCGCGAACCTGAAGTCGTGGACCTGGCGAACTTCCTGATTGCCATGGGTGCGAAGATTTCTGGTGCCGGTACCGACACCATCACCATCGATGGTGTCGAGCGCCTGCATCCGGCGATCTACAAAGTCATGCCTGACCGTATCGAAACCGGCACCTACCTGGTGGCCGCAGCGGTCACCGGCGGTCGGGTCAAGGTCAAGGACACTGATCCGACCATCCTTGAAGCAGTGCTGGAAAAACTCAAGGAAGCGGGTGCTGAAGTCACCACCGGCAGCGACTGGATCGAGCTCAACATGCACGGCAAGCGCCCCAAGGCGGTCAACGTGCGTACTGCGCCATACCCGGCGTTCCCGACTGACATGCAGGCGCAGTTCATCTCCCTGAATGCGATTGCCGAAGGCACTGGCGCAGTCATCGAGACCATCTTCGAAAACCGTTTCATGCACGTGTACGAACTGCACCGCATGGGCGCCAAGATCCAGGTTGAAGGCAACACCGCGATCGTCACCGGTACCGAAATCCTCAAGGGCGCGCCAGTCATGGCCACCGACCTGCGGGCTTCGGCCAGCCTGGTGATCTCGGCCCTGATGGCCGAAGGCGATACCCTGATCGACCGCATCTACCACATCGACCGTGGTTACGAGTGCATCGAAGAGAAGCTGCAGATGCTCGGCGCGAAGATCCGCCGCGTACCGGGTTAATTGCTTCAGGGGCACAGGGAGGTGCCCACAGCCGAATCAGTTCCACGTCGAGCCTGTCTTCAGGCTCGACGCATGTCTGGCGCCGTTTGCGTCCGGGCATCAGTCGCCGCATAAGGACTTACGTTACTCATGTTGACCATCGCACTGTCCAAGGGCCGTATCCTCGACGACACGTTGCCGCTTCTGGCTGAAGCGGGCATCGTGCCAACCGAGAATCCGGACAAGAGCCGCAAACTGATCATCCCCACGACCCAGGACGATGTTCGCCTGTTGATCGTGCGCGCCACCGATGTGCCGACCTATGTCGAGCATGGCGCCGCCGACCTCGGGGTGGCCGGCAAGGACGTCCTGATGGAGTACACCGGCCAGGGCCTGTACGAGCCGTTGGACCTGCAGATTGCCCAGTGCAAGCTGATGACTGCTGGCGCCATTGGTGCAGTCGAGCCCAAGGGCCGTCTGCGGGTCGCCACCAAGTTCGTCAATGTAGCCAAGCGCTACTATGCCGAGCAGGGCCGTCAGGTGGATATCATCAAGCTCTACGGCTCGATGGAGCTGGCGCCGCTGATCGGTCTGGCAGACAAGATCATCGACGTGGTCGATACCGGCAACACCCTGCGGGCCAACGGTCTGGAGCCCCAGGAACTGATTGCCACCATCAGCTCTCGCCTGGTGGTCAACAAGGCATCGATGAAGATGCAGCACGCCCGTATCCAGGCGTTGATCGACACCCTGCGCAAGGCAGTGGAATCGCGACACCGCGGCTGACTCACATGCGCGGCCTTGAGTCGCGCCCATCTATCCGCGTCATAGCCAGAATGCTCAGGTGCCCACGCGGATGGCTTGGTAGTCTTGCGGCGCCTGAGTTTTGCAAAACCAAGCTTGCCCTTTTGTGCATTCGCCAATCAATGAGGCCTTCGCTATGACCGCTCCCACTGCAATTCGCCGACTCAACGCTGCCGACCCGGATTTCGCCCAGCATCTGGATCATTTGCTGAGCTGGGAAAGTGTCTCTGATGACTCGGTTAATCAGCGGGTGCTGGACATCATCAAGGCGGTGCGCGAGCGCGGTGACGCGGCGCTGGTGGAGTTCACCCAGCGTTTTGATGGCCTGGAGGTGGCCTCCATGGCGGACCTGATCCTGCCTCGTGAGCGCTTGGAACTGGCCCTGACGCGGATCACCGTGGTTCAGCGCGAAGCCCTGGAAAAGGCTGCCGCCCGGGTGCGCAGCTACCACGAAAAGCAGAAGCAGGATTCCTGGACCTACACCGAGGCCGACGGCACCGTGCTGGGGCAGAAGGTTACGCCGCTGGACCGTGCCGGCCTGTACGTACCGGGAGGCAAGGCCTCCTATCCGTCGTCGGTGCTGATGAACGCAATCCCGGCCAAGGTGGCAGGTGTCACCGAAGTGGTGATGGTGGTGCCGACCCCGCGCGGTGAGATCAACGAGTTGGTGCTGGCTGCGGCCTGCATCGCCGGGGTCGACCGAGTGTTCACCATCGGCGGCGCCCAGGCCGTGGCCGCGCTGGCCTACGGCACTGAAAGCGTGCCGCAAGTGGACAAGGTGGTAGGCCCGGGCAACATCTATGTGGCGACTGCCAAGCGCCACGTGTTCGGCCAGGTGGGAATCGACATGATCGCCGGTCCTTCGGAGATCCTCGTGGTCTGCGACGGCCAGACCGATCCGGACTGGATTGCCATGGACCTGTTCTCCCAGGCCGAGCACGACGAAGACGCCCAGGCGATCCTGGTCAGCCCGGATGCCGAGTTTCTCGACAAGGTGGCAGCCAGCATCGCCAAGCTACTGCCGACCATGGAACGTGCGGCAATCATCAACACCTCGATCAACGGCCGCGGCGCGCTGATCAAGGTCCGCGACATGCAGCAGGCGATTGAAGTGGCCAACCGTATTGCCCCCGAGCACCTGGAGTTGTCCGTTGCCGATCCGCAAGCCTGGCTGCCGCAGATTCGTCACGCCGGAGCGATCTTCATGGGTCGCCACACCTCCGAGGCGCTTGGGGATTACTGCGCCGGTCCGAACCACGTGCTGCCGACCTCCGGCACTGCGCGTTTCTCTTCACCGCTGGGGGTGTACGACTTCCAGAAGCGCTCGTCGATCATCTTCTGCTCCGAGCAGGGTGCGTCCGAGCTAGGCCGGACGGCTTCGGTGCTGGCCCGTGGCGAGTCGCTGACTGCCCACGCCCGCAGCGCCGAATACCGCATCGTCGACGATCAAGATCAGGGGCAATGAGCATGAGCAAATTCTGGAGTCCATTCGTCAAGAACCTGGTGCCTTACGTGCCGGGCGAACAGCCGAAGCTGACCAAGCTGGTCAAGCTCAACACCAACGAAAACCCCTACGGTCCTTCGCCCAAAGCCCTGGCGGCGATGCAGGCGGAGCTCAACGACAACCTGCGTCTCTATCCCGACCCCAACAGCGACCTGCTCAAGCAGGCGGTGGCCAGCTACTACGGAGTACAGGGCAACCAGGTGTTCCTCGGCAACGGTTCCGATGAAGTCCTGGCGCACATCTTCCATGGCTTGCTGCAACAGGATCAGCCGCTGCTGTTCCCGGATATCAGCTATAGCTTCTACCCGGTGTATTGCGGCCTGTACGGCATCGATTTCGAAGCGGTGCCGCTGGATGAGCAATTCCAGATTCGTGTAGCCGACTACGCCAAGCCCAATGGCGGGATCATCTTCCCCAACCCGAACGCGCCGACGGGCTGCCTGCTGGCCCTGGACGCCGTGGAGCAGATCCTCAAGGCCAGTCCGGATTCGGTGGTGGTGGTCGACGAGGCCTATATCGATTTCGGCGGCGAGACGGCTATCAGCCTGGTGGATCGCTATCCGAACCTGCTGGTGACCCAGACCCTGTCCAAATCCCGCTCCCTGGCCGGGCTGCGAGTAGGCCTTGCGGTGGGCCACCCGGACCTGATCGAAGCCCTGGAGCGGATCAAGAACAGCTTCAACTCCTATCCGCTGGATCGCCTGGCGATTGTCGGCGCGGCGGCAGCCTTCGAGGATCGCGAGTACTTCACCAAGACCTGCCAGCAGGTGATAGCCAGCCGTGAGTGGGTCGTGGCGCAGTTGCAAGCCAAGGGTTTCGAGGTGCTGCCATCGGCGGCCAACTTCATCTTTGCCCGGCATCCACAGCACGACGCGGCGGGTCTTGCCGCCAAGCTGCGGGAGCAGGGGGTGATCGTGCGTCACTTCAAGCAGGAGCGGATCGCCCAGTTCCTGCGGATCAGCATCGGTACGCCGGAGCAGAACCAGGCGCTGATCGACGGGCTGGGCGACCTGTAGTCCAGGTGCCTGGAGCCTGATGCGGCCGCATCACTCTTCGTGGTGCGGCTCGCCGAGGAAGGTCAGGGAACTGAACAGACCGCGTGATGCCACATCCGGGTTGTCCTTGAGCGGAACCTCCAGCTCTGTGGCAATCACGTTCAAACCTTCATTCCTCACCAGCACTTGAGCGCGTCCCTGGGCATCGGTTTCGGTGCTCAGGGTGCTTGGCGCATTACGGTAATCACCGATCAACTTCACCCCGGCCACGGGCTGTCCGTCCAGCAGCACCCGCACTGGCAGGTTCTTGCCCGGGCCTACGGTCAGTGGGTCGACTTCGGGCAGGATCACCAGCTTGAGCTGTTCCAGTTTGGGAAGCTTCGCTCCCGGTTGATAGATCGCCAGGCTGTACTTGAAGGTGTGGGTCGAGGCGATGGCCCCCGGGACTTTGCTGCGCCCCTGGTTAACCCAGCGTTTGTCCGCTGTCTGCGACCACGGACCGTTGTCCAGTGCCACCGCCAGCACCGCCGGGGGCTTGAGTGGCTGCAGGCGTGCGTGGTCGGCCAGGCGTTGCACGCTCACCGGAATCATTCTGGCGGCGCCGTCATAGGCCCAGGCACCGCTGACCTTCTTGGCCTTGAAGGCGTCGTCTTCGGCGCCGTGGCCGTAGATCACTTCGATATTGCCCCGTCGCTGTTCGGTCCACAGGCCGTGGGCCGAGGCCTGGGTGGTGCACAGTGCGGCGAGCAGGCCGAGCAGGAAGATTGATTTGCGCTGTTGCATGGTGATTCCCTTTTACAGGTTGAGTGTCAGGCTGACGGTGAAGTTGCGCGGCTCGCCGGGGTTGACCCAGTAGTTGCTGTAGGAGCGCTCGTAGTACTTCTCGTCGAAGAGGTTGTTCAGGTTCAGGCCCAGGGTGAGCTTGTCGCTGGCTTTGTAGTGGGCCAGCAGATCCAGGGTGCGATAGGCCGGCAGTTCGAAGCTGCCGCCGGACTCGCCCGAGCGATCGCCGACATAGGTCAGGGCGGCGCCGATGTCCGAGCCTTTGAGGTGGCCGTCCTGGAACTCATACACCCCCAGCAGGCTGCCGCTGTGCCTGGCCACGCCGAGCATGCGGCTGCCGGCGGGGATCGCCCGATCGCCCTTGGTGACCTTGGCATCGATCAAGGCATAGGCGCCGATGACCCTGAGCGCATCGGTCAGTTGGCCGCTGACCTGCACGTCGAAGCCTTGGCTGCGGGCCTTGCCCGCGGCGCGGCTGGAGTCGGTGCCGGGGTCCAGGGCCAGGACGTTTTCCTTGTCGATATGGAAGGCGGCGAGGGTGGCGCTCAGGCGCTCGTCGAGCAGCTCGCTCTTGATCCCCACTTCATAACCGACGCCTTCCTCAGGTTTGAAGGTCTTGCCAGCTGCATCCAGCCCGTTGTTGGGCTTGAACGAGGTGGAGGCGTTGGCGAACACCCCCACTTGCGGGGTCAGTTGGTAGAGCAGGCCGGCGCGTTGGGTCAGGGCGTCGTGGCGCTGGCGGCTGCGCTTGCTGGTGGTGTGGTCGTCGATCTTTTGCTCGAAGTGTTCGACGCGGGCGCCGACCATGCCCCGCAGACGGTCAGTGAAGATGATCTGGTCCTGCAGGTTCAGGGCCTGGCTTTCGACATGCTCGAAAAAATCAGTGCCGGAGCGTTTGCCGTTGGGCTTGGCCTGGCCGTAGATCGGGTCGTAGATATCGATGGCATAGGCGCCGCCGGCGAGGGTGGTGACCCGCTCGTTCTTGCGGTAGTTCTCGTATTCGCTGCCGATCAGCAGCTCGTGCTGCCAGCTGCCGATGTCGAACAGGCCGCGCAGTTCCAGTTGGGTGATGCTGTCGTGCCAGTTGTTGTCGCGCTCACGGTAACGCCGATTGACTGTGTGCTGGTCGGCATTCAACGGGCGGGCTTCCGAGGCGAAGCCCCACAGTTTGCCTTCCTTGTAGTGGCTGGCCAGGCGCAGCTTCCAGCGGTCGTTGAGGTGATGCTCGAGGGTCGCCTGGAGCATGTTGTTGTGGTTGTCGATGTTGCCGTCGTTGGGCTCGCCGAGAAAGGTCGAGCGCGAGACTCCGCTCCAGCGATTGTCGGGGGCGACGATGCCGCGGTCGAAGGTCGAGCTGTGGCGCACGAACTCGCTTTCCAGCAGCAGGCTGGTGTCCGGGTTCAACTGCCAACTGAAGGACGGCGCGACGAATACCCGGTGACTGTCCACGTGGTCACGGAAGCTGTGATTGTCCTCCACCGCCAGGTTGACCCGAGACAACAGGTTGCCCTGGGCATCCAGCGGGGTGTTGAGGTCCAGGGCCGTGCGGTAGCGGTCCCAGCTGCCGGCGCTGGTTTGCAGGGTGGCGAACGCTTCAGGCTGGGGTTTCTTGGTGACGATGTTCACCGTGCCACCGGGGTCGCCACGGCCATAGAGGCTGGCGGCCGGCCCCTTGAGCACCTCGATGCGCTCGATGTTGGCGGCGTCCGGAGTACTGGGATAACCGCGGTTGGCGCTGAAACCGTCCTTGTAGAACTCCGAGGTGGTGAAGCCGCGCACGCTGTATTCATACAGAGTCAGGCCGCCGAAGTTGTTCTGCTTGGAGACCCCACCGGCAAACTCCAAGGCGCGCTCGACGTTGCTGCTGCCCAAGTCCTTGAGCACGCTGGCGGGGATCACGCTGATGGACTGTGGGATGTCGCGAATGGCTGTGTCGGTCTTGGTGGCACTGGCTGAGCGAGTGGCCCGATAACCTTTGACCGGGCCGGTGGCAGATTCGTATTCGGTGGTGATGCGGGTGGTTTCCAGCTCCAGCGACTGCGGTTCTTCGGCGAGCAGGGGGTCTGCCAGCAGGCCGAGAGTCAGGCCTGCCAGGGGGAGGATTTTTCGGGGCGTCATCAGGCTGTTCCAATAGCAATATTGAAACAATATAACATGACTAATGAGAATGCATGTTGTTAGCCCGGCATGGCCGGGCGCACATTCACTCTTCTTCTTTGACCGGTGCGGGCGGCGGACGCAGGCCGATTTCTGCCGTCAGCTTGAGCTCCTTGCCGTTGCGCATCACCTGGATCGAGACTTTTTCCATCGGTTTGATCCGTGCCACCTGGTTCATCGAGCGGCGACCATCACCGGCGGGCTCACCGTCGATGCTGAGGATCACATCACCCAGTTGCATGCCGGCTTTCTGCGCCGGGCCATCGCGGAAGATACCCGCGACCACGATGCCGGGGCGCCCGGCGAGGCCAAAGGACTCCGCCAGTTCCTGGGTCAGCGGCTGCACTTCGATCCCCAGCCAGCCACGGATCACCTGGCCGTGCTCGATGATTGACTTCATCACTTCCATGGCCAGTTTGATCGGGATGGCGAAACCAATGCCCTGGGAGCCGCCGGACTTGGAGAAGATCGCGGTGTTGATCCCGGTCAGGTTGCCGTTGGCATCCACCAGTGCGCCACCGGAGTTGCCCGGATTGATTGCCGCGTCGGTCTGGATGAAGTCTTCGTAGTTGTTCAGGCCCAACTGGTTGCGCCCGGTGGCGCTGATGATGCCCATGGTCACGGTCTGGCCGACCCCGAACGGGTTGCCGATGGCCAGAGCAACGTCGCCGACGCGGACGCTTTCCGAGCGGCCGACGGTGATCGAGGGCAGGTTCTTCAGGTCGATCTTGAGCACTGCCAGGTCGGTTTCCGGATCGCTGCCGATCACCCGGGCCAGGGTTTCGCGTCCGTCCTTGAGGGCCACCACGATCTGCTCGGCGCCGGACGTCACGTGGTTGTTGGTCAACAGATAACCTTCGGGACTCATGATCACCCCGGAGCCCAGGCTCGACTCCATGCGCTGCTGCTTGGGCAGGTTGTCACCGAAGAAACGTCGGAACTGTGGGTCTTCAAACAATGGATGTGCAGGTTTGTTGATGACCTTGGTGGTGTACAGATTGACCACTGCAGGCGCGGCAATGACCACCGCATCGGCATAGGACACGGGGCCCTGCTGGGTGCTGGTGGTTTGCGGAGCTTGCTGCAGATTGACGTCCAGGCTGGGCAGGCCGACCCATTGTGGGTAACGCTGAATAATCAACAACGCGATAAGTATGCCGGCCAGCAATGGCCAGCCAAAAAAACGCAGAGCCTTGAGCATTGAGCAAGTCCTGGGTGGTTACGAAGGGCTGCGCACGGCCCATAATGTCGCGCATTATACGAGGCCGTGCGCGCCTCTGAACGGGATATTTAGGAGTCTTTTATGGCCGTTGCCCTGAGCACACTGGTGGAAGAAGCGGACCGCTACCTGGGCAGTTCACGCATCGCCGACTACTGCCCCAATGGCCTGCAGGTCGAAGGGCGTCCGCAAGTCATGCGTATCGTCAGTGGCGTGACGGCCAGCCAGGCGTTACTGGACGCTGCAGTGGAAGCCAAGGCCGACCTGGTGCTGGTGCATCACGGCTACTTCTGGAAAGGCGAGAACCCCTGCATTACCGGTATGAAGCAGCGTAGGTTGAAAACCCTGCTCAAGCACGACATCAGCCTGCTGGCTTATCACCTGCCCCTGGATTTGCACCCGGAGGTGGGCAACAACGTGCAGCTGGCGCGGCAACTGGATATCACCGTGGAAGGTCCGCTGGATCCGCAGGACCCCAAGATTGTCGGGCTGGTGGGTTCCCTCAGTGAGCCGATGACCCCGCGTGACTTTGCTCGTCGGGTGCAGGAAGTCATGGGTCGTGAGCCACTGCTGATCGAGGGCAGCGAGATGATCCGGCGGGTCGGCTGGTGCACCGGCGGTGGCCAGGGCTACATCGACCAGGCGATCGAGGCCGGTGTCGACCTGTACCTGAGTGGCGAGGCCTCCGAGCAGACCTTCCACAGCGCTCGGGAAAACGACGTCAGCTTCATCGCCGCCGGCCATCACGCCACCGAGCGTTATGGCGTCCAGGCCCTGGGTGACTACCTGGCCCGGCGTTTCGCCCTGGAGCACCTGTTCATCGACTGCCCCAACCCAATCTGACCCCATGTAGGAGCCGGCTTGCCGGCGAAAAGATCTGTGGTCTTGAGGTGCGTCTGAAAGCACCTTCGCTGGCAAGCCAGCTCCTACACCGGCCGCCAGGTCAGGTGTTTTGATGCCTAACCGGGCGGTATATTCATATATCGTTTCGTTCTAGTTGGCGCCCTGATTAGAAGCAGGTCGCTGTGCTAGCATGCCCCGCTCGAACACGGCCCGCTGGCCGTCCATAAGAAAGCTTTCGTGAGTAGCCATGGTCGACAAACTGACGCATCTGAAACAGCTGGAGGCGGAAAGCATCCACATCATCCGCGAGGTGGCCGCCGAGTTCGACAACCCGGTGATGCTGTATTCCATCGGTAAAGACTCCGCCGTGATGTTGCATCTGGCCCGCAAGGCGTTCTTCCCCGGCAAGCTGCCGTTTCCGGTGATGCACGTCGACACCCAGTGGAAATTCCAGGAGATGTACAGCTTCCGCGACAAAATGGTCGAAGAGCTGGGCCTGGAGCTGATCACCCACGTCAACCCGGATGGCGTTGCGCAGGGGATCAACCCCTTCACCCACGGCAGTGCCAAGCACACCGACATCATGAAGACCGAAGGCCTCAAGCAGGCCTTGGACAAGTACGGTTTTGATGCCGCCTTCGGTGGCGCCCGTCGCGATGAAGAGAAGTCCCGCGCCAAGGAGCGCGTCTACTCGTTCCGCGACAGCAAGCACCGTTGGGACCCGAAGAACCAGCGCCCGGAGTTGTGGAACGTCTACAACGGTAAGGTCAACAAGGGTGAGTCGATCCGCGTGTTCCCGCTGTCCAACTGGACCGAGCTGGACATCTGGCAGTACATCTACCTGGAAGGCATCCCGATCGTGCCGCTGTACTTCGCCGCCGAGCGCGAAGTGATCGAGAAGAACGGCACCCTGATCATGATCGACGACGAGCGCATCCTCGAGCATCTCTCCGATGAAGAGAAAGCCCGCATCGTCAAAAAGAAAGTGCGTTTCCGTACCCTTGGCTGCTACCCGTTGACGGGCGCGGTGGAGTCCGAGGCGGAAAGCCTGACGGACATCATCCAGGAAATGCTCCTGACGCGAACTTCCGAGCGCCAGGGCCGGGTCATCGACCACGATGGCGCAGGCTCGATGGAAGATAAAAAACGTCAGGGTTATTTCTAAGGGGTTGTCATGTCGCATCAATCTGATTTGATCAGCGAGGACATCCTCGCGTACCTGGGCCAGCACGAACGCAAAGAGCTGCTGCGCTTCCTCACTTGCGGTAACGTCGACGACGGCAAGAGCACCCTGATCGGGCGCCTGCTGCACGACTCGAAGATGATCTACGAAGACCATCTGGAAGCCATCACCCGGGATTCGAAGAAGGTCGGCACCACCGGTGACGACATCGACCTGGCGCTGCTGGTGGATGGCCTGCAGGCCGAGCGCGAGCAGGGCATCACCATCGATGTCGCCTACCGCTACTTCTCCACCGCCAAGCGCAAATTCATCATTGCCGACACCCCCGGCCATGAGCAGTACACCCGCAACATGGCCACCGGTGCGTCCACCTGTGACCTGGCGATCATCCTGGTGGACGCCCGCTACGGCGTGCAGACCCAGACCCGTCGCCACAGCTTCATCGCCTCCCTGCTGGGGATCAAGCACATCGTCGTGGCCATCAACAAGATGGACCTCAAGGACTTCGACCAGGGCGTATTCGAGTCGATCAAGGCTGATTACCTGAAGTTCGCCAAAGGCTTGAAGATGCAGCCTACGAGCATGCACTTCGTGCCGATGTCGGCCCTCAAGGGCGACAACGTGGTGAACAAGAGCGAGCGTTCGCCGTGGTACAGCGGTCAGTCGCTGATGGAGATCCTCGAGACCGTGGAAGTCGCCGGTGACCGCAACTTCACCGACCTGCGTTTCCCGGTGCAGTACGTCAACCGTCCGAACCTGAACTTCCGTGGTTTTGCCGGCACCCTGGCCAGTGGCATCGTGCACAAGGGCGACGAAGTCGTGGTATTGCCCTCGGGCAAGAGCAGCCGGGTCAAATCCATCGTCACTTTCGAAGGTGAGTTGGAGCAGGCCGGTCCGGGCCAGGCCGTGACCCTGACCATGGAAGATGAAATCGACATCTCCCGCGGTGACCTGCTGGTACATGCCGATAACGTACCGCCGGTGACCGACAGCTTTGAAGCCATGCTGGTATGGATGGCCGAAGAGCCGATGCTGCCGGGCAAGAAATACGACATCAAGCGCGCCACCAGCTACGTGCCGGGCTCGGTTGCCAGCATCGTCCACAAGATTGATGTGAATACCCTGGAAGAGGGGGCGGCCAGCGCTCTGCAACTGAACGAGATCGGCAAGGTCAAGATCAGCCTCGACGCGCCTATCGCCCTGGATGGCTATGAAAGCAACCGCACCACCGGTGCATTCATCGTTATCGATCGCCTGACCAATGGCACCGTCGGTGCGGGCATGATCATTGCCCAGCCGGTGGCCCATGGCAGCGCCACGCACCACGGCAAGCTGGCTCATGTAGCCACCGAAGAGCGTGCCCAGCGCTTCGGCCAGCAACCGGCAACCGTGCTGTTCAGCGGCCTGTCGGGCGCGGGCAAGAGCACCCTGGCCTACGCGGTGGAGCGCAAGCTGTTCGACATGGGGCGTGCGGTGTATGTGCTCGATGGCCAGAACCTGCGGCATGACCTGAACAAGGGCTTGCCACAGGACCGTGCCGGGCGTACCGAGAACTGGCGGCGTGCGGCCCACGTGGCCCGTCAGTTCAACGAAGCGGGTCTGCTGACCTTGGCGGCGTTCGTGGCCCCGAGTGCCGAAGGGCGCGAACAGGCCAAGGACCTGATTGGCAAGGAGCGTCTGCTGACGGTTTATGTCCAGGCATCGCCTGCGGTGTGCGCCGAGCGTGATCCGCAAGGCCTGTACGCTGCTGGCGGGGATAATATCCCGGGCGAATCCTTCCCGTACGACGTGCCGCTGAATGCCGATCTGCTGATCGACACCCAGTCGCTGTCGTTGGAAGAGAGCGTCAAGCAGGTGCTGGACCTGTTGCGTAGCCGCGGCGCGATTTAAGCCGTAGCAAAAAGCCCGCAGTCGAGTGATCGGCTGCGGGCTTTTTTGTGCGCTTCAGATAGTGTTCGCCGGCAAGCCGGCTCCTACGGACCTCTGTGTAGGAGCTGGCTTGCCAGCGAAGAGGCCCTCAGGGTTTGGCCGGATACTCCCGATGCAGCACTTCCAGCAGCGCATCCTTGTCCAACCACTGCTGGTTGATCCAGCCCTGGAATTCCTGGCGGTACTCGGTGTCCTGCTCGTAGTTCTTGCCGATGAACTGCGCTGGAATCCGCACCTCTTCAAAACGCACCACCACATCCTTGACCTGGCCGCACAACAGGTCCCAGAACCCGGGGCGGCCAGCGGGGTAATGGATGGTCACATCAATGATCGATTGCAATTGCTCGCCCATGGCATCCAGGACAAAGGCAATGCCGCCGGCCTTGGGCTTGAGCAGATAGCGGAACGGCGACTGCTGCTGGGCATGCTTGGCTTCGGTGAAGCGCGTGCCCTCGACGAAGTTGAAGATGCCCACCGGGTTGTCGCGAAACTTCGCACAGGTCTTGCGGGTGGTTTCCAGGTCCTTGCCCTTCTTCTCCGGGTGCTTTTCCAGGTAGGCCTTGGAGTAGCGCTTCATGAAGGGAAAGCCCAGGGCCCACCAGGCGAGGCCGATCACCGGAACCCAGATCAGTTCCTGCTTGAGGAAGAACTTCAGCGGGCGAATGCGCCGGTTGAGCACGTACTGCAGGACCATGATGTCGACCCAGCTCTGGTGGTTACTGGTGACCAGATAGGAGTGCTGGTAGTCCAGGCCCTCCAGGCCTTTGAGGTGCCAGCGGGTGCGGCACACCAGGTTCATCCAGGCTTTGTTGTTGCTGATCCAGGCCTCGTGGGTGTGGTTCATCAGCCAGTGGGTGAAGCGCTGGGTGAGGGCGAAGGGCAGGGCCTTGAAGATCGCCACGCAGAACAGGAACGAGCACAGCAGGATGGTGTTCAGTGCCAGGAGGAGCGAGGCGATGAAGCCGCGTACGACAGCAGGTAGAAATTCCAGCATTTAGAGATCCATAGGTCGGTTGGCGGCTTGAATCGCGGTCAGCGCGATGGTGTAGACGATGTCATCCACCTGGGCGCCGCGGGGCAGGTCGTTCACGGGTTTGCGCAGGCCTTGCAGCATCGGCCCCAGACTCACGCAATCGGCGCTGCGTTGCACCGCCTTGTGGGTGGTGTTGCCGGTGTTCAGGTCGGGGAACACGAAGACCGTGGCCTTGCCCGCTACCAGACTGTTGGGGGCCAGTTGCCGGGCCACATTCTCGTTGGCCGCGGCGTCATATTGCAGCGGGCCGTCGATCAGCAACGAATGTTGGGCTTCATGGGCCAGCAGGGTCGCTTCGCGAACCTTTTCCACTTCTTCGCCGCTGGCCGAATCGCCGCTGGAGTAGCTGATCATCGCTACCCGTGGGGTGATGCCGAAGGCCGCTGCCGAGTCGGCGCTCTGCAGGGCGATCTCTGCCAGCTCACTGGCGCTGGGGTGCGGGTTCATCACGCAGTCGCCATAGATCAGCACCTGCTCGGGGAACAGCATGAAGAACACCGAGGACACCAGGGTGCAGCCCGGTGCCGTCTTGATCAACTGCAGGGCCGGGCGGATGGTGTTGGCGGTGGAATGGATGACCCCGGAAACCAGGCCATCGACTTCATCCAGGGCCAGCATCACGGTGCCGATTACCACCGGGTCTTCCAGTTGCTGCTCGGCCATGGGCGCGTTGAGGCTTTTGCTCTTGCGCAGGGCCACCATCGGCTCCACGTAACGCTCGCGGATCAGGTCCGGGTCGAGAATCTCCAGGCCTTCGGGCAGTTCGATGCCCTGGGCCCGCGCCACGGCGTGGACGTCTTCCGGTTTGGCCAGCAGCACGCAACGGGCAATCCCGCGGGCCTGACAAATGGCGGCGGCCTGCACGGTCAAGGGTTCGCTGCCTTCGGGCAGGACGATGCGTTTGTTGGCTTCCTGGGCCCGCTGGATCAACTGGTAGCGGAATACCGCCGGCGACAGGCGCATTTCCCGTGGCGTGCCGCAACGCTGGTGCAGCCAGTTGGCGTCCAGGTGGCTGGCGACGAAGTCGGTGATGATCTCCGCGCGCTCGCGGTCGTCGATAGGGATTTCCTTGTTCAGGCCGTTGAGCTGGTTGGCGGTGTCGTAGGAGCCGCTGCTCACCGAGAGCACCGGCAGGCCGGCATTCAAGGCGCCACGGCAGAGTTCCATGATCCGTGGGTCGGGCAGGGTATCGCTGGTCAGCAGCAGGCCGGCAAGGGGCACGCCATTGATCGCCGCCAGGCTCACCGCGAGGATGATGTCGTCGCGGTCGCCCGGGGTCACCACCAGCACGCCGGGCTTGAGCAGTTCCACGGTGTTGCGCATGGTGCGGGCGCAAATGATGATCTTGGTCATGCGTCGGCTTTCGTAGTCGCCGGCGTTGAGCACCTGGGCGCCCATCAGGTCGGCTACGTCGCGAGTGCGCGGGGCGTTCAGTTCCGGCTGGAAGGGAATGCAGCCCAGCAGACGGAAGTCGCCGCTGCGCAGCAGGGGCGAGTGCTCCTTCAAACGAGCGGAAAACGCCTCCATGCTTTCATCGGTGCGCACCTTGTTGAGGATCACCCCCAGGACTTTGGGGTCCCGTGGGCCGCCGAACAGTTGGGCCTGCAACTCGACCCGCCCGGACAGCTCGGTGAGCACTTCGTTTTCCGGCGCGGAGACCAGGATCACCTCGGCGTCCAGGCTTTTCGCCAGGTGCAGGTTGACCCGGGCGGCGTAGCTGGCGCTGCGGGTCGGCACCATGCCTTCGACGATCAGCACATCCTTGCCGATGGCCGCCTGCTGATAAAGGGTGATGATTTCTTCCAGCAACTCATCCAGCTGGCCGTCGCCGAGCATCCGCTCGACATGGGCCAGGCCCAAGGGTTGTGGCGGTTTCAGACCGTGGGTGCGGGCCACCAGTTCGGTGGAGCGCTCGGGGCCGGTATCGCCTGGGTGAGGCTGGGCAATGGGCTTGAAGAAACCGACCTTGAGGCCGGCCCGTTCCAGGGTACGCACCAGCCCGAGGCTGATGGAGGTCAGACCCACACCAAAATCGGTGGGTGCGATAAAAAAAGTTTGCATGCGAATTCTCAGAAGGTGCATGGCAAAGGCGACGGTCTGCAGCCGTCTGCCTGATAGTCAGACGCTAAGGTTATCGTTTCCCGCGTCTTGAGCACACCAGCCGCAGGCAAAGGGCTGGCCTATTTTTTCCGCCCGCTGTTGCGGGTCCAGGACCCAGGCCCGGGATTGCCAGGGTGGCAGGTGGCGCAGGTGCTGAGTATGGCCACAGGACAGTTCGGCCACCCAATGACCCTCTTCATCCTGATGAAAACCGCGGATTGTCGAGTGTTTTTTCACGTTCCGTTTGTCTGGGTTCTGTTCGCTTTCGAGCGATTGCTTCGCTAAACTTGGACGTTCTTCATTCTTATGCAAAAGGTCCCACCCCATGCTGATCGCCGCCAATAAGGCTGTCTCCATCGACTATACCCTCACCAACGACGCTGGTGAGGTCATCGACAGCTCTGCCGGCGGCGCCCCGCTGGTTTACCTGCAAGGTGCAGGTAACATCATTCCTGGTCTGGAAAAGGCCCTGGAAGGCAAGCAAGTCGGTGACGAGCTGAACGTTTCCGTAGAACCTGAAGATGCCTACGGTGAATACGCTGCCGAACTGGTCAGCACCCTGAGCCGCAGCATGTTCGAAGGCGTTGACGAGCTGGAAGTGGGCATGCAGTTCCACGCCTCCGCTCCGGACGGCCAGATGCAGATCGTGACCATCCGTGATCTGGACGGCGACGACGTAACCGTCGACGGCAACCACCCACTGGCCGGCCAGCGCCTGAATTTCCAGGTCAAGATCGTTGCCATCCGTGACGCCAGCCAGGAAGAAGTCGCTCATGGTCACGTCCATGGCGAAGGTGGTCATCAGCACTGATTTCTACGCTAAGCTCAAGCTTGCAGGAGAGGCGCCCGAGGGCGCCTTTTTAGTCCGCGGCTTTTGGCTGTACTGTCGAGAGGCTGTTTTCTGTAAGAACACAGGAATTTGGAGTTCGTCATGAGTGCTTTTCACGACCTTAAATTGAAAGCCCTGGATGGTCAGGAGCTGCCGCTCGCGCCCTTCAAGGGGCACGTCGTGCTGGTGGTCAACGTCGCCTCCAAATGTGGTCTGACACCACAATATGCGGCGTTGGAAAATCTCTATCAGCAATACAAGGGCCAGGGTTTCAGCGTGCTGGGCCTGCCCTGCAACCAATTCGCCGGGCAGGAGCCGGGGAGCGAGCAGGAGATCCAGGAGTTCTGCAGCCTCAACTACGGAGTGAGCTTTCCATTGAGCAGCAAGCTCGATGTGAACGGTCCCGAGCGTCATCAGTTGTACCGCTTGCTGGCGGGCGAAGGTGCCGAGTTTCCTGGGGACATCACCTGGAATTTCGAAAAATTCCTGCTGGGCAAGGACGGTCGGGTATTGGCGCGTTTCTCGCCACGCACCGCGCCGGATGATCCTTCCGTGGTCCAGGCCATCGAAAAGGCCCTGAGCTGAGCCAGCTAGCCGGGCGCGACGGCCCGGCGTGTTTTTCCGCCTGATTCACGCCGCTCTGATGCGGCGTTTTTGCATCTAAATCACTTAAATCAATAATGCTGTGCAGTCCAATGGGGGGCGAATATTATCCCCATCATCGGCGCGCCGGGACTGATTTGCGGCGCCGTCCCGTGCCTCGATCATCGTTTCAAGCCCTTTCCCTCGGAGTGCAGCATGTCTGTTCAAGCCTTGTTCAAACCTTTTCAACTCGGCGCGCTGGAGCTGCCGAGCCGCGTAGTGATGGCGCCGATGACCCGTTCGTTCTCCCCGGGTGGCGTGCCCAACTCCAAGGTTATCGAGTACTACCGTCGCCGTGCTGCCGCAGGTGTCGGCCTGATCATCACCGAAGGCACCACCGTCGGGCACAAGGCGGCCAATGGTTACCCCAATGTGCCGCAGTTCTTTGGCGAAGCGGCCCTGGCCGGCTGGAAGAAAGTGGTGGATGCGGTACATGCCGAGGGCGGCAAGATCGTTCCGCAGTTATGGCATGTCGGCAACGTACGGCGCCTGGGCACCGAGCCAGATGCCAGCGTGCCAGGCTATGGCCCGAGCGAGAAACTCAAGGACGGGCAAGTGGTGGTGCATGGCATGACCCACCAGGACATCCAGGAGGTGATCGCGGCGTTCGCCCAGGCCGCCAAGGATGCCCAGAGCATCGGTATGGATGGCGTGGAGATTCATGGCGCCCACGGTTATCTGGTGGACCAGTTTTTCTGGGAAGGCAGCAACCAGCGCACTGACGAATATGGCGGCGACCTGGCCCAGCGTTCGCGTTTCGCCATCGAGCTGATCCAGGCCGTACGTGCCGCCGTTGGCCCGGGTTTTCCGATCATCCTGCGTTTTTCCCAGTGGAAGCAGCAGGACTACAGCGCCCGGCTGGTGCAGACCCCGGAGGCGCTGGAGGCATTCCTCAAGCCGCTGGCGGACGCTGGTGTGGACATCTTCCACTGTTCGACCCGACGTTTCTGGGAACCGGAGTTCGAAGGCTCCGACCTTAACCTGGCGGGCTGGACCCGCAAGCTTACCGGCAAGCCCACCATCACCGTGGGCAGCGTCGGCCTGGACGGCGAGTTCCTGCAGTTCATGGTCAACACCGACAAGGTGGCACAGCCGGCCAGCCTGGAAAACCTGTTGCAGCGTCTGAACAATGACGAGTTCGACCTGGTGGCGGTGGGCCGTGCATTGCTGGTTGATCCGGACTGGGCGCAGAAGGTCCGTGAAGGTCGTGAGCAGGACATCCTGCCATTCAGCCGTGAAGCGCTGATGAGCCTGGTTTAACTCCCGGCACCGGGCGGTGACGGGGGCAACCCTCGCGCCGCGCCGTGCGTCTCCACGCGGGTCCGTGGTTCGACCGTCGCTTCGATGAGTCCTTCGTAATCCACTGCGGTCGAGTGCTGGCAAGCGCTGCGTAATTGATCTTCAAACTGCTCGATCACTGCGGCCCAGCCCTGACGGCTGGCGTGTTGCCGAGCGTTGAGGCGTACCCGGCGCAAGGTTTCCGCTTCTTCCAGCAACCAGCTGGCGGCGTCGCAAAAAGCCCGTTCATCTCCAGGCATCGCCAGCACGCCGTTGTAGCCATGGCGGATATGTTGAGCCGCCGCCGCCTGGTCGTAGGCCACCACCGCCAGTCCAGAAGCCAAGGCTTCGAGCACCACGTTGCCGAAGGTTTCAGTCAGGCTGGGAAATACGAATACATCCCCCGCGGCATAGTGGGCCGCTAGGGCTTCGCCCCGCTGACTGCCGCAGAACAAGGCATCGGGCAGGCTTTTTTCCAGGGCTGCACGTTGCGGACCGTCACCCACCACGATCAGCTTCATCCGGCGCTGTGGATAAGTGGCCTGGAGCTGCTCGAAGCAGCGCTTGAGCAGGCCAAGGTTCTTCTCCGGCGCCAGGCGTCCAACATGAATCACCGCCAGGTCCTCATTGCCCAGGCCCCAGCTGGCGCGCAATTCGTTGGGCCGCTTGGCCGGGTGGAACAACTGGCTGTCGACGCCTCGGGACAATAGGGCCAGGCGCTCGAAATGGCGGCGCTCCAGCTCCAGGCGTTGGCTGGCGCTGGGCACCAGGGTCACTTTCGAGCGGTTGTGGAACCAGCGCAGGTAGTGGGTCAGCAAGCGGGTCAGCAAACCCAGGCCGTATTGGCTGGAGTACTGCTGGAAGTTGGTGTGGAAACCACTGACCACCGAGATCCCCAGACGCTTTGCCGCTCGCAGTGCGGACAGCCCCAGCGGCCCCTCGGTGGCGATGTAGAGCACGTCCGGGCGCTGGCGCTTCCAGCGCCGCAACAGTTTGTGCATCGACGACTGGCCCCATTGCAGCCCGGGGTAGCCCGGCAGCGGCCAGCCCCGGCAGAGCAGCAGAGCCTCGTCGCTGATACGGCTCTGATCACAGCCCTGGCGCGGGCGTACCAGCTCTACCTGATGCCCACGGGCGCGCAGGCCATCGCAGAGGCGGCCAAGGGTATTGGCCACGCCATTGATTTCCGGTGGGTAGGTTTCGGTGATCAGGGTGATATGCAGAGCTGTCGTCATGACCTCAGTGTCGACCGAGGCCATGTCGTCATTGTGACGGTCGGGTGATGGATTTATGACGCTCCGGCCTTACTGGCGCGGCAGGTTTTCCACTCCGCGCTCACGCACCCAGAACAGCGTCGCGCCAGCCACGGCCGCCGGCATCATCAGGATGTTGACGAACGGAACCATCAGCGCCAGGTAGACGATGCCGCCAAAGCCCAGGCTCTGCCAGCGCTTCTGCCGCAGCCAGGCGAGCATGTCCTGCCAGCTCATCTTGTGGTTGTCAGCCGGGTAGTCGATGTACTGGATGGCCATCATCCAGACCCCGAACAGCAACCACAGCGGTGCGGCCACCAGGTTGACCATCGGGATCAGCGACAGGATGAACAGGCCAATGGCCCGGGGCAGGAAGTAGCCGAGCTTGCGCATTTCCCGGGCCAGGGTGCGCGGAATCATGGCAATCAGTTCGCCCCAGCTGAAGGGCGGGAAATCATCGGTGCCACGGACCACGGTTTCGACTTTTTCCGATAGAAACCCGTTGAACGGTGCGGCGATGATATTGGCCAGCATGGTGAAGGTGAAAAACACCATCAACCCGACCAGTATCACGAACAGCGGCCAGAGGATGTAGCTGAGGAAACTCAGCCAGTCCGGCAGGGACGGCATCAGGGCGTCGACCCAGAGACTGAACTGGTGGCTGGCGAAATAGATCAATCCGACGAACAGCACCAGGTTGATGACCAGGGGCAAGAGCACGAACAGGCGCAGGCCGGGACTGAGGATCAGCTTCAGGCCTTCACGCAGGTATTGCGGGCCGGATAGGACGGGGGCGGGCATAGAGCGCTCCGAGCAGAAGGAAAACGCGCCGACCTTACCGGCTTTGCTCTGGGGGCGAAAGCACGGCGAACAGGTCGACATCAACGGTAACAAAGACCCTTTCAAATAGGCCTTCTGAGGATAGAGACCGCCTATGAGCTGGATTGTTAAACCGTATTTCCTTAATCTTCGCCCCCTCTATACGCTTCACCCATTATTTTTTGGACGGGCGAGTTCAAGCCTTCCCCAAGGTTTCGCCGTCCTTTTTTATTGCAGCCGGCAATCCGGCGTTCCGCGCCAGGTCACCCGGGCCGGTCGATAGGAGTGAGTCATGTCTGATGTACGTCATTCGCGTGTGATTATTCTCGGTTCCGGCCCTGCCGGTTACAGCGCTGCGGTGTATGCCGCTCGTGCCAACCTGAAGCCGCTGCTGATCACCGGCATGCAGGCCGGCGGCCAGCTGACCACCACCACCGAAGTCGACAACTGGCCCGGTGACGTGCACGGCCTGACCGGTCCGGCGCTGATGGAGCGGATGCGTGAACACGCCGAGCGTTTCGAAACCGAAATCGTCTTCGATCACATCAATGCCGTGGACTTCGCCGCCAAGCCTTACACCCTGACCGGCGACAGCGCGACCTACACCTGTGACGCACTGATCATCGCCACCGGCGCCAGCGCCCGTTACCTGGGCCTGCCTTCGGAAGAAGCATTCATGGGCAAGGGCGTATCGGCCTGTGCGACCTGCGACGGCTTCTTCTATCGCAACAAGCCAGTGGCGGTAGTTGGTGGCGGTAACACTGCTGTTGAAGAGGCCCTGTACCTGGCCAACATCGCCAGCACCGTGACCCTGATTCACCGTCGCGAAACCTTCCGCGCCGAGAAGATCCTGATCGACAAGCTCAATGCCCGCGTGGCCGAAGGCAAGATCATCCTCAAGCTCAATGCCAACCTGGACGAAGTCCTGGGCGACAACATGGGCGTGACCGGTGCCCGCCTGAAGAACAACGACGGCAGCTTCGACGAGCTGAAAGTCGACGGCGTGTTCATAGCCATCGGCCACACCCCGAACACTTCGCTGTTCGAAGGCCAGTTGACCCTCAAGGACGGTTACCTGGTGGTGCAGGGCGGCCGTGACGGCAACGCCACTGCCACCAGCGTCGAGGGCATCTTTGCCGCCGGTGACGTGGCCGACCACATTTACCGTCAGGCCATCACCTCGGCCGGCGCCGGCTGCATGGCGGCACTGGACACCGAGCGTTACCTGGACGGTCTGCAGAACGCTGCACACTGATTCCCAGGCAATAAAAAACCGGCGCAAGCCGGTTTTTTTATGGGTGTTGCACTGTAGGAGCCGGCTTGCCGGCGAAGAGGCCCTCAAGCCTTGCGCCGCCTATGCTGACGCCTTCGCTGGCAAGCCAGCTCCTACAACGTCCAGTCGCGATCAGCGTCGGGTCAGCGGCTGGGCGGCGAATGTCACCCCGGCGAGGCCGTGGGCGATCAGCGCGCGGATGTTGCCGTGGTCAGTGCCTTCAGGGGTGGCCAGCACCGAGCGATAGTGCTCGCCGAAGGCCAGCAGCGCCTCTTCGTCGCTCAGGCCTTCCAGCAGGGCCAGGCCCAGGGTCTGGCACGAACCTTCGTTTTGCCCGGCAGCGTTTTCCACGCCCCCGTTGTTGAACGCCTGGGGCTGGTAATCGTAACCAGCGGCGATAAAGGCCAGGGTATCGGCAAAGACGTGTTCGCCACTTTTCAGGCTGGCGCGCAGGGTGTTCAGATCAGTCATGGGTTACGGGGCCTTCTTAACAGTTACATGTGATATTCACAAAATTATTCAAGCACTTAGAGATAGTAACTTTTTTACCTTTTTTTAAGGGCATTTCGATTCACTGACCGCTCTTGCGAAGCAGGTTTGGTAGGGAGAGATTGACCGTTCTTAATTTTTCGCACGGATTTGAGATTTGATCGGGTCGTGGCTTTTTGCCTTTTATGCGCACTTTCCGCCGGTTCCTGATGAGTAAAATGGCCAAATCCTCGAAGAACAGCCCTGAAAGCCCCACCCCATACAGCTTAAGTCACTCATGGCATGGTTCCTGGGTGCGGTGAGAGCACCCGCCGGGTGATTTTGCCCATTGGCGACCCTCATTTATGTAAGCAAGGAGAGCCTCCAAGGCAACCTCAGCGGCAGCGGCAAATGGCAGTTCGACAACCGCCCGGACAACCGCATCCTGGTTACGACACCTGGGCCAATCTCAGTGAAAAAAGCAGTGTTGCCGGGGGCATGCAACGCTTTCACTACGACAGTGAAAACCGCCTGATCAGAGCGGAAACCTGGCAAGGATTGCGCCTGCTACAGGAACAGCAGCCGCGATTACACAGCCTGTACCTCTACGAACCCGGCAGCTACGCTCCGATGGCCCGTATTGACAGCGACCCCAAACAACCGGAACAGGAAGCCCGCCACTACTACTTCCACACTGACCAGATCGGCACCCCCCCAAGAAATGACCGACGCCGACGGCCATGTGGTGTCGCGTGCGTACTACAAAGCGTGGGGCGGTTTGGAGGCATTGTCACCGAACGTGGTGGAACAGAACCTGCGGTTCAAGGGGCAATACCACGACCGCGAAACCGGGCTGTACTACAACACGTTCCGGTACTACGACCCTGCGGTGGGGAGGGGTTTCATGGTGATAAAGCATCTAATGGAATATTTTTACCTAGCGCCGAGGAACTGGCCAGCCAGACGCGGCTACCAGCACATTGGACAAGCCATCAACTGCAACGCTGAAGGTACGATATTGCTCGAGGATGAGGTCTATGCGACTGACCATAGAAGCATGGCTCAGGTTAGAAACTTATTTCGGAGGCCCAGTACCTAGAAGAACTGGGGAGCACTTAGAAACTGGTCGGCTAGGTGGCAGTACTGGCTTAATCCACTTAGGTGGAAGTATCAAATATGGCCAGGCTAGAGGTTGTGAATAGATTTCTATGGATAAGTTCAAGACCAGAGCAGGATCTATTGGCAAGGAAGTGTCGCCAATAAACCGAGGAGATAAGCACGCTTTATTTGATGATGGCGAACTGAGCCAAGAGTCGCTGCGTTTAAAGACGCTTGCGATAGCAAAAAAGGTATTTCAAAAGCAGGGGTAAGAGGATGTTGCTGAGCAATTTTAAACATTGGGGTTGGGATAGTAAGAAACGAACAATGCTTAGATTCATTAAGCCAGGTGATATATTTTGCTTTCAAATATCAAATGATAAATTTGGATTTGGTCGAATCATATCGAAGGTAAGCATCGGTCACTCCGCAGAAATATTTGATTGCTTTTCGCCCAGGCCATGCTTGCACGACATATTTCCATTTATCTCAAGCAAAGCCACTTTTCCTTTAGTGTTGGATTCGTATAGTTTGTTCGACAAAAAAATCTCTGGCGAGTGGAGAATTATTGGTCATCAAATCGATATGCCACCCAATAACTTCGAAGGCATATATTTTGTTTGCGGCACCTCAGGTGGACGAAAAAAAGTTGACATGTTTGGCAATGCTTGCGACGTATCAGACAAGAAGTCTGATGACTACCCGCCATACATGCCTAAAAATCACTATCACGTAATGAATATGCTTTCTCTTTTGAATCAGCATCATTGATATGTTTCAAACTAGGGAAGCTCCGATCAACCCACGGCGAGCGTTCTGTCAGTCGAAACGACAACGACTTTCGACATTACTTAGCGTAGAAAGGCCCGTCCTGCGTCGTCGGGCTTTTCAGCCCAGTACCCAACATGACACGCGCAACTCGCCCCTACTCTGATGAATCGAAAATCCTATCGAAAGGACTCAGAGTCAGAGGCGTAAGCCATAGCGTCTGAGGCTATTTAACTCCTTGTTTGTAAAGCGAGCCTGTAGTTAACACTTAGCAAGCGCCTAATCATGAGGCTTTCCTTTGGCGAACGCCGCTTGCTGCTCGGCGCTGGCTTCTTTCTGGTAGAGATTTTTCCATTCGGCGTAGGGCATGCCGTACACCACTTCACGGGCGTCATCGAGGGTGACTTCGATCTGACGCTCATCGGCCTCGGCCTTGTACCACTTGGACAGGCAGTTACGGCAGAACCCGGCAAGGTTCATCAGGTCGATGTTCTGCACGTCCTTGCGGCTGTCCAGATGTGCCACCAGGCGGCGAAAGGCCGCGGCTTCGAGTTCCAGGCGTTGTTGTTCGGTCATGGGGTCTCTCCGAGACAGCGGCCAGCTGCAAGCCGCAAAAAGATGCGCTTGAAGCGTGTTGCTGGCTGTTTTTGGCTGTTCTTTATGCTTTATCCCGGCTGGCCGCTAGGGTGATCGACACCGATTCGGCAAAGCGCAGGGCGTGGGGTTTATCGACTTCGACTTCGGCGTATTGCACCGAAGCGTTGCTCATCACCAGGTCCAGCAGCTCCTGGGTCAGGCGCTCCAGCAGGGCGAAGCGGTTGCCTTCGACGTGGGCGATGATCGCCTTGGTAATGGTGCGGTAGTTCAGCGCGTGATCTATGTCGTTGTCGCGCACCGCATCCTGGGCGGCATACAGGATGGTCAGGTTGATCAGCACATCCTGCTTGTTGAGGATCTCTTCCTCGTTGATTCCGATGTAGGTCCGCAGGAGCAGGTCCTTGACTCGGATGCGAGCCATTCCTGGCTGAAGTTGTGGCATTACTACTTGCTCCGTCCAATCAATTGCAGGAATTCCTGGCGTGTGGTGCTCGACTCGCGAAAGGCGCCGAGCATCACCGAGGTATGCATGGTGGAATTCTGTTTCTCGACGCCGCGCATCATCATGCACATGTGCTTGGCCTCGATCACCACCGCGACGCCTGCGGCCTGGGTTACGGCCTGTACCGCGTCGGCGATATCCCGGGTGAGATTTTCCTGGATCTGCAGGCGTCTGGCGAACATATCGACAATCCGCGCGATCTTCGACAGCCCGAGCACCTTGCCGGTAGGAATATAAGCCACATGGGCCTTGCCGATGAAGGGCAGCAGGTGATGTTCGCACAGGGAATACAGCTCGATGTCGGCGACGATCACCATTTCATCGCTGTCGGAGGCGAACAGTGCACCGTTGACGATGTCCTCCACCGATTGGCTGTAGCCATGACACAGGTACTGCATGGCCTTGGCCGCGCGCTTGGGCGTGTCGAGCAAACCTTCGCGCTCGGGGTCTTCGCCGAGGCCCTTGAGGATCTCGCGGTAGTGCTGGGGCAGGGAAAGGCTCATGCAGGGTCCTCGCGGGGGGCGGCTTACTTGAGGTGCCGCCCGCCGTTAACGGTCAGGGTGGTGCCGGTGACATAGGGGTTGTCCAGCAGATAGCGCAGGCTCTGGTAGATCACTTCGCTGCCGGGTTCGATGCCCAGCGCGGATTTGGCCAGGGCCTTGGCGCGGTATGCCGCGTCGTCGTCGGGGTTGAACAATAGCAGGGCCGGAGCGATGCCGTTGACCTTGATTGTCGGGGCGTATTTTGCCGCGAAGGACAAGGTCAGGCTGTCCAGCCCGGCTTTGCTGGCGCAGTAGGCGATGTGCTTGCTGCTGCCTTTGCGGGTCACGTCGTCGCTAATGTGGATGATGTCTGCCGGGCTCGAACGTTGCAGCAGTTCGGCGCAGTGCAGGTTGATCAGGTAGGGCGCGAGCATGTGCACGCTGAACATCCGGGTGAAGGCGGCGCTTTCCTGGTCGGGGCTTTCCTCCAGCCACTCCGAGGCGTTGTGGACGATGGCCCGCAAACAGTCGGTGTGGTTTTTCACCTCGTTGATCAGGGCCAGGATTGCACCTTCGCTGGAGAGGTCGGCGAACAGCAGCGTCGCGCCTTTGTCACGCAGGGTTTGCAGGCCGGGGCGTTCGCTGCGGTAGGTGACGATCACCGACTGCCCGTCTTCCAGCAGGCGCAGGGCGCAGTGCAGGCCGATACGCTGGCTGGCACCCGTGATCAGGATCGGGGCGGTAGAGGTGTTCATGGAGTGCTCGCGTCGCGGATAGAGCAAAACTATACCAGTGGGTGAGGCCCTGTGCCTGCTGGTCAGGGCTTCGCTGGCAAGTCAGTTCCTGCACGGGGTGTGCCGGAGCCGGCTTGCCGGAGAATCACCGATTCTGCGTCGAGGGCGCTGCGGGTAGCGGGCGAGCCGGGGTGTTGTTCAGCCAGTTGGCCAGCAGCCGGGTGGACAGTGGAATGAAGAGATAGACCATCAGTGGGGTCAGCGCCAAGGTGCTGACGAACACCCTGGGTAGCAGGCTCAGGTCGCTGAGCAAAGGGCCGAGGACGAAGTTGAACAGAAGCGACACCGGGAAGAATGCCAGCCAGATGGCCACGGCCTGCTTCCAGCGCGGTGGCCGCTGTCCGGCGGCACCGAACCAGCCGTCGATGCCACTGACCCGGTGTTCCGACGGGTGGGCAAACAGGTCGCTGCCCCGGGCCAGCCAGGCGGTACGCGAGGCGGAGTGTTCCCAGGTGTGCAGGGTGTGTTCGTCGGCGAAGCGGAAGATGATCTGGAATTCGTCATCGTCGGGCGGTGGCGCAAGGACACCAGAACCCAGGTAGCCGGGAAAGTCGGTGGCCAGTTGTTCGCCTTCGCGCAGCCAGGCGATCAGGTCCTGGTAACGGCCGTCGGCAACGCGCCGGGCAACCATCAGGGTGACGGGTGAGGTAGACATTATGTATCTCCGTAAAACCAATGCGCGGCCTGGGTAAGACCGTCGCTTGACGTGGCACCGGGGTAGTGGCGCCGCGTCTGATGCAAGCAAGGATTATTCCTGATTGGCGCGTACGTACCAATGACAGCGGTCGGTTTTTCTCGCGCTTGAAGCATCGGCACCTGGGGGGAGTAGAATGGTCGCCACTTTGTTTCTCGGTGTTTTCTCCCCAGATGCCCGTCATTACTGAACTTGCCCCTGTCGCTCAGGCCCCTGACCCCGCCCGTCAGGATGAGTTGTTTCCGATCCGTGAGGTGGCGCGCCTGACCGGTATCAACCCAGTGACCCTGCGGGCCTGGGAACGACGCTATGGTCTGATTCAACCGACACGCACCGAAAGCGGGCATCGCCTGTACTCCATGCACGATGTTGAGGCAGTGCGGGAGATCCTCGGCTGGATCGAGCGCGGTGTGGCGGTGAGCAAGGTCGGCAAGATCATGGCCAAGAGTCGGGCCGCCCAGGCTCAGGCCAGGGCCCCGGTGGATGATGGCCTGCAAGGTGAATACGGCCAGTGGCGTGATCAGTTGAAACTGGCGGTGAGCGCTTTCGATGAGCAGCAGCTGGAGCGCCTCTATGGGCAGATCTTTTCCAGCTATGCCTTGCCTGTGGTGTTCCAGGACATCTTCCTGCCGTTCTGGAGGCAACTGCTGCAGGATCAGAACGCCTTTGGCCAGACCAGCGAATGGTTGTTCCTGGACAGTTTTCTAAGGGCGCGGATCACCCAGCGGCTGTTGTTGCAGCGGACCACCCAGAGCCGGCAGTTACTGCTGACGGCGCTCAACCAGCAGTGTCGCGAGCTGGAATTGCTGGTGACGGCGCTGATGCTCGGGCATGACCAACTCGGTGTGCGCCTGCTGGGGCCGGGAGCGCCGCTGGATGAGCTGACCCTGGTCTGTGAAAAGCTCAAGCCGGTCGCCCTCGTGGTGTTTTCTAATCACGCCCCGACGGCTGAATTGCCCAAGCGTCTCAAGCGTCTGGCGCTGACCCTGGATTGTCCGTTGATGCTCGCCGGCAGTGCGGCGGATTTGGCTCAGGACAGTCTTGTCGGTTCGCCGGTGGCCTGCCTGGGTAACGAGGGGCGTTTGATGCAGCAACGCCTGCGGCAGTTTCTCAGCGGTGGCCTGGATACCTGAAGCCACTGGAACGTGGCTTCAAGTGTGCAAGGCGGGGTGCGTGTGGCGGTGCTGCTGGAGGATGAACTGGCGCAGGCGCTCAGTTTCCTCCTCATCACTCTGATCCAGGCGATAGGCGTAGAAACCCGCTTCGGTCTGACGTTCGAAGCGCCCATGCAGGGCAATCCGCTCATACCCCGAAGGGCTGAACCAGAGGCCGAACTGCTTCGGTGGCCGGGTACGGTTGCGGATCTCCAGCAACACCCCTTTGAACGATACTTCACGTACCCACAGGCGCCCGGGCTGGCCCTTGACGTTCTCCAGCGCCACTGGTTCCTCCAGCGCCAGGCGCCAGGGCCGGACCATGGGCCCGTCCTCGAAGATGCTCGGCACCCCCAGGCGCAGATGCAGGGCATGGAACTCATCTTCCACCAGCTGCAGCGGGAACGTCATCTGCTGATTGTCGAAATGCGCCTGGAGCGTGACCTTCTCGCTGGCCGCCAGCCGGGTCAACAGATCACGGATCTGCGAGCCGCCATTGACCAGCAGGCTCGATGTGGCATCGCGCACATTGAGCTGCGGGTTGTGCTGCATGGTCTGGATGAAGTCCAGTTCATCCTGAGTGAGGAGGGAGTCACGCTGCATGATGTTGCTCGAGGGGTGGGAAGACAAATCGGCGGGGAGTATCCCTACAGACCATTAAACCTGTGACTTGTTAGAGCCGTTGGTCGCCTTGAGAGCGGCCAGTTCGGCCTGCACGTCGGCCAGCTGTTGTTCGATCTGGAGCAGACGTTGCTGGGCCTTGATCTGGATGCTGACGTCTTTTTGCACACCAATGAAATAGGTCAGTTGATCACTGTCGTTGAACACTGGGGTGATCGACAGCTCGTTCCAGAAGTGGCTGCCATCCTTGCGGTAGTTGCGCAGCACTTCACGGCACGGCTGGCCTTGGCTCAGGGCCAGGCGAATTCTTTCCAGCCCCGGCTGGTCACGGTCCCCGGACTGCAGGAAGCGGCAGTCCTGGTACAGCACGTCGTCGGCGCTGTAGCCGGTCAATCGCTCGAAAGCCGGGTTGACGTAAATCACGATGTTGTCTTCGCCTTCCTGTTCGGCGACCACAATCCCGTCGTTGGAGGCGTTGATCATCCGTTGCAGCAGATGAGCGTTGATCATCCTGAAGTTCCGCTATCGATCAGCAAGTGCTGGATTCTAAGGCATGTTGGCACGCTGTCCACCGGCGCTTTTCAGGGCCCGCAGCAGCAGAAACGGGATTTTACTCCGTAGCTGTTAATATCCCAGTCTTTTAGTCAGCTTCAGGAACAGATTGATGAAAGTCGCCATCCTTTCCGGCTCGGTATACGGCACGGCTGAAGACGTCGCCCGGCACGCCGCCAAGCTCCTCAACGCCGCAGGTTTCGAGGCCTGGCACAACCCGCGGGCAACCCTGGTCGACGTCCAGGACTTTGCTCCGCAGGCGCTGCTGGCGGTGACCTCGACCACCGGCATGGGCGAGCTTCCGGATAACCTGCTGCCTTTGTATTCGACCATTCGCGATCAATTGCCGGCCGCCTGGCGCGGTTTGCCGGGGGCAGTGATCGGTCTTGGGGATTCCAGTTACGGCGATACCTTCTGCGGCGGTGGCGAGCAGCTGCGTGAACTGTTCGCCGAGCTGGGGGTGCAGGAAGTGCTGCCGATGCTGCGCCTGGACGCCAGCGAAAGCGTGACCCCGGAAACCGACGCCGAGCCTTGGCTGGCCGAGCTGATCAGCGCCCTGCGGGGCTGACCGGCTGTTCCCGTAGCAGCGCGAGCCAGGCTTGCGCTGCCTTGGACAGATAGGCGCCCTGGCGCCAGATGAAGGCGATGTCCCAGCGCAGGTAGTCCGGCGCCTTCAGCGTCAGGCGCACCACCCCTGGCCGCACCAGGCCGCGGGCCACCACACTGGGCAGCAACACCACGCCCTGGCCGGCGGCCACCAGTGCCGCGAGAAAGTCCGCCTGACCGCTGCGTCCGCTTTCCTTGGGGGTAAAGCCCGCCTGCTGGCAGGCCTGGAGCAGACGGTCATTGAGCACAAAACTGCGTTGATACAAGAGGAAGGGCGTATCCGCCAGTTCCTCCAGGCGCACCTGGGCGTTCATCGCCAGGGGATGATCGGCGGGCAGCAAGGCATCCAGCGGTTCATCACAGAAAGACTGATAGGCAAACGCCGGGTCCTTGGGGGTCAGGCTGCCCCCCAGTTCCAGTTCGCCACTACGTACCGCCTGCTCGATATTCAGGCTACCGCCTTCGAGCAATTGCACCTGGATGTTCGGATAGCGTCGTCGGTATTCGGCAAAGCGGCTGGCGAACAGCGCGTCACTGCCCAGCAGCGGCAGGCCCAGGCGCAGCTCACCCCGGGCCAATTGGCTCAAGTCATCCAGTTCGCTGAGCAGTTCGTTGCGCAGGCGCAGCATGCCCTCGGCCCGTTGCAGCACCACGCTGCCGGTGGCAGTGAGGTGGATGTGCGAGCCCTGGCGCTCCAGCAGGGGCGTGCCGAGGCTCTGTTCCAGCTGGGCGATCTGTTTGCTGACTGCCGACTGGCTGATGTGCAGGGTTTTGGCCGCCTGGGTGAAGCCGCCCTGGCGGATCACCTCGACGAAGCTGCGCAGTTGTTTGAAATCCATGATTGGAATTCCAGATTGGAATGGTTCCAAGTCTAACAATTCGCTTTGGTGATGATGGGGCTTTTCATAAAATAGGTCCCTGAGAGGACTGAATCATCATGAACATTGCCACCTGCAAACGCCTGGGCCGCCTGATCCTTGAACTGGCGGTACTGCTGGCGATCTATTTTCTCGGCTGCCAACTGGCCGCCTGGTTGCCCTGGCCGATTCCCGGTGGGGTCGTCGGCCTGGCGCTGTTGCTGCTGGCCTTTGCCCTGGGCTGGGTCAAGCCGGCGGCGCTGCAACTGGGCGCCGGCCTGCTGATGGCGGAGATGCTGCTGTTCTTCATCCCGGCGTTGATGAGCCTGCTGGACTACGGCGGCTTGTTACGCCAGGAAGGCGGGCGGATTTTGCTGGTGATCGGTATCAGCACCTTGTTGGTGATGCTGGTGACCGCGCTGACCGTGGAGTGGGTGTGCCGCTGGAGGATGCGCCATGAAGCTTGAACTGATGCCGATGTTCTGGCTGGCCCTGACCCTGGCTGCGTACCTGTTCAGCCGCTGGATCTACCGGCGCACCGGACGTTACCTGCTATCGCCGCTGATCCTGGTGCCGGCCCTGTTGTTGGCGATTGCCGTGCCGTTGCACACCGCCTATGCCGAGTACGCCGCCAATACCCACTGGCTAATGCTGGTTCTGGGGCCGGTAACCGTGGCCTTCGCCATTCCCATCTGGCAGCAGCGGCAGTTGTTGATGCGCCACTGGTCGGCATTGTTGCTGGGCATGCTGGCGGGTAGCGCAGCGTCCATCGGCAGCTCCTTCGGCCTGGCCAAGGCCCTGGCCCTGGACAGCTCGGTGGCCCTGTCGCTGGTGCCGCGCTCCATCACCACGCCTTTCGCCATGCCGCTGGCCCATGACCTGGGGGGTGTTCCCGAGTTGACTGCGGTGTTCGTGATGTTCACCGGGGTGTTCGGCGCGATGCTCGGTGGCGTGCTGCTGCGCTGGCTGCCTTTGCGCAGTGCCCTGGCGCGGGGGGCGTTGTTCGGCGTCGGTGCCCATGGCGCCGGGGTCAGCCGGGCCCATGAAGTGGGCGGTGAAGAAGGCTCGGTGGCGGGCCTGGTGATGGTCCTCACCGGGCTCCTGAACCTGTTTGCCGCGCCTTTGCTGGCGTCGGTACTTTGACGTAAACCCGCGCGCCAGAGCCCGGTTCCGGGCTGACCCGTTCGGTCATCAAGCTGGCTGCCAATGCAACGTCACCCGGGGCGCAGTCTGTCTAGACTCTGAAGGTCCTCTTAGCCAATAAGAACCATCACCGAGGTCTTTGTCGTGAGCCTAGCCCCCGTTCAACCGACACCGAGTTTAAAAAACCAGGTCAGCGCCACTGAGTGGCAAACCCGCCTGGACCTGGCTGCCTGTTATCGCCTGGTGGCGATGCATGGCTGGGACGATCTGATCTTCACCCATATTTCCGCCAAGGTGCCAGGCACCGAAGATTTCCTGATCAACCCGTTCGGCATGATGTTTCACGAGATCACCGCCTCCAGCCTGGTGAAGGTCGATCAGGCCGGTAACAAGTTGATGGACAGCCCCTACGAGATCAACCCGGCCGGCTACACGATTCACAGTGCCGTGCACGCGGTGCGTCACGATGTGTCCTGTGTGCTGCACACCCACACCGCCGCCGGGGTCGCGGTATCGGCACAGAAGCAAGGCGTGTTGCCCATCAGTCAGCAGTCGCTGTTCGTGCTTTCGAGCCTGGGCTATCACCCCTATGAAGGCGTGGCCCTGAACCCCGAGGAAAAGCTGCGGCTACAGGCCGACCTGGGGGCCAACAGCTTTCTGATGTTGCACAACCACGGCTTGCTCACGTGTGGCGCGAGCATCGCCGATACCTTTCTGATGATGTTCATCTTCCAGCGCACCTGTGAGATCCAGGTACTGGCGCAGAACGGCGGTGCCGAGCTGATTGCCATTCCCACGCCGATCCTGGCCGGGGCCAAGGCGATGATTGCCGGAGTCACCCGCAGTGCCCAGGGTATGGGCGGCGTATTGGCTTGGCCGGCCCTGCTGCGCAAACTCGATCAACTCGACCCGGGTTATAAACTCTGATGCCTATCGCCGAGATTCCTCTGAGTGTGTGGCGCAAGCGCGGGCAGGATTTCGTGTTCCACGGCCAGCCCATTCGTTACTGGGTGGCGGGGCAGGGAGAACCGCTGCTGTTGATCCACGGTTTCCCCACGGCCAGTTGGGACTGGCATTACCTGTGGCAACCTCTGGCGCGGCGTTATCAGGTGATCGCCTGCGACATGCTCGGTTTCGGCGACTCGGCCAAGCCCCTGGAGCACGACTACAGCCTGTTGGAGCAGGCAGACTTGCAGCAGGCACTGCTGGCCCACCTGGGCATTGCCGAGCCCGTGCACCTGTTGGCCCATGACTATGGCGACAGTGTCGCCCAGGAACTGCTCGCCCGGCACTACGAGGAGCGGATCGAGATTGCCAGTTGCGTGTTCCTCAATGGTGGCCTGTTTCCGGAAACCCATCGCCCGGTACTGACCCAGAAGCTGTTGCTCAGTCCTCTGGGCTGGATGCTCGGGCGCGCGTTCAGCCGCCAGGGGCTGGCGAAAAGCTTCCGGCAGATCTTCGGTTCCCATACTCGCCCCAGCGAGACGGTCCTGGATGACTTCTGGAGCCTGGTGCAAAGCAATAACGGGCCACGCATCCTGCACAAGTTGATTGCCTATATCCCCGAACGCCGGGTCCAGCGCGAACGCTGGGTCAGTGCCATGCTGCGCGGCGAGGTGCCGCTGCGGGTGATCGATGGTGCCCAGGACCCGATCTCCGGGGCGCACATGGTGGAGCGTTATCGACAGTTGATTGCCCAGCCGGACACGGTGCTGCTCCCGGGAATTGGCCATTACCCGCAGATCGAGGCGCCGTTGCTGGTACTCAAGCATTACCTGGGGTTTCGCGACAACCTGCTGTTGCCGTCCCGTCAGGCGGTGGGTTCCTGAGCGAACCCCAGGGCCCCGCCGTGGCCCTGTGAGTGCATGCACCATCGCCACAGGGGGCCGTGCCATGTCCTCGGTTGAGCGGCGGTCTTGAGCGGACGCGCCGATTATCCCGCTGTCTTATTGCGCACCATTCAGGTCCAGGCGTTTTTATTGTGACCGCCGGCCGGCTGCCTGACACTCGACCCATTGTCCATTGGCCCTGCTGGAGTTCGGTATGAGTGAGTCTGTGCGCTTGGAAGATAGAGTGGTGATCGTTACCGGAGCCGGCGGTGGCCTGGGGCGGGCCCATGCGCTGCTGTTCGCCCGGCATGGCGCCAAGGTGCTGGTCAATGACCTGGGCGGCTCGACCCAGGGTGAAGGTGCCAGCGCTTCAGCGGCGGATCGTGTGGTGGCACAAATCCGCGAGGCCGGTGGTATCGCCGAGGCCAACCATGATTCGGTCACCGATGGCGAAAAGATCGTGCAGAACGCCCTGGATGTCTTTGGTCGGGTCGACGTGCTGGTCAACAACGCTGGAATCCTGCGGGACAAGACCTTCCACAAGATGGACCACAGCGATTGGGACCTGGTGTACCGGGTGCATGTCGAAGGTGCCTACAAGGTCACTCGCGCCGCTTGGCCGCACCTGCGGGACCAGGCTTATGGGCGGGTGATCTTCACCGCCTCCACCTCGGGTATCTACGGCAACTTCGGGCAAGCCAACTACGGCATGGCCAAGTTGGGCCTGTACGGCCTGACCCGGACCCTGGCGATCGAGGGGCGCAAGAACAACATCCTGGTCAACGCCATCGCCCCCACCGGCGGCACGCGGATGACCGAGGGCCTGATTCCGCCGCAGGTGTTCGAGCAGCTCAAGCCGGAGTTGGTGAGCCCCCTGGTGGTGTACCTGGGCAGCGAGCAGTGCCAGGAAACCTCCGGTTTGTTCGAAGTGGGCGGTGGTTGGGTCGGCAAGGTGCGCTGGGAGCGCAGCCTGGGGGCCGGTTTCGATCCGCGCCAGGGCTTTTCCCCGGAGGACGTGGCAGCCCACTGGCAACAGATCTGTGATTTTGAGGGGGCTGCGCATCCCAAGGACAACATCGAAGCCTTGAAGGAGATGATGCAAAATCTGCAAAAGTACGCGCTCTGAGCGACTCGCCTATTGAGCCCCGGATCTTGTTGTCGGCTTGATCCTGGTGGTAGGTCAATGGCTTTCACCTCGGGCTGGCAAGCCTGGATTCAATGACGCGCCGGACCCTCAAGTCCGGCGGTTTTACTCCTGCGACGTTCGTCACTATGCTCGACGGTTATCGAACGAGAAGGGAGCGCTCTATATGTACGAGTCAAAAGACCAGCCGGTATTGTCGCGACTGCTGTTTATCCGACGACTGTGCATGCACGGTCTGGTGGTTGTGGCGCTGATTATCTTTTCGATTCTGCTGGGTATCAGCGGCTTGCTGTACTTCGAACAAGATATTTCCTTTCACGACGCGTTATATGACGCGGCGATGATCCTGGGCGGAATCGGCCCTATCAATATGCCGGAGACCCCCGGCGGCAAGCTATTTTTCGCCACTTACGGGCTTTACACCAACATGGTTTTTGCCGCCACCCTGGGTTTGATCCTGTCGCCCGTGGCGCATCGTCTGTTGCACAAGTTTCACTATGACGAAAGTGATGAAGACGCTGGCTGAGTGGAACTTCCTTGTTATATCCCAGGCATAAAAAAGGCCGCTGCAAGAGCAGCGGCCAAAGTAAGACGTTAGATCAAGGAGCTACAAAATCAACGTCAGTGAACCCGGGGTAGCGACTTGAACAAAACAACTTCAAGCCTGCTGGAAATCAGTTCCTGGAAAATACCCGACTCGATACTTTCAACGGGAGGGCGTCTGGCTGTTTGCCGTGACTGCGAGTGAAGAATAAGCCTTGGTTCGCTGCGGAAAAATAGCGATTCGGGACAAGGACTGTTGCAGTCTCAGTAACAGTCATCGTTGAAGGTCAGCGGACGACACAGGTAGCGCATCGATGTTCCTGATGGGCCTTTATCCAGCCCCTGGATACCCCTCTGAATCGTCCTCATGGCAAGGGCACTAATCCTTTTGGGCGACAACTCGAATACCTCCTTGGTGCGCTTATCGGCCGAGGTGCCCCGGCAGTAGGGTGAGGCTTCCTGTCACTCACCGGGGAAGACGCATGACAAGAATAACAATGCGCGCCATCTTCAAACCGCAGGCGCTGGCTGTCGCGGTGGCGCTGGGCTGCAGCGCCCAGGCGCAGGCGGTGTCGTTCAACATCGGGGAAATCGAAGGGCAGTTCGACTCGTCGTTATCGGTCGGTGCCAGTTGGGGCATGCGTGACGCCGACCGGGCCTTCGTCGGTACGGTCAATGGCGGCACCGCGCAGTCGTCCACCGGCGATGATGGCCGCTTGAATTTCAAGAAGGGCGAGACCTTCTCGAAGATCTTCAAGGGCCTGCACGACCTGGAACTCAAGTACGGCGACACCGGGGTCTTTGTGCGTGGCAAGTACTGGTACGACTTCGAATTGATGGATGACAGTCGTCCGTTCAAGCCCGTCAGCAACCACAATCGCAAGGAAGGCGCCAAGTCCTCGGGGGCGCAGATCCTCGACGCCTTCGTCTATCACAACTATTCCATTGCCAACCTGCCAGGCACCGTGCGTGCCGGCAAGCAGGTGGTCAGCTGGGGCGAGAGCACCTTTATCGGCAACTCGATCAACAGCATCAACCCGGTGGACGTCTCAGCCTTTCGCCGGCCCGGGGCCGAGATCAAGGAAGGCCTGGTGCCCGTCAACATGCTGTTCGCCTCCCAAGGCCTGACCAACCAGTTGACCGTCGAGGGCTTCTATCAGCTGGAGTGGGACCAGACCGTTGTGGACAACTGCGGGACCTTCTTCGGCAACGATGTGGTGGCTGATGGCTGCACCACCGGCTACACCGTCGGCAGCCCGGCGATCGCGCCCTTGCAACCGGTGGCCGCAGCCTTCGGCCAGGGTTTCCAGGTCACCCGTGAAGGGGTGATCCTGCCCCGGGGCGGTGACCGCGACGCCCGTGATTCCGGACAATGGGGTGCGGCCTTGCGCTGGCTTGGCGACGACACTGAGTACGGCTTGTACTTCATGAACTACCACTCCCGCAGCCCTGTAGTCAGCACCACCACGGCCAACGTGAGTCTGGCGACCCAGGGGGCGATTGGTGCCGCAGGTGCTGCGGCCGCTCCCAGCATTCCCGGTGCGGGCGCCAGCCTGGTACAAAGCGTGATGCTCGGCCGTGGCCAGTACTACCTTGAATACCCGGAAGACATCCGCCTGTACGGCGCCAGTTTCTCCACCACCCTGCCCACGGGCACTGCCTGGACTGGCGAGATCAGCTACCGGCCCAATGCACCGGTGCAGGTCAACACCAACGACCTGACTCTGGCCTTGCTCAACCCCATTGCCGGCGGCGCCGCTTCGCCGATCAAGAGCGCCATGGGCGCCGACAACACCGGCTACCGGCGCAAGGAAATCACCCAGATCCAGAGCTCCATGACCCAGTTCTTCGACCAGGTGCTGGGTGCCGATCGCCTGACCCTGGTGGGCGAGGCGGCGATTGTCCACGTCGGCGGCCTGGAAGACAAAAGCCAGCTGCGCTATGGGCGCGACTCGGTCTATGGCCAGTACGGTTATGGCGGCGACACGGGCGGCTTTGTCACCGCCACCTCCTGGGGCTATCGCGCCCGGGCCATCCTCGACTACAGCAACGTGATCGCCGGGATCAACTTCAAGCCCAACCTGTCCTGGTCCCATGACGTCAACGGCTATGGCCCCAACGGCCTGTTCAACCAGGGCGCCAAGGCCCTCAGCGTCGGCGTCGATGCCGACTATCGCAACACCTACACCGCCAGCCTCAGTTACACCGACTTCTTTGGTGGGCGCTACAACACCCTCACGGACCGTGACTTCCTCGCGTTGAGCTTCGGCGTGAACTTCTGAATCGGCATAAGAAGGACTACTTAAATGCGCAAGATGATTCTGCAATGCAGTGCCCTGGCGTTGGGGTTGTGGGCGGCCAACCTGATGGCGGCGGTGAGCCCGGAAGACGCGGCCAAGCTGGGCACCAGCCTGACGCCCCTGGGGGCGGAAAAGGCCGGCAACGCCGACGGCTCGATTCCGGCCTGGACCGGGGGTATCCCGAAGAATGCTGGTGCGGTGGACAGCAAGGGTTTTCTCGCCGACCCGTTCGCCAATGAAAAGCCGTTGTTCATCATCACTGCGGCCACGCTGGACAAGTACAAGGACAAGCTGTCTGAGGGGCAGGTGGCGATGTTCAAGCGCTACCCGGACAGCTATCGGATTCCGGTCTATCCGACCCATCGCAGCGTCGGCCTGCCGCCGGAGATCTACGAGTCGGCCAAGCGCAGCGCGCTGAATGTGACCACCACCAACGACGGCAACGGCTTGGCCAATTTCACCGGCAACCGCTATTACGCCTTTCCGATTCCCAAGAGCGGCATCGAAGTGCTGTGGAACCATCTGACCCGCTATCACGGCGGCAATCAGAAACGCATCGTCACCCAGGTCACGCCCCAGACCAATGGCAGCTACACCTCGATCCGTTTTGAAGAAGAGATCGCCGCGCCGCCGATGATCCCCGATCTGGACCCTGCCAAAGCGGCCAACGTGCTGAACTTCTTCAAACAGTCGGTGACCGCGCCGGCACGGCTGGCGGGCAACGTGCTGCTGGTCCACGAGACCCTGGACCAGGTCAAGGAACCGCGTTCGGCATGGATCTACAACGCTGGGCAGCGCCGCGTGCGCCGCGCTCCGCAGGTCGCCTACGACGGCCCGGGAACCGCTGCCGACGGGCTGCGCACATCGGACAACTTCGACATGTTTTCCGGCGCTCCTGATCGCTACGACTGGAAACTGGTGGGCAAGAAGGAGATGTACATCCCCTACAACAGCTACAAGCTGGACTCCCCGAGCCTCAAGTACGACGACATCATCAAGGCTGGCCACATCAACCAGGACCTGACCCGCTATGAGCTGCACCGGGTCTGGGAGTTGGTGGGTACGGTCAAGCCCAACCAGCGGCATATCTATGCCACCCGGCACATGTACATCGACGAGGACAGTTGGCAGGTGGCCCTGGTGGATCACTACGACGGCCGCGGCCAGCTGTGGCGGGTAGCCGAAGGCCATGCGCAGTACTACTACGACCACCAGGTGCCGGCCTACACCCTGGAAGCCCTGTACGACCTCAACGCCGGCCGCTACCTGGCCCTGGGCATGAAGAACGAGGAGAAGCGCAGCCTGGAGTTCGGTTTTGCCGCCAAGGCCGCCGACTATACCCCGGCCGCGTTGCGCGCCAGCGGGGTGCGCTAGCCTGCTGGCAGGCCCCTGGCGAAGGATGACGCTGCAGTTTGAAAGGCGACCGATCGGTCGCCTTTTTTATGAGCATTGATCAGCCTGCTGAATACTTCTTCAACTGGTTGCGAGGTCGGGGCTAGGGTGGGTGCACGCAGGCTAAAATTATAAAAAGGCACGCTGCAATGACCGCCATGACTCGTTGTCCAGAGCGTCCCGGGTTCATGCCCCGCTTGTCCTCTCATCATTTTTCCCGCAGCCGTCTGAGCACGCCGTTGCTGGCCTCGGGGGCACGGGTCAAGTTGCTCTGCGCGCCTGCTGGCAGCGGCAAGACGGCGCTGCTTGCCGAATGCCTGCAGCAGGCCCCCAGCCCTTGTCGGGTCATCTGGTTGCCCATGGCCGGTGCCCGCCAGAGTCCTGAAGGCTTGTGCCGGGCCCTGGCCACGGCCTTGGGGCTGGCAAGCGACGATGAAGCCTCGGTGCTGGAGCATCTGGCGCACCTGCAGACCCCGGCCTGGTTGTTTATCGACGACTATTGCCGAGTGGCAGCGGCAGACTTGGACTTGCAGCTGGATCGCCTGCTGAGCATCGATAATCCGCTGTTGACCTGGTGGTTGGGCAGTCGCCGTCGTCCCCAATGCAACTGGCCACGATTGCTGCTCGATGACCTGCTCTATGCATTGGATGGTCCGGCCCTGGCGTTCAGCCAGAGCGATATCGAGCAACTGCTGCAACAGCTGCCACAACCGCTCTGCGCGCAAACCGCCAGTCGTATCCTGCAGCGCAGTGGTGGCTGGTGTGCCGGCGTGCGCATTGCCTTGCTCGATGGCAGCGAATTAGCGAGCCAACCCTGCAAGCCGGGGCGCGCCAACACCTTGCTGGAATACCTGGAACATGAGCTGTTCAGCGTATTGCCGGCGGAGCTGGCGGAAGTCTGGCAGGTGCTGGCGCATATGCCGCGGTTCAACGCCGAACTGTGTGAGCACCTGTTTGGCGCCGGGGAGGGGGCCCAGTACCTGCGTACCCTGCAGGACATGGCCTGTTTTATCGAGCCGTGGGAAGGCGACGCCGACTGGTTGCAAGTGTTCCCGCCCCTGACCCGCCTGATGCGAGATGAGGCCTGGCCCTCCGGGCGTTCCTGGCATCGTCGGGCGTGCCAGTGGTTCACCGTCCAGGAGGACTGGCAATCAGCTTTCGAACAAGCACTGCTGGCCGAGGAATATGAGGTGGCCGTCAGCCTGCTGGAACATTTCAGTTTCGAGTTCCTGTTCCAGCAGCACAATGCGCTGTTGCTACTGCAGCTGCATGAGCGACAGGGCGCCGAACTGCTGCTGGGCAGCCCGCAGTTGGTGGGGCTGCTGGTGGCGGCGCTGTTGTTTGCCGGGCGCTTCGAGCAGGCCGGGCAATGCATGCAGCAGATGGCCCGGTTCGCACCGCAACCGATGGCCACCGGGCAGCGCCAACTGCTGGCCCGCTGGCAGGCGCAACAGGGCTGGTTGCTGCATCTGGGCGGGCGGATGGACGCCGCGCGCCAGCACTTTCTCGAGGCGCTGAGCGAGCTGGATGACAGCGCCTGGACCATCCGTTTGCTGTGCCTGTCCGGCCTGACCCAGCAAGCGCTGCTGTGCGGTGAACTGGACGTGGCCCAGGCCTTCAATCGTGAAGCGCTGTGCCTGGCCCGGTCTCAGGATGCACTGCTGCTCGAAGGCTTGCTGGAACTCGATCATGCGCAGTTGCTGGAGCAGCGCGGCGCCCCCCATCGGGCCCAGAGCCTGCTGGAACAGGTCAGCGAGCGTTTGTCGCGACAGGCGCTGCGGGCCACGCCTTTGCTCGGACGCATTGCCTTGCGCCTTGGCCGTCTGGCGTTGCGCCAGGGAGATGAGCAGGAAGCCGCCAGCTACTTTCGCAGCGGGCTTGAGGATTGCCAGGCGAGCCATGACAAACGCGCCTTGTATGGTTTTCTCGGCCAGGCCCAATTGGCCGCCAACCAAGGGGATTACGCCCAGGCTTTTATTCGTCTGCGAGACGCCGAGCGGCTGATGCAGCAGCGGCAGGTTCCGGACACGGTCTACCGTGGGGTGCTACTGCAGGTCAGCAGCCAATTCTGGCTGCAGCAGCGCCGGCCGGAGCTGGCCCATGAGGCCTTGAGCCGAGTGCTCCGGCATTTTCGCGGGCCCCAGGCGCTGCAGGCACCACCGGCCACCCTCGAATTGATCCCGGGTATTGAGTACTTGCTGGTACTGGCCGAGGTTCAGCTGGGCCGCGCTCAAGTGCCGATTGCAACCTTGCAGGGGGTGTTGGCCAGGGTTCGGCGCCACGGCATGCTGGGGCTGGAGGCCGAGGTGCAGTTGGCCTTGGCCGAAGTGGCTTATGTGCAAGGCGATGCAACGTTGGCGGCCGGAGCGTTGCAGGCCGGGCAGGCATTGGTGCTGCGCTGCAATCTGCCCCAGGCCCTGCACGAGTTGCGGCTGCGGCAACCGGCGCTGGTGCAAGGGCTGGAGCGCCGTGAAAGCGTTGCGCTGGTTGAGCCCGAGGTGAGCCGCAACAGCTTGCTCAGTCAGCGGGAGCTGCAAGTATTGCAACTGATTGCCCAGGGCTGTTCGAACCAGCAGATTGCCGCGCAGTTGTTCATTTCCCTGCACACGGTGAAGACCCACGGCCGCCGGATTCACAGCAAGTTGGGAGTGGAGCGGCGCACCCAGGCGGTGGCCAAGGCCCAGGCCCTGGGGTTGATGAGCTGATCCGCAGTGCTTAGGCAGGCTGCGGCTGATAACCCATGCGCCAGCTCACCGCGGAGCTGGCTGCCAGCAGGCGACTGGCGGCCGGGCCATGCTCATCGGCATGGAACAACGAGGTCGGCCCGACCACGGTGAGGACTGCGGCGATTTTGCCGGTGGCATCGAACACCGGCGCCGACAATGCATCGACCCCGGGCATCAGCAAGCCGTGGACATGGTGCAGGCCGTGCTGGCGAATCTGCTCGGCGAGGGCATCGTGGGCCTGTGGGTCGGCCAGGGCGTGGGGGCTGCCGGTCAACAGCTCCTGCTGGCGCAGGTCGAGGGTTTCCCGCGGTGGCAGGTAGGCGTTGAACACCAGACCGGTGGAGGAACTGAGCAGCGGCAACACCGAGCCCAACTGGGTGACCACGGTCACCGCGCGCACTGCCGGCTCAATGTGCACCACGGTGGCCCCCTGGTTGCCCCACACCGCGAGGAAACAGGTTTCGTTCAACTCATCGCGCAGTTCTGCCAGGGGCAGGGCCGCCACCTTCAATACATCCATGCTGTTCAAGGCGGCCAGGCCCACCCGCAGGGCTTCACGGCCAAGGCCGTAGTGATTGGTGGCGGAGTTCTGTTCGGCAAAGCCACTGGCAATCAATGCCTGTAGATAACGATGCACCTTGCTCGCGGGCATTTGCACATGTTCAGCCAGGCGCGAAAGGGAAGTGGCCGGTGACAGTTCGGCCAGGGCCTTGAGGATGTCGGTGCCGACTTCGGCTGAGCGGACTTTCTGTTTACCGGTGCTGTCGCTGCTGCTGCTGCTGCGCGGCTTTTCCATGGAGGTGTCGGGGTCCCGTGACAAGTGGCGGTCTTTATAGCTTGACGCTCCCAGGCAATCAAATTACGTTATGCGTAATTGGATTACGATAAAAATAACCCAGGCGTGCCCGGAACTCTTGCGAAGGAGTGGCAGGCCCCTGCCTACTCCAACTTCCAGGAGGCTCCATGAACCTCGATTCTTCGGCGTCGGCCCTCAGCTACCAGTCCGGCTTTGGCAATGAGTTCGCCAGCGAGGCCCTGCCAGGCGCACTGCCGGTCGGCCAGAACTCCCCTCAGAAGGCTCCCTACGGCCTGTACACCGAGCTGTTTTCCGGCACCGCCTTCACCATGACCCGCAGTGAGTCCCGGCGTACCTGGATGTACCGTATCCAGCCTTCCGCCAACCATCCGGCGTTCGTCAAACTCGAACGTCAGTTGGCGGGTGGCCCGTTGGGGGACGTGACGCCCAACCGCCTGCGATGGAACCCGTTGCAGATCCCGGCGGAACCCACCGATTTCATCGATGGCCTGGTCGCCATGGTGGCCAACTCTGCAGCGCAGAAGCCCGCTGGTATCAGCGTCTATCACTACCGCGCCAACCGTTCCATGGAGCGGGTGTTCTTCAATGCCGACGGCGAAATGCTCCTGGTGCCTGAACTGGGACGCCTGCGCATCGCCACCGAACTGGGTGTGCTGGACCTTGAGCCGCTGGAAATCGCCGTGCTGCCTCGGGGCCTGAAGTTCCGTGTCGAGTTGCTGGACGCGCAAGCCCGGGGCTACATCGCCGAGAACCACGGTGCGCCACTGCGCCTGCCGGACCTGGGTCCTATTGGCAGCAACGGCCTGGCCAACCCCCGGGACTTCCTGACCCCGGTGGCCCATTACGAAGACCTCAAGCAGCCCACCACCCTGGTGCAGAAGTTCCTTGGTGAGCTCTGGAGCTGCGAGCTCGATCATTCGCCGCTGAACGTGGTGGCCTGGCACGGCAACAACGTGCCGTACAAATATGACCTGCGCCGTTTCAATACCATCGGCACCGTCAGCTTCGATCACCCGGACCCGTCGATCTTTACCGTGCTGACCTCGCCCACCAGCGTGCCGGGCCTGGCCAACCTCGACTTCGTGATCTTCCCGCCGCGCTGGATGGTGGCCGAGAACACCTTCCGTCCACCGTGGTTCCACCGCAACCTGATGAACGAGTTCATGGGCCTGATCCAGGGCGCCTACGATGCCAAGGCCGAAGGCTTCCTGCCCGGTGGCGCGTCCCTGCACAGCTGCATGAGTGCCCATGGGCCGGATGGCGAGACCTGCACCAAAGCAATCAGCGTCGAGTTGCAACCGGCGAAGATCGACAACACCATGGCGTTCATGTTCGAGACCAGCCAGGTGCTGCGTCCCAGCCAGTTCGCCTTGCAATGCCCGGAACTGCAGAACGACTACGATGCTTGCTGGGCCTCGCTGCCCGCCACCTTCAACCCGAATCGGAGATAACCCATGACCCTGCCAACCATCACCCGTAGCTGGGTCGAGTCCGCCAACGGTCACCCCGACTTCCCGTTGCAGAACTTGCCTCTGGGCGTCTTCAGCACCCAGGGATCGGCGCCCCGCAGCGGCGTCGCGATTGGCGCACAGGTTTTCGACCTGGAAGCGGCGCTGGCTGCCGGGTTGTTCGAAGGCCTGGCCAAGACCGCGGTAGAAGCCGCGCGCGGCGGCCAGTTGAACGGTTTTTTCCAGCTTGGTCGCCCGGCCCGTGTCGCCTTGCGCGAGCGCCTGCTGGAGCTGCTGAGTGAAGGCAGCAGCCTGCGCGGCAAGATCGAAGCCCAAGGGGCGAAGCTGCTGCCCCTGGCGGCGGACTGCCAAATGCACCTGCCGGCGAAAATCAGCGACTACACCGACTTCTATGTCGGCATCGAACATGCGCAGAACGTCGGCAAGCTGTTCCGTCCCGACAATCCCCTGCTGCCCAACTACAAGTACGTGCCCATCGGTTATCACGGTCGCGCCTCGACCATTCGCGCTTCCGGTGCCGACGTGCGCCGGCCCAAGGGCCAGACCTTGCCGGCAGGGCAGAGCGAGCCGACCTTCGGCCCCTGCGCGCGCCTGGACTATGAGCTGGAACTGGGCATCTGGATCGGCCAGGGCAACGAGATGGGCGAGTCGATTGCCATTGGCGACGCCGCCGAGCACATCGCCGGCTTCTGCCTGCTCAATGACTGGTCTGCGCGGGATATCCAGGCCTGGGAATACCAGCCATTGGGGCCGTTCCTGTCGAAAAGCTTCATCACCAGCATCTCGCCGTGGGTAGTGACCGCCGAGGCTCTGGAACCTTTCCGCCGGGCCCAGCCCCAGCGCCCGGAAGGCGACCCGCAGCCCCTGCCTTACCTGCTGGATCAGCGCGACCAGGCCGCTGGCGGCTTCGACATCGAGCTGGAAGTGCTGCTGACCACCCAGGCCATGCGTGAACAGGGCCTGCCGGCGCACCGCCTGACCCTGAGCAACACCCAGCACATGTACTGGACCGTGGCGCAGATGGTGGCTCACCACAGCGTCAATGGTTGCCAGTTGCAGGCCGGTGACCTGTTCGGTTCGGGCACCTTGTCCGGTCCGCAAAGTGGTCAGTTCGGCAGCCTGCTGGAGATCACCGAAGGCGGCAAGAAAGCCATCGAACTGGCCTCCGGCGAGGTGCGCAAGTTCCTCGAGGATGGCGACGAAATCATCCTGCGCGGGCGCTGCAGTCGTGAAGGTTTCGCCTCCATTGGCTTCGGCGAATGCCGTGGCACCGTCCAACCGGCCCGCTAAGGGGAGAGCCTCATGCAGCTCTATACCTATTACCGTTCCACCGCGTCCTACCGGGTGCGCATTGCCCTGGCCCTCAAGGGCCTGGATTTCCAGGCCATCCCGGTCAACCTGCTGGAGCCCAAGGGCGGGGCCAACCGCCAGCCGGAATACCTGGGCATCAACCCCCAGGGCCGGGTGCCGGCGCTGCGTACCGACGACGGCAACCTGCTGATCCAGTCACTGGCGATCATCGAATACCTGGAAGAGCGTTATCCACAGGTACCGCTGCTGTCCAAGGACCTGGTCAGCCGCGCTCATGAGCGGGCGGTGGCGGCGATCATCGGTTGCGACATTCACCCGCTGCACAACTCCAGCACCCAGAACCTGCTGCGCGAGTGGGGGCATGAAGAGGCCCAACTGCTGGTGTGGATTGATCACTGGATCAGCCAGGGCTTGGCCGCCCTGGAGCAACTGATCGGCGATCAGGGCTTCTGTTTCGGCGACCAGCCGGGCCTGGCCGACGTGTTCCTGATTCCCCAACTGTATGCCGCCGAGCGTTTCAAGGTTTCCCTGGAAGCCTACCCGCGGATCCTCCGGGTCGCGGCCCTGGCTGCCGCGCATCCGGCGTTCCAGGCCGCGCATCCGGCCAATCAGCCCGATACTCCGGCCTGATCCGTCCACGCGCCTCTGTCTCCCAGCGGCGCGTGGCATTGGCCCCTGCACCCGCAGCCACTAGCTCGGACGGCGTTCGCAGGCCAAGCCCCCAGGAGCTGTAACCTCTTCTGGGCGCTACCCAAGGATCTGAACCACCTGCACCAGCAGCACCCATAACCATAAAAAAACCAACAGGTACCTTGCGATGCAAAATCAGATTGCCAGCTTTCGCGCTGCGCTCGACGCCCGCCCGGTGTCCCGCTACCAGTGGTTGCTCTTGTTGCTTCTCGCCTTGCTGCTGGTCACCGACGGCTACGACGCCCAGGTCCTGGGGTACGTGGTGCCGGCCCTGGCCCAGGACTGGGGCCTGGAAAAGTCCGCCTTCGGCCCGGTGTTCAGCGCCAACCTGCTGGGGCTGACCCTGGGCTCGCTGGCGGTGACGCCTCTGGCGGACCGTTTCGGAGTGCGGCGAATCCTGCTCTGTTGCGTGTTGATCTATGCCAGCCTGACGGTGCTGATGGTGTTCGCCAATTCCCTCGACAGCCTGATGGCCGCGCGCTTTATCTGCGGCATTGGCATGGGCGGGGCGATGCCCAGCGCCATGGCCCTGATGTCCGAGTATTCGCCGCCACGCCTGCGCACCCTGATGGTCACCCTGGCCGCTTGCGGTTTCTCCTTTGGCGGCGCCGCGGGTGGTTTTGTCGCCGCCGGTTTCATCGACCGCTTTGGTTGGGAAGCGGTGTTCCTGGCGGGTGGGGTGACGCCGTTGCTGCTGTTTCCGTTCCTGGTCTGGCGCTTGCCCGAGTCCCTGCCGCGCCTGCTGCGGGACGCGCCGCCGTATGCCCGCCTGCGCAAGGTCAGTGCCCAGATGCTCCCGGACTGGCAGCCACCGCCGCTCTCCAGCAGCCCTGAGCAACAGCCGCCAGCCAGCAACCTCACGGTCGTGGAGTTGTTCCGCCAGGGCTATGCACGGCCGACGCTGCTGATCTGGTCGACCTTTTTCGTCAGCCTGATCCTGCTGTATTTCATGATCAGCTGGTTGCCGACACTGCTGCTGGAAAGCGGCCTGGCCTTGAAGCAGGCCAACCTGGTGACTTCGATGTTCCTGTTCGCCGGGACCCTCGGCGCCATCTGCATGGCCTGGTTCGCCGATCGCCTGAAACGCAAGGTACGCCTGTTGGCCGCTGTGCTGACGGCGGCGGCGCTGTGCACCGTGCTGCTGGGTCTGAACCACGACAACCCGCGCTACCTGGTGCTGTTCGTGTTCGCCGCAGGTTTTTGCATCATCGGCGGGCAACTGACCCTCAACGCCTTCGCCAGCAACTTCTACCCGGCCCATGTGCGCGCCACCGGCACCGGCTGGGCGCTGGGGGTAGGGCGTTTCGGTTCGATCCTCGGGCCATTGTTCGGCGGCATGCTGTTGGCGATGCATATTCCGGTGCAGCAGATTTTCTTTTTCTGCGCGATTCCGGCGTTGCTGGCGGCCTTGTTGATCATCCAGGTGCGTGCGCCGGCCGAGGCGCCTTCGGGGGACGCGGGAGCGGCCCCGGAACTGCAGGCGCCGCTCAAGTCCTGAAGGGGGGCTGGCTCAGCGTGCCAGGTGCTTGAGCATCGGCACGCAGGCCAGGGTCAGGCCCCGGGGCGACTGGTACTGGGCAACCCGCTCGCCAACGAAGCCGCAACTGCGATAAAAGTCGGCGGCGTTCAGCGTCGAGTCCAGGATCAGGTGCGACAGGCCGGCCTCCAGGGCCAGTGCTTCGAGGTGATGCATCATTTGCCGGCCGATCCCGCGGCCCATGTACGCCGGGTCGACAAACACCGCGTCGACCTGGCCGGACTCCAGGTCGAGCATGCCGCTGGCGGTCACCTGATCGTCGATGATTGCTACGTGCCCGGTCTTCTCCAGTATCTCGATGAAGTATTCACCAAGGCTGCCGGCGGTCCAGAGCTGCAGGTCTGCGGCTGGATAGTGGCCGCAGCACTGGTGGTTGATGGCCTGGTTGCGAATGTCGAAGACCCGTTGTGCATCGTCGCCATGAGCTTTTCTGATCAGCATGTTGTGCCCGTTCCCTGGAGTAAGCCGCCCATCCTGCCAGAGCCCGGAAGGGTCTGTCATGCGGCCTTGGCCTGGATCAGCAACAGTCCCCAGCCGGTGAGCAGGGTGCCATCGGCCTGCAGCAAGGGCTGCGTGGCACTGTGCAGTTCATTTTTCATCAGCGCCCGATTGGCGGGTGTCAGGCGATCCAGGTCGTAGGTTTCCCCCAGCGAATCCCAGAGTTCCTCGAAGGTTGGCGTCCACGCCAGGTCCAGCTCCTCGAACTGCAGTGCGGTGAAATTCGTGCTCAGCAGGTCTCGCCACCCACTCTGTGATTGAGTGCGTGGATCGACCAGAGGCAGAGGAGGGAGCTGGTCGCGTCTGGCGGCGGCGCGAAAGACCTGCAGGTATTGCTGCCCCAACTCGCCCAGCAGAAAGGATCGACCGACGATCGCCGAGAGTTGTCCGCCCGTGGCCAGGACCCGATGCACCTCCCCCAACACCTGATCGATGTCGCTCATGAGCATCAGTGCCAGGTGCGATACCACGGCACCCACACTGCCCGTGGCCAGGGACAGGGATTGGGCTCGCTCATGGAGTAGCAGCCCGCGGTCCGCGAGGCGGGCGCGTGCCGCTGCCAGCTCGGTGGTGCTCATGTCGACGCCGGTCAATTTCGCCTCGGGGTATTTCCTGGCCAGCAGATCCAGGAGGAAACCATCGCCACAGCCCAGGTCCAGTATCTGTGCGTGAGACTGATCGGTGGTGAGTGTCGCCACCAGCATGTCGTAGGAGCTACCGCGTCCCGGCAGGCTCAGCCCGGCGAAGGCTGGAGGCGTGGTGCCTGGGCGCCGCTGGTGGAAGTCCTGGAGAAATCGTTCGGCGCTGTTCATGCGTTTTCATCCTTGAAGTCAAAGGGGTGCGGGGCATTGTGGCATGGGAGGGCGCCGAGACCAGAATCGAGGTCACGGTTCAGTGAACGATGCTGTTGGGTGGCAGATGCCCCAGGCGCTCGGTCAGTCGTAGACGTTGGATAGGATCGTCGCTGAGCAGCAGTGCGTGCTCCAGGTCGAAGCGTTCGGCATTCGGGCATTCCAGGCGCTGGTAGAGGCTGGCCCGAGCCAGGTAGTCGGCGGCATTGCCATTGCCCAGTTCCAGGACCCGTTCGGCATTGATCAGGGCGCCGAGGTTGTCGTCGTAGGACAGGTGCAATTGGCGCAGGTTGCGCGACAGGCGCTGGAACATCTGCAGGGGCTCGGCACTGGCCAGGTGTTCGGCGTTGAGCTTGATATGGGCACCGTACTGGCGTTGCAGCAGTTCCCGGCAGTCGTTGGGGTACAGCCGGCGTCCGCCGCAAGGGTCCAGCAGGTGGTCGGCACCGGGCACCCGCAGCAGGAAGTGCCCGGGAAAATTCACCCCCACCAGGGGAATCTGCAGCCTTTGCGCCAGCTCCAGGGCAATCAGCGCCAAGGCCAGGGGCTGGCCGCGCCGACGTTCCAGGACCTTGTCCATCAGGGCTGCCTGCGGGCGCAGCGGCAGGTGCTCGTCTTGCTGGAAGCCCTGGTCGTTCAGCAGACGCAGCAGGGGTTGGCCCTGCTCGCTGGCGGGCAACAGCGGCAGGCCGGCGCTGATCTGCTGCTGGACCTGCTTGAACCCCTCCAGCAACCGCTCGGGCACCACCGCCGACTCATGCTCGGCAGCAATCCACAGGGCCGCTTCCAGCAGGGCAGGTGGTGAGCGGTGCAGGCAGGCGAAAAAAGCTTGGCGCGGGTTCATCTCAATCTCCGACGGATGCCTCGTTTTAGCCTCGTCGAGTAGGTTCGTCCAGTGTTGAAATATGTGGTGGCAGGTTATTTCCCAAAGCCTGCCAATCCCTCCTGCTTATTCCTGCTCGGCGCAGCAAATTTCAGGCGCAAGCCTATACTGGCGACTACAAGAAGTGATTCGGGAGCCCGTCGATGTTCGCTCTCATGCACAGTACTCGCCTTGAATCGCTGCACCTCAGCGTCGACCCGAGCACCGGGTTGAAGGCAGTCATTGCCATCCACAACAACCGCCTGGGGCCTGCCCTGGGTGGTTGCCGTTATCTCGCCTATCCCGACGATACCAGTGCCGTGGAGGATGCCGCGCGCCTGGCCCAGGGCATGAGCTACAAGGCTGCCCTGGCCGGCCTGTCTCAAGGCGGCGGTACCGCGGTAATCATCCGTCCCGCCCATGTGGAAAGCCGCGCTGCGCTGTTCGAGGCCTTTGGTCGTTGCATCGAGCAATTGGATGGGCGTTACATCACTGCGATCGACAGCGGCACCTCGGTGGCCGACATGGATTGCATCGCCCAGCAGACCCGCTACGTCACCAGTACCACCGCTGCCGGGGACCCGGCTCCTCATGCGGCCATGGGGGTTTTCGCCGGCATTCGCAGCACCGCCATGGCACGCCTGGGCAGCGACAATCTGGAAGGCTTGCGGGTGGCCATCCAGGGCTTGGGCAACGTCGGTTATGCCCTGGCCGAACAACTGCATGCCGCCGGGGCAGAATTGCTGGTCAGCGATATCGATTCCGGCAAGGTGCAACTGGCCATGGAGCAACTGGGTGCGCACCCGATTGCCAATGACTCACTGCTCAGCACCCCTTGCGACATTCTCGCGCCCTGCGGCCTGGGGGCGGTGCTCAACAGCCTCAGCGTGGCGCAACTGCGCTGTGCAGCGGTGGCCGGTTCGGCGAACAATCAACTGACCAACCTGCAGGTTGCCGATCAACTGGAGCGGCGCGGGATTCTCTACGCCCCGGATTACGTGATCAACTCGGGGGGCTTGATCTACGTGTCCCTCAAGCATCGCAATGAAGAACTCTCGGTCATCACTGCCCACCTGTCGAAGATCAGCCTGCGCCTGACGGAAATCTTCGCCCATGCCCAGGCAGAAAAACGCTCCCCGGCGCGAGTGGCCGACGAACTGGCGGAGCGGGTGCTGTACCGCTAGGCATTCATGCCTTAACCCTTCGCGCCGCTCTCTGTAACATCCGGCTCCAGAGCACCCACTGACAAGGACTGTATTGAACGATGCTTGAAGCGCTGGAGAGTGGGTTGGATGAGCCGTTGTCCTGCCTGTTGCGGGCGGGGGCGGACATTGAGTCGGTTCGCGATGTTCTTGTGTCGTACCGGGACAAGGGCTTTGCCGCAGAGGCCGTATACAACTACCTGGCATCGCTCAGGCTTGGCGCATCGCAAGTGCTCGAAGACCGAGTTCTGGAAGCCATGGATATCGCCTCAGGCTATTGCTCCGAAGGCGCCAGGGTGTGGGACCTCGCGCAATGACCGTGCCAGATACTGACCAGCCATTGGCCGGGTGTTCCCTCAGGCAACTGCAGTTGTACGCAGCGGCATGCCTGGCGGCTTACTGCGAACGAAAAGGCATTGGCCACCCGTCTGTTGATGACTTGCTAAAGCACCTGGAGGGCTACCCGGAAAAGGGCAGTTTACTGGCGTGGGAGAGAGCCGGGGCGCTGCTGGCATTGAATGGTCGCGGAGATGATTGGCCCCAGGAGCTTGCCGCTTTGATCGCGCCTGAAGAGGTCGAGGCATTCGCCTGCATCGTTGATAGCGCGGTTGAGGTGGGAATTGTTGAGCTGTATGGCGACTCAACAGATTTGCCCCTGACCTTTGTGCGCAAGATCACTTCCCTGCTGCGTCGCAACGCTATCGAATTGCCTGATCCGCCAGGGATAACGGCAATTTAGCCAGCCACTGCAGCAGTGGCACCCTTGCATTCGCCGGCATGAAAAAAGCCCTGTGCCGTGGGCACAGGGCTTATTCAATTTGCGTGAAGCCTATTTCGCAGCCTTGGCCGCTTTTGCCGGTTTGGCCGGCGCCTCGACTTCGGCGGGTTGCTGCGCTTCAACAGCCTCCACTGCGGGAGCGGGGGCACTGAGCAACTCGGACAACGCATCCGGCTGGCTTTTGAATGCCTTGGCGAACACATCGCGGTTTTTCGCCATGTAGATCCCGGCTTCTTCCACCTGCTGCTCGCTCAGCGACGGCACGGCTTTTTGCAACACTTCGGCGAGCAACTCAGCCAGTTCGAGCATTTTGTCATGACGATCAGCTTCGGCTTTATCCATGAACAAGCGCTCCAGATCTCGGCTGCTGCGGTATACCACTTCGACGGCCATTCACCACCTCACATGCCTTCACGATAATGGGTCTGTATAAATACTGTATCTATATACAGGTCGAGAGAATAGGCGAAACCCTTTCCCTTGGATAGTGGCTTTTTAATGTAGACGGAAATTTTTTCTATGTGGCCGAGGTCACATCATGCCAACGTGCCTCATCGCATCCAGCCAGCCTCTCACCAACGGGCTCCTGGCCTTTTTTCTGCATGCAGAACAACCGTCACGTCCGATCCGCATCATCCGGTCGAAACGACCTAAGGAAGAACCACCGTGAAAATCAATTGGGCCGAGAACCTGCGACAGAACGTCCATCAATTGGCCGAGTCCCTGGGTAACCTGTTCGTCGAGACATTCCATTACCTGGCACTGTTCGCCATTGGCGCGGTAACCGCTTGGGCTGCGGTGATGGAATTTTTACAGATGATCGAGGCGGGCCACATCAAGATCGACGACATCCTGCTGCTGTTCATCTACCTGGAATTGGGGGCGATGGTCGGCATCTACTTCAAGACCAACCACATGCCGGTGCGCTTTCTGATCTACGTGGCGATCACTGCGCTGACCCGGTTGCTGATCTCCAACGTCTCCCACCACAACCCGCCGGATATCGGGATCATCTACCTGTGTGGCGGGATCCTGCTGCTGGCCTTCGCGATCCTGGTGGTGCGCTACGCCTCGTCGCAATTCCCTTCGGTGAAGATCCAGCACCCGCAGCGCAAGATCGGTGCGGGCTCCGGCGAGCATCCGGAAGTGGAAAAGGGCGAGCTTTAACACCTCAGGGCGAGGGGCGCGGGTGCCTGGCCTGCGGGAGGCGGCAGCTTGAAGCTGTCGCCGTTGGTCATGGCTTCGAGGATGGCCACGGCGCTGTGTCCCTGCTCGATGGCGATGCCGAATTGAATGCTTTGCACCAGGCGCTTGATCCGCTGCGGGTCATTGCGCTGGGCCGCACTGATCATGCGCTTGGCCACTACCCGGCCGGCTTGGGACAGGGTCAGCATGATGCTGCCGTCCAGGCCCTGGATGCTCAGGTTGACCTGATAGTCCGGGGTGAAGGTGTCGGTAATCAGTTGAAAAGGGCTGTCCATGGTGCGTCACCACTTGATTGGATCGTGCAGTCATTGACTGGCAAGGCGTGGAATTAGTTCGCGATTCCAGACCACTGGCCGGTCGTTCGCCGAGGGTTGCCAACGTCCATATTCCTCAAGTGCGATAAAGCAAAGGACATGCCGGGAAACTCGCCGAGCAATGATTGCGGGCACAAAAAAGCGGACCATCAGGTCCGCTTTTTTTATCCCGGTCCGTTTCAGGGCAGGAACGAGTAAATGATCGCTGACAGTGCGATCAGGCCGATCAGCACCACGAACAGGTTCGACAGCTGGCCCGAATACTGGCGCAGTGAAGGCACCCGCTGGATCGCGTACATCGGCATCAGGAACAGCAGGCAGGCAATCACCGGCCCGCCCAGGGTTTCGATCATGCCCAGGATGCTCGGGTTGAACGTGGCCACTGCCCAACAGGCGAGGACCATGAACAGAGCGGTGATCTTCTCCAGGCGGCCGGCCGACAGGGAGCGACCGCGGCCGCGCAGGCTTTTCACGATCAGCCCCTGGAAGCCTTCGCTGGCGCCGATGTAGTGGCCGAGGAACGACTTGGTGATGGCCACCAGGGCGATCAGCGGTGCGGCATAGGCGATGACCGGGGTCTGGAAGTGATTGGCCAGGTACGACAGGATCGAGATGTTCTGTGCCTTGGCTGCCATCAGGTCCGCCGGCGACAAGGCCAGCACGCAACTGAAGCAGAAGAACATCACTGTCAACACCATCATGCCGTGGGCCATGGCCAGGATGCCGCTGCTCTTGCGCTCGGCCTGGGCGCCGTACTCACGCTTCTGATCCACCGCGAAGGCCGAGATGATCGGCGAGTGGTTGAAGGAAAACACCATCACCGGAATCGCCAGCCACAGGGTCTTGAAGAACAGCGACAGGGACATGCCCTCGCTGGCCGAGGCGAAGAACGCGCCGTTCCAGTTGGGGATCAGGCTCAGGGCCAGCAACAGCAACGCGGCCACGAAGGGATAGACCAACAGGCTCATGGCCTTGACGATGAAGCCCTGGCCGCAGCGCACGATGGCCATCAGGCCGAGGATCAGCAGCAGCGACAGCAGCGCCCGAGGGGGCGGGGTCACGTGCAACTGGTGCTCCATGAAGCTGCCCAGGGTGTTGGTCAGGGCCACGCTGTACACCAGCAGGATCGGGAAGATGGCGAAGAAGTAGAGCAGGGTGATCAGCTTGCCGGCGCCGACCCCGAAATGTTCTTCCACCACCTCGGTGATGTTCCCGGAACGTCCCGAGAGCACGAAGCGGGTCAGGCCGCGGTGCGCGAAGAAGGTCATGGGGAAGGCCAGCAGCGCCAGCACGATCAATGGCCAGAAACCACCGACCCCGGCGTTGATCGGCAGGAACAGGGTGCCGGCGCCGATGGCGGTGCCATACAGGCCGAGCATCCAGGTGGTGTCGTGCTTGCTCCAACCTTTTTCGGCCGTTGCGGTGTCGCGGTGTGTCGCTACAGCAGGGTTTTCGACAGCAGGTGTAGGTACATCGGTCATCGGTATCGCCTCGTTATTATTCTTGCTCGGGCTCACGTGGTTCGGACGGTCAGGGAAGGCTCCTCAGCATTCCACCCAGCTCACTGCCAGGCCGCCCCGTGAAGTCTCTTTGTATTTGTCGTGCATGTCGGCGCCGGTGTCGCGCATGGTGCGGATCACCCGGTCCAGGGAAATGAAGTGCTGGCCGTTGCCGCGCAGGGCCATCTGGGTGGCGTTGATCGCCTTCACCGCGGCAATCGCATTGCGCTCGATGCAGGGCACCTGCACCAGCCCGCCAACGGGGTCGCAGGTCAGGCCGAGGTTGTGCTCCAGGCCGATTTCAGCGGCGTTCTCCAGTTGCTCGGGGGTGGCCCCGAGAACTTCCGCCAGGCCGGCGGCGGCCATGGCGCAAGCCGAGCCCACTTCGCCCTGGCAACCGACTTCGGCGCCAGAGATGGAGGCGTTTTTCTTGCACAGGATGCCCACCGCGGCGGCCCCGAGAAAGAACGCCACGACATCGTCGTCAGAGGCCTGGGGATTGAATTTCATGTAGTAGTGCAGCACCGCCGGGATGATTCCCGCCGCGCCGTTGGTGGGGGCGGTGACCATGCGTCCGCCGGCGGCGTTTTCCTCGTTCACCGCCAGGGCGAACAGGTTGACCCACTCCATGGCAGAGAGCGTCGAGGTGATGACGTTGGGCTTGCCGATTTCCAGCAGGCTGCGGTGCAGTTTGGCTGCGCGCCGAGGCACGCCCAGGCCTCCGGGCAGGGTGCCTTCGTGGTGCAGGCCTTGCTCGACGCATTCGCGCATCACCGACCAGATATGCAGCAGGCCGCTACGGATCTCAGCGTCACTGCGCCAGGCTCGTTCGTTGGCCATCATCAGTTCGCCGACCCGCAGCTTGTGCTGCTTGCACAACGCCAGCAGTTGCGCGGCGCTGTTGAAGTCATAGGGCAATTCGACACTGGCGCCGGCCTCGGTCCCGGCCTCGACCTGGGCGGCCTCGATAATGAAACCGCCGCCCACCGAGTAGTAGGTCTGTTCGAACAGCTGGGTGTTTTCGTCAAAGGCCGTCAGCGACATGGCATTGGGGTGGTAGGGCAGGCTTTCGTCCAGTAACAGCAAGTCCTGGTACCAGTCGAAGGCAATGGCAGTACGGCCACCCAGCAGCAACTCGCCACTGTCGCGCAACTGCTGGATCCGCGGATCGATGCTGGTAGGGTCGATGCTGTCCGGCCATTCACCCATCAAGCCCATGACGCTGGCGCGGTCGGTGGCGTGACCGATACCGGTGGCGGACAGGGAGCCGTAGAGACGGATCTGCACACGCCGCACCTGTTGCTCCAGGCCTTGCTCGAAGAGCGCCTGGACGAACGTCGCGGCCGCCCGCATCGGGCCCACGGTGTGGGAACTGGAGGGGCCGATACCGACTTTGAAGAGATCGAAAACACTGATAGCCATGCTAAAGCCTTACAAGCAATGGAAGGTAGATCGCTGCCATTTTTTGTAGGCCAAGCGCAATGTCGGCGATACTGCCCGCCTGGGTCAGCACTGACCAACGAAACTTCCTAAGAGATCCTTTAGCAGGACTAAACGATGAGCCGTCAGTTTCATGCCCAGACCTATGTCTGGCTGCATGTGTTTTCCTGTGCCGCGCGGCACCTGTCCTTTACCCGCTGCGCCGAGGAACTGCACATCACCCCCGGGGCGGTCAGCCAGCAGATCCGCCAGTTGGAAGAACGCCTGGGTTTCCGCCTGTTTCACCGCCGGGCCCGAGGCGTCGAACTGAGTGCCGAGGGCCAGCGCCTGGCCCTGACCGTGAGCGAGGCCTATGGCAGTATCGATGCCGAATTGCGCCGCCTGGACGCCGGAATGATCGGCGGTACGCTGCGCCTGCGTTCGATTCCTTCGTTCCTCGGCAAGTGGCTGACCCCACGCCTGCCGCGCCTGCAGCAGCGTTACCCGGAAATCCAACTGCGCCTGGTGGCGGAGGACAGCAGCGTGGCCCTGCACGAAGGCGACTTCGACCTGGCCATCGACCTGAACGACGGCAGCTATCCCGGCCTGCAATCCACTGCGCTGCTGGATGAGCAGATTTTCCCAGTGTGCGCACCGAGCCTGCTGCGGGGTCGGCCGCCGCTGCACGGCCCGGTCGACCTGCTGCATTTTCCGTTGCTGCATGACATCACCGCCTGGCGCGGCAGCTACGAGTACGCCGAGTGGGAGTTCTACCTGAATGCCATTGGCTTTGAAGGCGCGGATGTGCGCCGCGGCCACACCTTCAACCGCAACCACCTGACCATCGAGGCGGCGATCGCTGGCATGGGGGTGGCAATTGCCCGGCGGACCCTGCTCAACGACGAGTTGGAGCGTGGCACCTTGATCGTGCCCTTTGGCCTCGCGGTGCCCAATCACAAGCGCTATGTATTGCTCTATGCACCAGGCGCCCTGAATCACCCGGGCGTGCGCGCGGTGCATGACTGGCTGGTGGAGGAGGCGGCGATTTTTCGCGGCCTGCACCCTCTGGGAGAGGGGCGATTGTGAGCGGTTGCGACTGCAGCCTGAGCCGGGCTAACTCCCGACATTAACAGCGCTATTGCAGTTTGTCCGGGTTTATTTGCGTATGAATATTTATCTTTTTTCAGGGCTTGAAATGTTCGTCGCGGTGCCTAATTGTGTAATCAAGAGGTCACGAAATGCAGGTTCAAGTGCATTGCCTTGACCCTCTTACGAGCAAGCTGAAATAAGGGAAGAACTATGCAAATCCAAGTCCATAGCGATAACCATATTCAAAGCAGCCTTCGGTTGGAGGAGTGGGTGCGCAGCACCGTTGAAAGCACGCTCGAACGCTACGAAGAAGACCTCACCCGGGTAGTGGTCCACCTGCGGGACGAGAACGGCGGAAAGTCAGGTCCGGACGATATGCGCTGCCAGCTGGAAGCCCGTCCGAAAGGTCACCAACCCATTTCCGTGACCCACAAGGCCGACACACTGGAACAGGCCATCGACGGCGCCACCGTCAAGCTGGAAAGTGCTTTGGAACACATGTTCGGCAAACTGCGCGGCAAACGTGCGGCGGCCGTGCCCAGCACCGATGGCAGCGAGGCTGATGCCTTGCTCGAAGAAGAATTCCTGGAAAACCAACAGGCCGCGCTCAATAGTTGACGGCTGAGTTTTACCCCCCACCGACGGGCCTGCATTGCAGGCCCGTTTTCGTTTGCGCAGCCAACGCCGGCCAGCCGGCGCAGGTCATGGTCGCTGGTCAGAATGCCACAGAGGTCTGTACGTAGAGGGTGCGGGGTTCACCCACGTACTTGCCCTTGTTGTTGTCGTCGAAGGAACGGGTGAAGTACTGGTGGTTGAAGATGTTCTTCACCCCCACCGCGACATTCAGGTCCGACAGCTGCGGGCCGAAGTCGTAACCGGCGCGGCTGCTGAACAGCATGTAGCCGGGGATGCGCCCGGTGCTGCCGTCGGCGCTTTCGGTGGCGGTGTTGGCATTGTCGGCGAACTGGCTGCTCTGGTAGCTGCTGTCGAAGTTGAGCTTCCACGGGCCTTCGGTGTAGCTCACGCCCAGGGTGCCTTTGTGCTTGGAAGAAAAGGGCACGCGGTTGCCCTTGTTCGCCCCGTCTTCGCGAATGCTGGCGTCGACGTAGGCGTAGGTGGCGTAGACATCGAAACCCGCCAGGGCCGGGTCCAGGCCGTCGAGGGCATAGTTGATGCTGCTCTCGATGCCCTGGTGACGGGTTTCGCCCCGGGCGATCACCGTGTCGTTGGTCTGGTTGCTGTCGTACTGGTTATCGAAGTTGATCAGGAACGCCCCGATCTCCGCCCGCAGAGCGCCATGGTCATAACGGGTGCCCACTTCCCAGGTGCGAGCCTTTTCCGGTTTGACTTCGCCGCTGGCCACGCGGTTGGGCATCTGGCTGTACTGCACGCTGCCGAAAGAGCCTTCGGTGTTGGCGTAGAGGTTCCAGCTGTCGTTGAGGTGATACATCACGTTCAGTGCCGGCAGCGCGGTGTTGTAGTCGCCTTTGTATTTGACGTGGCTGAGGTTGTTGCTCTGCTGCGACTCGATCATCTCGTAGCGGATGCCCGGGGTCAGGGTCCACTTGCCGATGTCGATCCGATCGTCGACAAAGAACGCGTGGGCTTCGGTGCCGCCACGGGTATCACGGTCGTTGCGACTACGGGTGGTCGGCAGTTGCTGATTGGCCGTGAGTGGCGTGCGATAGCGCAGTTCATGGCCGGCTTCGTTGATGTAGCGATAACCGACGCCCACTTCGTGGCTGCTGTCGCCCAGGTCGAAGCCCTGGGCGAAGCGGGTTTCCAGGCCGCGCACCCAATATTCCCGAGGCGACAGGGAAAGGAAGCTGCCCTGGTCCAGGTAGCCGCTGCGCAGGGTCTTGGTGAAGAAGCTGTTGACGGTGAATTCCCGGCGATCTTCCTGATAGCGGTAGCCGACGTTGAACATCGTCCGGCGACCCCAGAACTTGTCGTAGGGGCGGGTCGACTGATACGGGTCGGCCTTGTAGTTCGCCACGTTCAGGCCGCCGGGCATGTCCGCCTGGCCTTCATAGTACTGGGCCATGGCGTTGAAGCTGTTGGCCTCATCGAGTTGGTACTTGCCCTTGAGGATCAGGTCGTCGATCTGCGTGTCGCTGTGTTCGCGCCAGTCGCCGCCGCGGGTGCCGGAATACAGCAGGGCACCGCCCAGGCCATTGTCGGCGGTACCGCCGGCCAGCAGGTTGCCGGTTCTCTTGAAACCGTCACGGCTGGAGGACGGGCTGGTCTCGGTCTGAAAACCACCCTTGACCGTCGGCGCGTCGGGAATCGCCCGGGTCACGAAGTTGACGATGCCGCCGACGTTCTGCGGGCCGTAGCGCACAGCACCGCCGCCACGCACCACATCCACCGCGTCCATGTTGCCCATGCTGATGGGGGCGAACGACAGTTGCGGCTGGCCGTAGGGGGCGAACGGCACCGGGATGCCATCCATCAGCACTGTGGAGCGTGATGCCAGGCGCGGGTTGAGCCCGCGGATGCCGAAGTTCAGCGCCATGTCGTGGCTGCCGGTGCCATTGTTTTCCGGTGCATTGACCCCGGGTATGCGGTTGAGCACATCCCGCGCCTGGGTCGCGCCCTGGCGCTCGAACTCTTCACGGCGGATCACATCCCGGGCACCAGGGTGCTCGAAGACGTTGCTTTGCTGGGCATCGCCGAGCCAGTCGCCGACCACGGTGGACGCTCCCAGTTGCAGCGCTGCCGGGCTGCTCTCGGTGCTTGCCGGTTGCAGGCTGAAGGCATTGTTGCCCTCGGCCCGGGCTTGCAGGCCGGTGCCTTGCAACAGGGTCTGCAAACCTTCTTCAGGGCTGTAGTGACCTTCCAGGCCGTGGCTTTGTACACCGCTGGCGACCTGCGAACCGAAGGAAATCAGCACCCCGGCTTCACGCCCGAACTGGTTCAGCGCGCTTTCCAGTGATGTCGGGGCGATGTGATAGCTCTTGGCCTCGGCGGCCTGCAGCAATGGCAGGTTGGCAAGGCTCAGGCTGGCTCCCAGCAGCAAGTGGCGCAGGCTGCGGGCCAGGGGAGTGAGGCGGGTGGGTTGCGGGGTCATGAGCGGCGATCCTGAGAAGGGGGAATCAAGGTGGCTTTCCTTCTCTGTCACCCGAGCCGGGCAAAACGGCTCATCGGTCATGAAAGTTTTTTCCTGGCCTGGAGCACGCCCCATGTGGTGGCCGTGGTTCAGGGGCAGCAGCGGGTCAGAATTACACCCGCGCCTCGACAGTGACCCAGTACCGGGTAAACCGCCGGACTTTGACAGGCAGGCTGATTTCCAACAGATCGAGAATCCGTTCGCTGTCCTCCAAGGGATAGCTGCCGGAAATCAGCAGGTCCGCCACCCGCGCATCGCAGTTCAACTGGCCACGGCGGTAACGCCCCAGCTCGTCGAGAAAATCCGCCAGGCGCATGTGCGCCGCCACCAGCATGCCTTCGCTCCAGGCGCCGCTGCCCGCATCCAGCGCCCGGGGGGCTTGCCAGCTGTTGCTGCTGAAATACAGTTGCTGCCCGGCGGGCACCGCGGGCGGTGTCGCCGGGTAATTCTCCGGCAGCACGCTGGCAGTACCGCTGAACACCGCCACCTGGGTGCGATCCTGGAATTGCCGCAGGTTCAACCTGGCACCTGCGGAGCGCACCAGCCCCTGGGCGGTCTGCACCAGCAGTGGCCGCGGGTCCTTGCTGCTGCTGAGCATGATCTCGCCCTCCAGCAGGCGGATCAGCCGTTGCTCGCGGTCAAAATGCACATCCACGGCACTGCGGGTGTTGAGTTGCAGTTGGCTGCCATCACTCAGTTGCAACGTGCGTCGCTGGCCCACGGCGCTGCGGTAGTCCGCTAGCAGCGGCGGCAGTGGGTTGTGTTCACGCAGGCCCCAGGCCGCAGCCGAACCGGCGCCGAGAATCAGCAGCAGCTTCAGCGCCTGGCGCCGGCTGCCGGACTGAGGTGCGTTCAAGGCGGCATGGGCCAGGGGCGAGGACAAACCGCGCAAACGCAGATTGACCCGCTGGATATGCTCCCAGGCCCGTTGATGTTCGCTGTGGGCATCGTGCCATTGCTGCCAGGCCTGTTGCTGGCGCGGGTTCAAGGGGCCGCCCTGCATTTCGATCAGCCAGTGCACCGCCTGCTCGGCCACCTGATTGCTGAAGTCGGGCTGGCCATTGAATTGTGGATTCATCGCGGGGCTCACAGGGCGAAGTAGCAGCGCATGGCGGCTTTATTCAGGTGGCGTTTGACCGTGGCGATGGAAATGTTCAGCTCCTGGGCGATTTCGCCGTAGGTCAGGCCGTCCAACTGACACAGCAGAAAGGCGCGCTTGACCGGGCGCGGCAAGCCATCGAGCAGTACATCCAGCTCCATCAGGGTCTGCAGGATGATGGCTCGCTCCTCCTCGGAGGGGGCTACCTGCTCCGGCATCTGCGCCAGGGTTTCCTGATAGGCGCGTTCCAGGTCCTGACGCCGGTAGTGGTTGCACAGCACTCGTTTGGCGATGGTGGTGAGAAACGCCCGAGGTTCGACCAGGGTCGGTGTTTCCCGGGCGCTGAGCACGCGGATAAAGGTGTCCTGGGCCAGGTCGGCGGCGCTGTGGGGGCAGCCGAGCCGGCGCCGCAACCAGCTGTTCAGCCAGCTGTGATGGGCCTGATAGAGGCCTTCGACGGTAGCGGAGTGGGACAAGCCGAACGCTCCTGCGGCAATCGCACGCATAAGAGAACAAGAATTGTTCGCATTGTAATGTTCTGATATGGCATTCGGCAATCAGCCCGGACCGATGGAAACAGACGGAGCTCGTCGGTGCTTTTTGCGTATGAGAATATTTATCATTAGTATTGTCCGCCTATTGCGTCCGGCCGCTTATGCAACGTCCCGGGCTTCTCCTCGCTGTAAGGTCCAAACATGAAAAGCAAGGTCGGCGGAACTCCCGCTTCCTATCGTCTGGCGGTTGCCTCGCGGGTCTGCGCTGCGGTTGTGGGTGGTTATCTGTTGGCGGCGCTGTCCAGTGTCTGCCTGACCTTGTTGCTGCCCTTGCCCCAGGCCGATGCGGTGGTCAGCGGGATGCTCAGCTCGTTCCTGTTCTACCTGGTGGCGGTGCTCTGGTGCTTTGCCTGTCGCACGGCCTGGCAGGCCTGGCTCGGCTTGTTGGTGCCGAGCCTCGGGCTGGGGCTGATCGCCGGCGGTGCGTATTGGATGGCGTTCCCATGAAAGAAGGGTTTCGTCAGTCCATGGCCTGGTTGCACACCTGGAGCGGGCTGCTGTTCGGTTGGCTGTTGTTCGCGATTTTTCTCACCGGGACCTTGTCCTACTTCAAGGATGAGATCACCCACTGGATGCAGCCGGAGGCGCCGTCCCGAACCTTGAACGCCGATGCCAGCCTGGAAGTCGCCCAGCGCTACCTGGAGCAGCACGCCCAGGGGGCGCAACGTTGGTTCATCAATCTGCCCGATGGCCGCCAGCCAAGCCTGTCGGTGGGCTGGCAGGCGCCGAGCAAGCCCGGTGAACGCGGCACCTTTACCGAGAAACTCCTGGACCCGACTACCGGCGGCGAACTGCATGTACGGGACACCCGTGGCGGCGAGTTCTTCTACCGCTTCCACTTCCAGTTGCAGATGCCCTATCCATGGGGCCGGTGGTTGTCGACCACGGCGGCCATGGTGATGTTCGTGGCGCTGATCAGCGGCATTATTACCCACAAGAAAATCTTCAAGGACTTCTTCACCTTCCGTCCGCGCAAGGGCCAGCGCAGCTGGCTTGATGGGCATAACGCGGTGGGCGTGCTGGTGCTGCCGTTTCACTTGATGATCACCTACAGCAGCCTGGTGATCTTCATGTCCATGGTCATGCCGGCGAGCATCCTGGCGTCCTACAAGGGCGACACCGATGCCTTCTTCAAGGACCTGCGTCCCGCCATCAACAGCGCGCCGGCAGCCGGGCAGCCGGCACCGCTGGTGGCCCTCGACCCGCTGCTCAAGCAGGCCCTGGCGCATTGGCCGGGCGGTCGTGTGGGACGGCTGGTGGTCAATCATCCGGGAGATATCAATGCCTCAGTTCTGGTCTATCGCCACCGCGCCGATCAGGTCGCCCGGGACTTCGGCAGCATGCGCTCGTTCAGCGGCGTGACCGGCCAGCCGCTGCAAGCCAGCCCCGAGCAGTCCCTGCCGCAGGCCATCAGCGGCAGTTTCTACGGCTTGCACGTGGGCAATTTCGCCGGCCCGGTGTTGCGTTGGCTGTACTTTATCTGTGGCCTGGCGAGCACCGCGATGATCGGCACCGGGCTGGTGATCTGGCTCGGCAAGCGCCAGTTGAAACACGCCAAGAGTGCGGTGATGCCCTTCGAGTTGCGGCTGGTGGAAGTGCTGAACATCGCCAGCATGTCCGGGCTGGTAATCGCGGTGGCGGGGTTCTTCTGGGCCAATCGGCTGTTGCCGGTGGCGTTCGCCGAGCGTGCCGATTGGGAGGTCAACTGCTTCTTCATTCTCTGGGGCGTGAGCCTGCTGCACGCGGCGCTGCGGCGCGGCCGTCGCGCCTGGGTCGAGCAACTGAGCCTGGCTGCCCTGTTGTTCACCAGCATTCCATTGCTCGATGCCCTGACCAGCCCTAGCCGGATGGATGGCTTCATGGTCCGGGGTGACTGGATGTTGGCAGGCTTCGACCTGGCGTGCCTGGCTGGCGGCCTGTTCCTGGCCTGGGCCGCGCGCAAGATGCAGCGCGCCGGGCATGTTGCCGCCCGTGCCGCGCCGCGTGCCACCCGTACACGTCCACTGGCCCCTGAAACCGAGGTGAACTGAATGCTCCTGGCGTTGCTGCTCTGTTATGCCGGATTCACCGCCCTGTGCCTGTCCCTGGACCGGCACCACGGCGAGCTGTTCGGCTACAAGCCCACGGCTCGGCGCCGGCATGGCTTGCGCCTGGGAGGCTGGCTGCTGCTGGGCCTGTCGTTGGCGGCAGCGGTGCTGGATACCGGCTGGAGCCTGGGGCTGGTGCAGTGGTGTGCGGTGTTGATGTGCAGCGCCTTGCTGCTGGTACTGCTGCTGCCTTATCGCCCCCGCCTGGTGCTGTCGATGGCGGGGGCCAGCTTGCTGGCCAGTCCGGTCGCCGCCTTGGCGCATTTCTGAGGGAGCGGCCGGTGATGAGCACCCTGCCACCGGAACCCACTGAGTTGGATCACCCCGATCCACGGGGCAGCCGTGCGCATTTTCTCCAGGTGTTCCTGTCCCAGCGTTCGCAGATGGAGGCCCTGGTCAGCCGTCGGGTCGGCTGCCGGGCGACGGCCGCCGACCTGGTGCAGGACCTGTTCCTGCGGTTCTGGCGTCGGCCGCTGGTGCAGGTCGAGGAACTCAGCACCTACCTGCTGCGCTGTGCCGGCAACATTGCCATCGATCATCTGCGCAGTGAAGGCGCGCGGGTGCGGGTCAGTGAAGGCTGGTTGCCGGAGCAGCAGGACAACCGCAGCATCGAGCCCCAGGCCGCGCTGGAAGCCGGCAATGACCTGCGACATGTGGAGGCCGCCTTGCGCAGCCTGCCGGAGCGTACCCGGCAGATCTTCCTGCTCAACCGCATCCATGGGCGAAAGTACGCCGAAATTGCCAAGGCCATGGGGCTGTCCCAAAGTGCCGTGGAAAAACATATGATGCGCGCCCTCGAAGCCTGCAAGGCCAGCCTGCGGGAACCCGCGACCACGCGCACGCCAAGGAATGCACCGTGAACCACCGCTCCTGCGTCATCCCGACGCCCGCCCAGGAACAGGCCGCCCTGGCCTGGCTGAGCCTGCTCCACGATCAACCCAGCAGCGGCGACCAGGCTACCTTCAGCCATTGGCTGCAGGCCGATCCGGCACATATCGAGGCTTATGCCCAGGCCCAGGTGCTGTGGGAGTTGAGCGAACAACCGGCGCGCACTCTGGCGACCGAGGAAGCTTTTGCCCTGCAAGGATTGTTGCGTGCCATGGATGCGGCCAAGGGGCGCGCTCGGCGGCGCTGGTCGGCAGGCCTGGCCATGGCCGCCAGTGTGGTGCTGGCGGTGGCCTTGGGGGCCGGTTGGCAACTCGGGCGCTGGGTCGATGACCTGGGAGCCGATTACGTCTCGGCCCCGGGCCAGGTACGTACCGTGGTTCTCGCCGACCAGAGTGCTGTGACCCTGGATGCCGACAGTGCGATTGCTGTGGATTTCAGCCATGGCGAACGGCATGTGCAACTGCGGCGCGGGGCCGGTTTCTTCAGCGTGAGCCATACCGGGCAACCCTTCGTGGTCGAGGCCGGGCAGGGCGAGGCCCGGGTCCTGGGCACCCAGTTCGAAGTGCGCCTGCAACCCGGGGGTGCGCAGGTCACGGTGCTGTCCGGGCGGGTTGCCGTCACCGCGGCAAAAGGTGCGCCGCAGCAGGTGCTCGGCGCCAGCCAGCAAGTGGCGTACGGCCAGGGCGAGGCAGAACCGTTGCATGGCGTCGACAGCGAGGCGCAACTGGCCTGGCGTCAAGGCTGGCTGAACTACTATCACGCGCCCTTGGCCGAGGTGGTCGAAGACCTGCGACGCTATTTTCCGGGACGTATCCTGATGCTCAACAATCAGTTGGCTGACCGACGGGTCAGTGGCAGCTTTTCCAGCCATGACCCGCAGGCAGTTCTCGACTCCCTGCAGGCGGCGCTGGGCTTTGAGCAGCACAAGGTACTCGGAAGGCTCATCGTCCTGCGCTGAGACCCCCATCCCAGAGCTCCCGAACATTCATCGATATCACCCCGTTCTGTCACTAAACCGTTACACGTAGCGCGGATGATCTGCGCATTCCTGAACACATGGTCAGGATCGGCGAGGGTTGTGATTCAGCTCTCACAAGGGAGGGATGGCTGAAGCAGGGGGACAAGTGATGCGCAGCTGGGATGTAGCTAAAAAGAAAAAGGCCCATATCGAAATCATCCCGATGATCGATGTGATGATGTTCCTCTTGGTGTTTTTCGTACTCATCAGCCTCAACGTGATTCCGGCGGTGGGGATCAAGACGCAATTGCCGGTCGCCAGTACCGCGCAACAACTGAAACCGCAGAGCAAGGCGGTGATTACCCTGGGTCTGCAAGAGCGCCTGCAACTCGATGGCCAGGACCTGGATGAAGGTACGCTGTTGGCACAACTTAAAGTGCTTAACGACAGCAGCGAAAAGTTGGTGATCATTATTAATAGCGACCAGGGTGTTGAAGTTAAGCGCCTGGTATCGGTGATGGATTTGCTCAAGGGCAATGGCTTCTCTTCCGTCTCTATCGCTACACGTAAGTCCTGACGCCATGTTTGGTTTATATAAAACCCGCAAGTTGGTGGCGTGCTTGTTGCCGGCCGCTTTGCTGGCACTGGTCATTTACGCCAGCCAGTTGCAAAGCCTGCAGATCAAGCCGGTCTACGACGAGAGCACGGTAGAGATTGCGCTGATTGATGCCGCTGAACTGGTGGCCGCAGTCGAGCCAGTGCCTCCTGAGCCCGAGCCGCTGCCGATCGAACCCGAGCCACCGCTGGTGGTGCCGGATGAAGAGCCGCTGGTGATCGAGCCGCCGAAACCCAAGCCCGTGCTCAAGCCGAAACCGCCCGTGCCCAAGCCGTTGGTGGCCAAGCCCCAACCGCCCCGACCGGCACCGGTGGAAGTCGCCAAGAGTGCCCCGGCTCCGCAGCCCGCGGTGGCGGCAGCGCCGCGACCGGCGGTTGCCGCACCGACACCTGCACCAGTGCCTGCTCCGGCAGCGCCCAATGGTGCGATCAAGGAAAGTCTGTACACCGCCGCTTTGCGCAAGGAACTGGAAAAGCACAAGCAATACCCCAGCGGCCGCGAGGCCTCGTTGCAACGTCCCCAGGGCGATGTGGTGATCTGGCTGGAAGTCGATCGGGCCGGCAACGTGCTCGACAGTGGCATCGAAAACAAGGCGCCGAACATGTTGCTCAATCGCGCTGCGCAAACCAGTTTGCGCCGCGTGGAGAAAGTCTCACCGTTTCCCTCGGATGCATTCTCCGGCAAGAACAAGCAACGGTTTACCGCGACCTTTAGTTACAACGTGGAATAAACCCATCACCTATTAACGAAAGTTGTAAGCAAGGGATTGACCCGTGAAGATCAATAAACTTTATGCCCTGCTTCTGGCATCGGGCCTGGGCAGTTTTGCGCCATTGGTTTTGGCCGACGATACAGTTGACGTCGGTTCGGTGAACGTTGCCGGTAAACAGACCCTGGGCAACGGCCACATGATCAAGGAAGAAAGCGCCAAGGGGCGCTCCACCGTGACCAAGGAAGCCATGGACCAGATGGCCCCCACCGCCAACGCCGTGGACAAGCTCAAGTACACCCCGGGGATCAACGTTTCCAGTACCGACGCCACGGGCCTGAGCGGCACCAACTTCACCATGCGCGGGATGAACTCCGACCAGGTCGGGCTGTCCTCCGACGGCTTCCCGATCAACGACTCGGGGGACTACGCGATTTACACGAACCTGATGGGCGACCCGGAGAACTTAAGTGAAGTCTTCGTCACCCAGGGCTCGTCGGAAGCCGACGGCCCGCACATTGGCTCCAGCGGCGGCAACATCGGCCTGGTGACCATACGCCCGAGCAAGGACTTCGGCGTGTTCGCCAAGCAGTCCATCGGCTCGAACAACGTGCGCAAGAGCTTCGCCCGTCTCAACACCGGTGACCTGGGCGGCTTCAAGACCTGGGTCTCGGCGTCCCACACCGAGGGCGACAAGTGGCGGGGCAAGGGCACCCTGCGGGCCGACAAGATCGAGTGGAGCACGCTGTTCGAAGACGGCAACGGCAACTCAACCAGCGCCATCGTCAAGTACAACCTGCAGGAGAACTACAACTACAACAGTGTCAGCAAGTCGCAGTTCCAGACCCAGGGCCGGCGCCTGGACTACTCGGAAAACACCGTGTTCAAGAACGGCAACGTGTCCCAGTCCTACAAGCTCAACCGTAACCCGTTCGAGAGCGTGACCGCTTCGGTGACCCAGCGCTTCCAGCTGCGCGACGACCTGAGCCTGACCTTCAACCCGTACTACGTCTGGTCCAACGGCGGCAGCTTCAGCGGCCAGACCGCCACCACCTTGTCCAGCACCTCAAGCAAGGCCGGCAACTACAACCTCAGCGGCTTGCCCACTGGCACTTACTATCGCCCGTCATGGACCGAGACCTGGCGCCCCGGGATGACCACCAAGCTCAAGTGGGACCTCAACGAAGCACACAGCCTGGACTTCGGCTACTGGTACGAGCGCGCCCGCCAGCGCCAGACCCAGCCCTTCATCGGGATCAAGGGCAACGGTGCGCCGGAGGATGTCTGGGGCGACTACAACGGTTCCGACCAACTGGTGGACCGCAATGGCGCCACGGTCCAGGGCCGTCACCAATACACCGTGACCCCGGCGCAGAAGCTCTGGGTGCAGGACACTTGGCAAGCGACCCCGGACCTGACCCTGACCGGGGCCCTGGCCTACCAGTACGTGGAACGTGACGGCGACAACCTCGGCAGCCTCACCGACAAACCGGAAAAACGCGACGCCAAGTACCACCAGTTCCTGCCCAGCTTCAACGCCAAGTACCAGATCGACCCGAACAATCAGGCGTTCTACAACGTCACCCGCAACATGCGCACGCCGCCCAACTACGTGCTCTACAACAAGGGTGACGCCATCAGCCTGAAACCCGAGCTGAGCTGGAACCAGGAGCTGGGCTGGCGCTACAGCGAAGAGAACATGGCCCTGAGCGCAACCTTGTTCTACATCAGCTTCAAGGATCGGCAGATCTCTACCACCGACCTCAATGGCGACTATGTAGTGGCCAACGTCGGCGAAGTGAAGAACCGCGGCCTGGAGCTGGAGTGGAGCGGCAAGTTGCCACACAACTTCAACTACTACGCCTCGTACACCTACACCAAGTCCGAGCAGATGGACGACCTGACCAACAAGAACGTGCTGTTGCCGACCTCCGGCAAACAGTTGGCCAACGTGCCGCAGAACATGCTCAACCTGAGCCTGGGCTACGACGACTCGCGCTACTACGGCAACGTCGTCGGCAAGTACGTCGGCGCCTTCTACGGCGACCTGACCAACGACGAGAAGATCTCCGGGCGCACTGTGTTCGACCTCAATGCCGGTATCCACTTGCCGGTGGACAAGAAAGTGCTGAAGTCCGCGACCTTGCGCTTCTCCATGCTCAACGTGTTCGACAAGGAATACCTGGCCTCGACCCGCACCGTGTCGTTCAACACCCAGCGCACCAATGGCCTGGCGCCGAGCACGGCCTTCTACAACGTCGGTGAAGAACGCACCGCGATGGTCTCCCTGGAAGCCGGGTTCTGATTCGATTCAGGCACAAGAGGAAATGACGATGGACATGAATCTGCTGCACGACATCACCTTCTACACCATGTACGGCGCCGCCGCGATTGCCGCTTTTATCGCGGTGGAACGGGGCATCTACTTCAGTTTCAGCCTGCGCCAGGCGAAGAAACTGGAGGCCGTGCTCAACCCGAAAATGCACAGCGTCGACGACCTGCCCGCTGCGCTGCGCGAGCGCAACAGCCTGCCCCTGGAGATGCTTGGCGAACTGTTCGCGCACAAGCAGGGGCTGGCCAGCCACAAGGACCTGGAAGACCTCAGCGAGTCGATCTACATCGCCACCCGCAGCAAGCTGATGCATGGCCTGTGGCTGCTGGAAACCGTGGTTACCGCCGCACCGCTGCTGGGCCTGCTGGGGACCATCCTGGGGATCATCGACACCTTCAAGGCCCTGGCCGAGACCGGCGTCAGCGATCCTGGCGAAGTGTCCAAGGGCATCGGCACTGCGCTGTACGCCACTGCTTTGGGGATCGCCATCGCCCTGGGCAGCATGATCTTCCATAACCACTTCCAGGATCGGGTCGAGCGCATCACCGATCACCTGAAGATCCTCCTGCTGCGTGCCGGTATGGGCACGGCGCTAAAGGCTCCAGCGGCTGCGCCAGCGGTCCACGCCAGCCTGCAACCGGCTTGATGATCTACCCTCTGTAGCCGCTGGCGCAGGGAGTGATCGACGGCGAAGCCGACACTGTTTTTCAGCGTCCTTCGTCGTCTGATCGCGCTCTTCGCCAGCGGTATTTTTTTGCCGACTTGCCAAGGACTCTTTTCATGTCGCGTCTTCCTTCCATGCCTCGGCTGCTAGGTGCACTGACCCTGGCCCTGGTCACCCTGGCCGGTTGCAGTTCCCTGTCACACGAACCGCAACCGGTGGCGGTGAACATCGTCGCCATCAACGATTTGCACGGCTACCTGCAAGCCAACCCCTTCAGCATCAGGGACCCGCAAGCCCCTGGCGGCGTGCGCAAGCTCCAGGCGGGCGGTATTGCTACCCTCGGCGGCATGCTCGGCCAACTGCGCCAGCAGGACCCGCAATTGCTGTTCGTCGGTGCCGGCGACCTGGTGGGCGGTAGCCCGCCGCTGTCGGCCATGTGGGCCGACGAGCCGACCCTGGACGCCCTGCGCCAGATGGGCATGAAACTCAGCGCCATCGGCAACCACGAGCTGGATAACGGCAAGGCCGAGTTCCTGCGCCAGCTCAACGGTGGCTGCCAGTCATCGCGGCCGGACAAAGCCTGCCAGTTGCGCCCCAACTACCCGGGCAGCGGTTTCCCTTACCTGGCGGCCAACCTGATCGACAGTGACACCGGCAAACTGCTGTTGCCGGCCTATCGCATCGAAGAGGTGCGTGGGGTCAAGGTGGCGTTTGTCGGCGCAGTCCTGCGGGATGTGGCCTCAGTGGTCAGTGCCAAGGGCATGCGTGGCCTGCAGGTCACGGATGAAGCCGAATCCATCAATAAGTTGATCCCCGAACTCAACGCCCAGGGGGTCAACGCGATTGTCGCGGTGGTTCACCAGGGCGGTGGCACCCCGGAGCCTTTCGACAAGCCTGACTGCTCGCAACTCGGTGGTGACATTGTCGATGTCGCCAGGCGCCTCGATCCGGCAGTGGACGTGCTGATCAGCGCCCACTCGCACCAGGGCTACCTGTGCAAGGTCGGGCCGCTGCTGGTGACCCAGGGCAATTCCTACGGCCATTTGCTGACCCACCTGACCCTGCAAGTGACCCCGGGCCAACATCGGGTAGCCAGCATCCAGGCGGTCAACCTGGTGGCCGATCCGGCGCGTTATCCACAGGACAAGGCCCTGGCCGAACTGCAGCAGGAGGTCGAAGCCCGCAGCAACCAAGTGCTGCTCAAGCCGGTGGGCGCGATTGCCGCTTCGCCAATTGCCCGACGTGCCGACGACGCTGGGGAAATGCCCCTGGGCGACCTGATCGCCGATGCGCACCTGGCGGGCGGGCGGGCCAATGGGGCGCAGATCGCCTTCATGAACAACGGCGGCATTCGCAGCGACCTGGCCCTGGAGCCGGGGCAGACGCAGGTCAACTACGGACAGTTGGCGACCCTGCAGCCGTTCAACAACAACCTGATCGCCTTCGACCTCAGCGGTCGGCAGATCGAACAGGTGCTCAACCAGCAATGGAAGGGCGCCGACGATGCCAGCATCTTGCAAGTGTCCCAGGGCTTCAGCTATCGCTGGGATGCCAAGCGGCCGTTGGACAGCCGCGTGGTGCCGGGGAGCATTCGCCTGAACGGTAAGCCGCTGCAGGCCAAGGGCACTTATCGCCTGGTGATGAACGGCTTCCTGGCGGATGGCGGTGATCGTTTCAGCCTGTTCAAGAGCGGGACTAACCGCAGCGACCTGGGGGTTTCCGATCTGGACGCCATGCTCCAGTACCTCCGGGACATGGACCAGCAGGGCACGCCAGTGGGCTCAAGCAGCAGCGCCGGGCGTATCCAGCGGAGCAACTGACGCTCACGGGAACGTTAATCCGAACCGCGCCCTTTAGCCGCTGCTGCGGCTAACGGGCGCCTGGTTTTGCGGCGTTGAAAATATTTTCAAAAAACAGGTGAGGTTTTTCCACTCGAGACACGTGTACTGCTTGAAAGTGCGATTCATTCGCATCCACGGCGTTTCTACACACGAGTCTCAAGCATGAAGTCCAGGGCAAATTCGGCGGCAAATGGTTCAGTCAAACGCTGGTTCGGCGCTTCGGCGCTGGTGGTCTCGGGGTTGGCGCTGCTGCCCCTGAGCGTGGCATTGGCGGCCCAGGCCGGCAGTGAGCAACACCAGGCGCTGTTCAACTTCGCCATCGCGGCCAAGCCGCTGCCCCAGGCCCTCAGCGATTTCACCCGGGTCACCGGGATCAGTGTGGTCTACACCGATGAAGCGCCTTACCGCCTCCAGGCTCCGGCCGTCAGCGGCGCGCTCAGCGCCGAGCAAGCCCTGCAGCGGCTGCTGGGCAACTCCGGTTTCACCTACCGGCGCAGTGACGATCACACCCTGGTTCTTGAGCCTGTGCCGAAGAACGGCGGGCTGAGCCTGGACACCACCCACATCAGTACCTTGGGCCTCGATGAAAGCACCAGCTATCAGCCGCCGGCTACCACCTCGGTGGCACGCTCCCAGGCACTGAACCAGGAAATTCCGCAGATCATCAACGTGGTCCCGGCCCAGGTGCTGCGGGACCAGACTCCGCGCAACCTGGATGATGCCCTGAAGAATGTCAGCGGCATCACCCAGACCAACACCCTGGGCGGCACCCAGGATGCGGTGCTGCTGCGAGGGTTCGGCGATAACCGCAACGGCTCGATCATGCGTGACAGCATGCCGGTGGTGCAGGGCCGGGCGCTGAATGCCACGGCGGATCGGGTGGAAGTGCTCAAGGGGCCTTCGTCCCTGCTGTATGGCATCCAGGACCCGGGCGGGGTGGTCAACATCGTCAGCAAAAAGCCTGAACTGCAGCAGGCCACGGCCTTGACCGTGCGCGGCTCGAGCTACGGCTCAGGCAAGAACGGCAGCGGTGGCAGCCTCGACACCACCGGGCCGATCGGTGATTCCGGGCTGGCTTACCGGCTGATCGTCGATCATGAAGACGAGGACTACTGGCGCAATTTCGGCACCCACCGCGAATCGTTGGTGGCGCCGTCCCTGGCCTGGTACGGCGAGCGCACCAAGGTGCTGCTGGCCTATGAGCACCGCGAGTTCCTGACCCCGTTCGACCGCGGTACGGCCATTGATCCCAAGACCAAGCACCCGCTGAATATCCCGGCCAGCCGGCGCCTGGACGAGCCGTTCAACAACATGGAAGGGCGCTCTGACCTGTATCGCTTCGAGGTCGACCATGAGCTCAACGACGACTGGAAGGCGCACTTCGGCTACAGCTGGAACCGCGAGACCTACGACGCCAGCCAGGTGCGCCTGACCGCGGTGAACAGCAACGGCACCCTGACTCGGACCATGGACGGCACCCAGGGCGCGCTGACCACTGATCGTTACGCCACCGCCAGCCTGGAAGGCAAGGTGCAACTGGGCGGCATGCAGCACGACCTGGTGTTCGGCCTGGATGACGAGTACCGCAAGATCTACCGCGCCGACCTGATCCGGCAGAAAAGCCGGAGCACTTTCAACTACCTGAACCCGGTGTATGGCCGTGAAGTGGCCGGGACTACGGTCAGCGCTCCGGACAGCGGCCAGACCGATCTGCTGCGCAGCGATTCGCTGTTCTTCCAGGATGCCATTCACCTCACCGACCAGTGGATCCTGGTGGCCGGTGGACGCTTCCAGGAGTACGACCAGTACGCAGGTAAAGGCCGGCCGTTCCACGTCAACACCGACAGCAACGGGCAGAAGTTCGTGCCTCGCGCCGGCCTGGTGTACCGCTACACCGACCAGTTGTCGTTCTATGGCAGCTACACCGAATCGTTCAAGCCCAACTCCAGCATCGCCATGCTGGCTGGAGGCACCGCAGTGCTGGATGGCTCCATCGCGCCGGAAGAGGCCAAGTCCTGGGAGCTGGGGGCCAAGCTGGATATCCCCGGGCGCATCACGGCCAGCGCGGCACTGTTCGATATCACCAAGCGCAATGTTCTGGTGACCACCGCCACCGCCAGCGAGACCGTCACCAGCGTTGCCGGTGAAGTGCATTCCCAGGGCCTGGAACTGGACCTGACCGGGCAGTTGACGGATCAGTGGAGCCTGATCGGCAGCTACGCCTACACCGACGCCAAGGTGACCAAGGACACCCAGTACCAGGACAAGCAACTGCAGAACGTGGCCAAGAACACCGGCTCGCTGTCGGCGGTCTACGATTTTGGCAGCCTGCTCGGTGGCGACCGCCTGCGGGTCGGTGCCGGTGCCCGTTATGTCGGCGAGCGCGCCGGTGATGCGCCCAACAGTTTCGACCTGCCGGGCTACACCGTGGCCGATGCCTTCGCCACCTACGACACCAAGGTCGAAGGGCAGAAGGTCAAGTTCCAACTCAACGTGAAGAACCTGTTCGACAAGACCTACTACACCTCGTCGGTGAGCAAGTTCTTCGTGTCCATGGGCGATGCTCGTCAGGTGTCGTTGTCCAGCACCCTGGAGTTCTGATGAAAGCCTTGAGTCTGCTGTGCCTGACTCTGTCGTTGTGCGGGGCGGCCCTGGCGGCGGCTCCCGCCGATGAGCGTCTGTATCACCGCGAGCACACGGCGCAGTTGCCGGGCTCCGGTGACAGCTGGGGCTTTATCGCCCTGGACCCGACCCGGCCCTACCTGTTTCTTGCCCGACGGGACAATGGCCTGAGCGTGTTCGATGTGGATAAGCAGCGGCCCGTGCGTACTCTGGAGGATTCCGCCGGCGCCAATGGTGTGGTGTTCGTGCCGGAACTGGACCGGGTGTTGGTCCTCAACACTGACGGCAGCCTGACGGTGGTGGAGTTATCCACACTCAAGCCGCTCACGCGTATCGCAGTGACCCGGAGCAACCTCAACAGTGCTGTGTACGAGCCCAGGACCGGGCAGGTGATCATCGTCAGCGGGCGTCGGGCCGATCGCTCGACCCTGTTCGTATTCGACCCCAAGGCACAGCGGATCACCGCCGCCCATGAACTGGCGGTGAAGAAAATCGACCCGTTGTTGCTCAAGGGCGATGGCAGCTTCTTCTTGCCGATGCGCGATGAGGGGACGCTGGCGCGCCTGTCTTCCAGCAGCTTCAAGGTACTGGATCGCTGGCAGTATCCCGATTGCCCACGGCCCAGTGCCCTGGCCCAGGATGAACAGCGCGCACGCCTGTTCGTCGCCTGTCGTGGCGAGCGGCCAATGCTGCTGGTGCTTGACCGTGACAACGGTGCCTTGAAGGCCAGCTTGCCGATCACCCGGGACGTCAACGCCCTGGCCTACGATCCGCAGGCCCGGCGCTTGCTGATCGCCAGCGGGGTGGACGCCAACCTCAGCCTGATTGCCCAGCTCGATGCCGACCATTACCAGGCGCTGGGTACGGTCAGTACCCAGCCCATGGCCTACAACATGGCGTTTGATCCCCGTAGTCAGCGGGCTTACCTGGCAGCGATGGACTTCACCCAGCCGGCTCCGGCGCCGGGTGAACCGAAGCCGGATCCGCTGTTTCACGCCAATACTTTCAAGGTCATCACCCTGGCGCCCTAATCAGCACCGGATGTTTGCGCCAGGGCTTGGCTTTCAGCTTCGCAGTCCCGGTTGGCTGTCAGGCCCTTGGCGCGAACCGCCGCCAACTCTTGCCTGGCGGCGGCGAAATCAGCCTGGAAGGTGGGGTTGCTGTGCAAGCGCGTCACGGTTGCAGCACCTATCTCACGCCCCTCGCGGATATCGCTGTACCAGTGCACGTTGCACACCATGCGGCTTTCCGTATAGGCCCGGCCACGGGCCAAAAGGGCATCGCCGCGTTCCGGGGCCAGTTCGCTCAGCAACAACGCCCATGCCCAGCCAATCGAGCTGTGCCCGGACGGGTAGGAACCATTCTTGGCCAGCGCGGCCTCGTGATCCGGGGTGCAACTGGACTGCTGGTGGAACACAAAGGGCCGTGTCCGGTTGTATTGGTCTTTGGCGCTCGAGGTCGACAGTCCGGCATCGGTCAAGCTACGGCGCAAGACCCGGTACAGCGCGGGTGTCTGTTGTTCACTGATCGGAGCATCCAGGGCACAGGCAAAGGCCTCGGCGGCGGCGGGGAATTTCAGTTCGGCGTCGCTGATTGCCAACTCCCAGCGCTTGCTGCCACGCAAGGCCTGGTTCTTTTCAGACTGGTACAGGTCCAGAGAAAAAGCCGGTGTATCTGGAGCCGGCGGTGGCGGTAGCAGCAACAAACTATTGGGCAACTCGTCGTGGCTCAAATAGCCGATCAGGTAACCCGGGCTGGCCTCCGGGATGATTTCCTGTGGGGCACTTTGCTGGGCAATACTGGTATCGACCAGCGTTAGCAGTAACAGGCTGGTCAAACTCTTTGGTAATAGGCGTTTCATGTGTATAGCTCCTCCAGGAGTTTTATTGTTTACACGGGGTTTGGTTGTTCGCTTACTTGATGGCCCACGAATAATTGAACATCAGGCGTACATCGTCGGTGTCGCGAAGGAAGTTTTGTGCATAGTTGGAGCGGTAGATCGCACTGCGCAGGCGAATACTTAAGTCTTTCAATGGACCCTGTTGCACGACATAACGCAGTTCATTATTCAGTTCCCATGCGGTTCCGATCTTGCGAGTGCCAATAATCTCGGCATGGCTTGCGGACATATAACGGCTGTGCAGGCCGAGGCCGGGAATACCCAGTGCCGAGAAGTCATAGCCATAACGAAGTGCCCAGGAACGTTCCTTGGCATTGGCGAAGTCGCCGAGTATGGACAAGTTGATCAGGTTGGCATCGGAGCCCAGGACAGAGGCATAACCGGTGTCCCCGAGCATCCGCTGGTAAGCCAGGCCAAGGCTGTGGCCGTTGTTGGCATAACCCAGCAAGCCCTGTAAGGCCCGATTATCGATCTTGCCGCCCTTGGCGTTGCCGTAGTCGTTGGTCAGGCTCAAGCGCAGATCGGTATTAAAGGTACCTGGACCCAAGGCGGTCTTGTTGACCAGGGTGAATACCTGCTGGCGGTAGATATCCTCCAACTGGGCGACATGGTAGCGAGCGAGCCACTGCTTCTGGAACTGATAGTCGACGCCTGCCAGGTCGAGGTGTTCTGCCGTGGCGCCATGGCCCTTGAAGCGCCGGTTCACGGTACTCAATGTCAGTGGCGTGTAGTGCGTGGCGTTGCGCTGCATGACTCGACTGAAACGCCCGGCGGTAAACTCCAGGCCTTCGATTTCATTCGAGGTCAGCAGCCCACCTTCATAGATTTGGGGAAACAGGCGGCCGTCGTTGGGTCTTAGCGTCGGTAGCACCGGCGGGACCAGCTCTCCGAGTTTGAACAGGGTTTTGCCAGCCTTGATTTTCCCGGCCAGGGCCAGCTTCGAGTACTCGTCTGCTGGACGACCATCGCGCCCCACCGGCAGCAGCCCGGTACCGGTTCGTCCCGCACCTGAGTCCAACTGGATGCCAAGCATGCCTAGGGCATCGGCACCGACCCCGATGCTGCCTTCGGTAAAGCCTGAATCGAGGTGTAGTCGAAAACCTTGCGCCCATTCTTCACGTTTCGGGGCATTGCCCTCGCGAAAGTCGCGATTGAAGTAGTAGTTGCGCAGCTCCAGGCGGGCGCTGCTGTCGTCGATCAAGTCGGCCTTTGCCGGGATGGCCAGGGTACAGGCGCAAAGCAGGAGATAGCGGTTTAGCCACTGTCGTGACAAGCATCTAGAAGGCATTTGATCGTCCTCTGTCGTTATTTTTGTTGTTCTCGGATCAAGGCGAATTACCGCTCTATTAATGAGCGCTTATAGGGAGTGTTAACCTGTTCTCGATATGTATGGGTTATTGGCTCTTGGAATAACAAGAGTGGGTTTTTTGGTGTGGTGTGTGCGTGAGTATTACCCAAGATGTGTTTTCGGTTGGCCGGGTTTTATTTGCTATATGTGTCTTCTCGATGTTTGCGCAATGGCTGGGTTCGGAGGCTGAGACTAAAGTGAGTCTGTGGTTAAACAAGAATCATCAGTCTGGTGAATAGGTGGTTAATTGAATAAATTTGATAAAGGTTTATTAGGGTTTGGATCGTGTCATATGAAGGTGTTTTGAAGGTGGGTTTTTATTGCGTAACTAAGTAAGGAAAGTTTTGTTGTTGTGTAAGATGTTTCTTGTTTAAGTAAGGACTATTCACCTCCTGCTTATTCAGGCGTATAGGCGTGCACGCCTCCACTGAGGGCGGAAACGTGAATATGAGGGGGGGTGGAAGGTGGAAGTCAGCGCAGGAATGCCTGGCGATACTCTCCAGGTGTTCCCCCTTCGGCCTGGCGGAAACGGTTGGTGAAATGGCTGGCACTGGCAAAGCCGCAGGCCAGGGCGATCTCGCCCAGGGGCTGGTGAGTGCTGCGCAGCAGATGCCGGGCCCGGTTCAGGCGCCGGGCCAACACATACTGATGGGGCGACAGGCCAAAGCTGGCGCGGAACATGCGGGCGAAGTGGTACTCCGAAAGGCTGCACAGGGCAGCCAGTTGGCCGAGGCTCAGGGGCGTTTCCAATTGACTGTCTATGTAGTCCACCAGTTGTCGCCGCTGATGGGCGGCCAATCCCCCCTTCAAGCGCAGGCCCTGGCGCAGCCCCACCTGGCTGAGCAGGGCATGGCTGAGCATCTCGTGGGCCAGGCTGCTGGTGAGCAGGCGTTCGCCGGGCTCGTCCCAGTTCAGTTGGATCAGTTGCTGAAAATGCCGGGTCTGCTGTGGGTCATCGAGAAAGGTGCATTCGCGCAGGTGCATTTCCCGGGGGTCGCGGTCCAGCAGGGTGACGCAGCCCAGTGCGAATTGCTCGGGGCTGAAATACACGTGGGCCAGGCGGATATCGCCGTTGATCACCCAGGCCGACTGGTGTTCGGCAGGCAGGATGCACAGCTTGCCCGGACCGCCCTTGCTCCCCGGCTGGTCGCGGCGAAAGGTGCCGGTGCCGCCGGCCAGGTAGCAGGACAGGGTGTGATGGCTCGGCCCCTCATACTCCTGGGCGTCGTGATGGTTGCTCCACAAGGCTGCAGACAAGCCGTCACCGAGCTCGGCGCTGTGCTCCAGGCGAGCATTGGGCGAGCGGTTGAGGGCTTGAAAGACTTGCAGGGTATCCAGTGCAGGCATGGTCTTGGCGTCAACAAAAGGTCCGGTGGCCGGTGTTTCGCATCCTACTCCGTAGCGCCTGCGCTGCCTGCCCGGGGCCGATAAAAAGCGCAAGTTTATGCAAGCGCACTGGCCGTCGATGGTTGGAAACTGTGCTCCTTATCGAGGAGTCGCGCCATGAACCTATCGCTTTACCTGCTCACCGTGCTGATCTGGGGCACCACCTGGATCGCCCTGAAACTGCAACTGGGGGTGGTGGCGATTGCGGTGTCGATTGTTTATCGCTTCGCCCTGGCGGCCCTGGTGCTGTTCGTCCTGTTGCTAGTGACCCGCAAGCTGCAGGTGATGAACCGCCGTGGACACCTGATCTGCCTGGCCCAGGGGGTGTGCCTGTTCTGCATCAACTTCATGTGTTTCCTGCACGCCAGCCAGTGGATTCCCAGTGGCCTGGTGGCTGTGGTGTTTTCCACCGCGACCCTGTGGAACGCCTTGAACGCCCGGGTGTTCTTTGGCCAGAAAATCGCCCGCAACGTGTTGCTGGGCGGTGGCTTGGGCCTGCTTGGGCTGGGCCTGTTGTTCTGGCCGGAACTGGTGAGCCACAGCGCCAGCCCGCAAACCCTGCTTGGCCTGGGCCTGGCCTTGCTCGGCACCTTGTGTTTCTCGGCAGGCAACATGCTTTCCAGCCTGCAGCAGAAGGCCGGGCTCAAGCCACTGAGCACCAATGCCTGGGGCATGGCCTATGGCGCGGCGATGCTGTCGATCTACTGCCTGTTCCAGGGCATTCCCTTCGAGACGGAATGGAACACGCGCTACATCGGTTCGCTGCTGTACCTGGTGATTCCGGGTTCGGTGATCGGCTTCACTGCCTACCTGACCCTGGTCGGGCGCATGGGGCCGGAGCGCGCAGCGTATTGCACCGTGCTGTTCCCAGTGGTGGCGCTGAACGTTTCGGCGTTTGTCGAAGGTTACCAGTGGACCACCCCAGCGCTGGCCGGCTTGGTGTTGGTGATGCTGGGTAACGTACTGGTGTTTCGCAAGCCCAAGCCCCTGGCAGTAGCCAGCTCCGGAAAGCTGGCCTGATCCCCCAAAGCGGCCTCCAGGAACTGGCTTGCTGGCGATTGTGGCGATGGGAGAGCTACTGGCAAGGATCGGACGAATATTCCTGATGGCCCCGGCCCGGGTAGCATTTCACCTGGGTCGTCTTGTCGATCACGGACCAGCGATCGTTCTCGATCGACAGGCTGAAAATGGTTTTTTCCGCGAACACCGAATCATCCATCAACCCTGATTCCTCGATCTCGACCAGCGCTTCTGTCGGGGACTCGCCGGCGACTTTCTGATTCACGATCACATTGCTCGGTTCTTGCTGGAAGTGGCTGCCCATGGACTCCAAAGCCACCATCAGCGGGGACTTGACTGGGGTACTGAGCGATTCCGTTGGCGCTTGTTGATCACAGGCCGCGAGGAAGAAAGCCGGGACCAGGAGCACGTATTTCAACTTCATGCAGGACCTCATTTATGGATTGGCCAGTCTGTACGCATTGCCTCGCCGGAGAGCTACTGGCGGATATTCACTGGCCGTTGGCGGACATTGTAGGGACCGGCGCGTTGGCCAGGCGGGCTAGGCGATCTGACTGGTGATCCGGGTTTTCGTTCATCGCGAGCAGGTTTCGCTTCTACAGAGGCATGTGCGGTCGTAGGAGTGAGGCTTGCCCGCGATGGGGTTTGTCCGGAGGGCCAGGTTGTCGGCTCCTACAGGGGTTTCCATGTTTGCGGGTTGACCAGGTCCTGGGGGCGCTGGCCCAGCAGGGCGCTGCGCAGGTTGCTCATGGCGCGCTCGGCCATGGCGTCACGGGTTTCGGTGGTGGCCGAGCCGACATGGGGCAGGGTCACGGCGTTCTTCAATTGGAACAGCGGTGACTCCGCCAGGGGTTCCTTCTCGTAGACATCCAGCCCGGCGCCACGGATCTGGCCTTTCTGCAGCGCTTCGATCAGCGCCGCTTCATCCACCACCGGGCCGCGAGAAATGTTCACCAGAATCGCGCTAGGCTTCATCAGCGCCAGTTCGCGATGGCTGATCAGGTGCTGGGTCTTTTCGCTCAACGGCACCACCAGGCAGACGAAATCTGCCTCGGCCAGCAACTGCTCGAGGCTGCGAAATTGCGCCCCCAGTTCCTGTTCCAGGACCGTCTTGCGACTGTTGCCGCTATAGAGGATCGGCATGCCGAAACCCAGGCGCCCACGCCGGGCCACGGCGGCGCCGATGTTGCCCATGCCGACGATCCCCAGGGTCTTGCCGTGCACATCGCAGCCGAACAGCGCCGGGCCGACGCTGGCCTGCCATTGCCCGGCCTTGGTCCAGGCGTCCAGTTCGGCGACCCGTCGAGCGCTGCTCATGATCAGGGTAAAGGCCAGGTCGGCGGTGCTTTCGGTGAGCACGTCCGGGGTGTTGGTGAGCATCAGCCCGCGTTCGTTGAAGTACGCCAGGTCATAGTTGTCGTAGCCCACCGAAATGCTCGACACCACTTCCAGCCGTGCGGCGTTTTCCAACTGCGCCCGGCCCAGCTTGCGGCCGACGCCGATCAGGCCGTGGGCCCGGGGCAGGGCTTCATTGAACTGCGCGGCGATATCCCCGTGCTTGGGGTTGGGCACTATGACCTCGAAGTCCTGCTGCAGGCGTTCGGTCATCTCGGGGGTGATGCGGCTGAAGGCAAGTACAGTCTTTTTCATCGCGTGAAGGCTCGTCAGGCGGGGAGAATGCCAAGCAAGCTAACATTTTTGCCGCCGCCGCCAAAGGGTGCAGGAGGACGGAGTGCGCAAGCGCGTCGCCTCGTAGGAGCTGGCTTGCCAGCGAAGGCGGTTTCGAGTCTGGTGCAAGGCATGCGGGCCTCTTCGCCGGCAAGCCGGCTCCTACGGGAGGGAGGCAGGAGGACGGAGGGCGCAACGCGTCGCCTCGTAGGAGCTGGCTTGCCAGCGAAGGCGGCTTCGAGACTGGTGCAAGGCGTGCGGGCCTCTTCGCCGGCAAGCCGGCTCCTACGGGAGGGGGGCAGGAGGACGGAGTGCGCAGCGCGTCGCCTCGTAGGAGCTGGCTTGCCAGCGAAGGCGGCTTCGAGGCTGGTGCAAGGCGTGCGGGCCTCTTCGCCGGCAAGCCGGCTCCTACAAGAGGAGGCAGGAGGACGGAGTGCGCAACGCGTCGCCTCGTAGGAGCTGGCTTGCCAGCGAAGGCGGTTTCGAGGCTGGTGCAAGGCGTGCGGGCCTCTTCGCCGGCAAGCCGGCTCCTACAGGGGGCGGTTGGCGAGGTCGCCCCTCGGGTCAATTGGCCAGGCGGGCGCCGGTCAGGCTGCCGCTCAGCTCGTAGGCCGCCAGTTCCGCCTGGTGCGCGGCGAGGATCTCCGGCAGCGAGCCGCGCAGGTACTCGACCCAGGTCTTGATCTTGGCGTCCAGGTACTGGCGCGACGGGTAGATGGCGTACAGGTTCAGCTCCTGGGAGCGGTACTTGGGCATCAGCCGTACCAGGGTGCCGTTGCGCAGGCCTTCGATCGCGGCGTACACCGGCAGCACGCCAACTCCCATGCCACTGATGATCGCGGTCTTCATCGCATCGGCAGAGTTCACCAGGAACGGCGAGCTGTTGATGGTGACCATCTCCTGGCCTTCCGGGCCGTCGAAGGTCCACTTCTCCAGTGGAATCACCGGGCTGACCAGGCGCAGGCAGGCATGGTTCAGCAGGTCGCTGGGCTTTTGCGCGGCGCCGTTGGCTTTCACGTAGGCCGGGGAGGCGCAGACGATGCTGTAGGTGATCCCCAGGCGTTGGGACACGAAGCCCGAGTCCGGCAGTTCGCTGGCCAGGACGATGGACACGTCGTAGCCCTCGTCCAGCAGGTCCGGCACACGGTTGGCCATGGTCAGGTCAAAGGTCACGTCCGGGTGCGACTTGCGGTAGCGGGCAATCGCATCGATCACGAAGTGCTGGCCGATGCCGGTCATGGTGTGCACTTTCAACTGGCCGGCGGGACGGGCATGGGCGTCACTGGCTTCGGCTTCGGCCTCTTCGACATAAGCCAGGATCTGCTCGCAACGCAGCAGGTAGCGTTTGCCAGCTTCGGTCAGGGCGATGCGTCGAGTGGTGCGGTTGAGCAGGCGGGTTTGCAGGTGCGCCTCAAGATTGGAGACGGCGCGCGAAACGTTGGCTGTGGTGGTGTCCAGTTGCACCGCGGCGGCGGTGAAACTACCGGCTTCGGCAACACAACAGAAGGCGCGCATGTTTTGCAAGGTGTCCATGGGGTGCTCTCTAGGGAGATTGCAAATTGTGACACGAAGTTACGGGGGCTTGGATAGACGACCAAGGGATTATCGCGTTTACGGTAACAAAGATTCACAGGAATCCCAGCTTATCGCCGCAACGGCCGCCCCCTAGAATTGCGCCGATCCGTAGGAGCCGGCTTGCCGGCGATCCGCGCAACGCGGTGTAGCAGGCGTATCGCTGCGCCGGCAAGCCAGCTCCTACGAGAGAAATACTCCCCCCCGATCTCAGGAATTCGCAGCAGTGCCGCGTCGCATCAGCAGAGGGCTCAAGACCCTCAGTGTTTGGGCTTTATCGTTAACCATCAGCGGCTGCATCGGAACCGGAGGCATTGCCCCACAAGGCAAGACCCTGCCCGCCAACACCCTGGCCACCGACGAGGCGATCAAGACCGCCGCGCAGGACGCCCACTGGCCCAGCGCGCAATGGTGGCAGGCTTACGGCGACCCCCAACTGAACCGTTGGATCAGCCTCGCCGTGCACGGCAGTCCGAGCCTGGCCATGGCCGCCGCGCGGGTGCGCCAGGCCAAGGCCCTGGCCGGTATCGCCGAGTCGGCCGAGTCGTTGCAGGTCAAGGGTGACGCCACCCTCAAGCGCCACAACTGGCCCACCGATCAGTTCTACGGTCCCGGTGCCCTGGCCAACACCACCACCTGGGACAACAACGCCGCCCTGGGCTTCAGCTATGCCCTGGACCTCTGGGGCCGCGAAAGCAACAGCACCGAGCGCGCCGTGGACCTGGCCCACATGAGCGTGGCCGAAGCCCGCCAAGCGCAGCTGGAACTGGTGAACAACGTGGTGCGCAGCTATATCCAGCTGTCCCTGCACTTCGCCCAGCGCGACGTGGTCCAGGCCACCTTGAAGCAACAGCAACAGATTCTCGAACTGGCGCAACGGCGCCTGGACGGCGGCCTCGGCACCCATTTCGAAGTCAGCCAGGCCGAGGCGCCGCTGCCGGAAACCCATCGCCAGCTGGATGCCCTGGACGAAGAAATCGCCCTGACCCGCAACCAGCTGGCGGCCCTGGCCGGCAAGGGCCCGGGGGAGGGGGCGCAGTTGCAGCGCCCGAGCCTGTCCCTGGGCGCGGCGCTGAAACTGCCCTCGGCCCTGCCCGCCGAACTGCTGGGGCAGCGCCCGGACGTGGTCGCCAGCCGCTGGCAAGTGGCGGCCCAGGCTCGCGGCATCGATGTGGCCCACGCCGGCTTCTACCCCAACGTCGACCTGGTGGGCAGCATCGGCTTCATGGCCACCGGTGGCGGGGCCCTGGAGTTCCTCACCGGCAAGAAGCTCAACTACAACGTCGGCCCGGCCATCAGCCTGCCGATCTTCGATGGCGGGCGCCTGCGCTCGCAGCTGGGTGAAGCTGCGGCCGGCTACGACCTGGCTGTGGCCCGGTACAACCAGACCCTGGTGGACGCGCTGAAAAGCATTTCCGACCAACTGATCCGCCGCGAGTCCATGGACAAGCAGCAAGCCTTCGCCGCCGAGTCGGTGGCTGCGGCGCAGAAGACCTACGACATCGCCACCGTGGCCTTCCAGCGCGGCCTGACCGACTACCTGAATGTGCTCAACGCCCAGAGCCTGCTGTTTCACCAGCAGCAGATCCAGCAGCAGGTGCAGGCCGCACGCCTGACGGTCCAGGCGGACCTGGTGACGGCCCTGGGCGGCGGGCTTGAAGCCGGCCGCGACGTCCCCACGCAAGACCGCCTTGAGGCACCCAAGACCCCCGCGGCCCTGGCCGTGTTCGACCACTGAAGCAGGCTCCCATGACTTCCTTGCCCGCCCCTTTGCGCTGGCTGTACTCCCTTGAATGGCGCCGGGGTTTCTTTGACTGGGCGCGCAGCGACGGCGTGACCTGGGTCTATATCTTCAAGGTCCTGGCCGCCGCGTTCCTCACCTTGTGGCTGGCCATGCGCCTGGAGTTGCCGCAACCGCGTACGGCGATGATCACCGTGTTCATCGTCATGCAGCCGCAGAGCGGCCAGGTGTTCGCCAAGAGCTTCTACCGCTTTCTCGGCACCCTGACCGGCTCGGCGGTGATGGTGGCGCTGATCGCCCTGTTCGCCCAGAACACCGAGCTGTTCCTCGGTTCCCTGGCGATCTGGGTCGGCATCTGTTCGGCCGGTGCCGCGCGCTACCGCAACTTTCGCGCCTACGGTTTCGTCCTGGCCGGCTACACCGCGGCCATGGTCGGCCTGCCGGCCCTGGCCCACCCGGAAGGCGCCTTCATGGCGGCGGTGTGGCGGGTGCTGGAGATCTCCCTGGGGATTCTCTGCTCGACCCTGGTCAGCGCCGCTATCCTGCCGCAAACCGCCAGTGCCGCCATGCGCAACGCCCTGTACCAGCGTTTCGGCGTGTTCGCTCTGTTCGTCACCGACGGCCTGCGCGGGCGCAGCCAGCGCGACATTTTCGAAAGCAGCAACGTGCGCTTCATTGCCGAAGCCGTGGGCCTGGAAGGGCTGCGCAGCGTTACGGTGTTCGAAGACCCGCACATGCGCCGGCGCAACGGCCGCCTGAGCCGCCTGAACAGCGAGTTCATGGGCATCACCACGCGTTTCAACGCCCTGCACCAGCTGCTTGAACGCCTGCGCAGCAGCGGCACCGATCACGTGGTGGCGGCGATCAAGCCCGGCCTGCAGGACCTGGCGGAACTGCTCGACGGCTTCTCCGGCCGCGCCCTCACCAGCCCCGACGCCGCGCGCCTGGCCACGGCCCTGGCGGCCTACAAGGCCGAGCTGCCGGCGCGGGTGCGCAGCCTGCGGGCGGCCTTCCAGGAAACTGCCCCGAGCGACGCCGAGCAGCTGGATTTCCACACTGCCTATGAGCTGCTCTACCGCTTCGTCGACGAGATGCACAGCTACGCCCAGACCCACGCCTCCCTGGCCGACCACAGCCACGAACGCGAGCGCTGGGACGAGCCCTACACCCCGCAGACCAACTGGCTGGCCTGCGCCGCCTCGGGGATCCGCGCGGCCTTCGTGCTGGTGGTGCTGGGCAGCTACTGGGTGGCCACCGCCTGGCCCAGTGGCGCCACCATGACCCTGATCGCCGCCGCCACCATCGGCCTTTCGGCGGCCACGCCGAACCCCAAGCGCATGGCCTTCCAGATGGCCTGCGGGACTTTTATCGGCGCCCTGGTGGGCTTCGTCGAAATGTTCTTCGTGTTCCCCTGGATCGACGGCTTTCCCCTGCTGTGCCTGATGCTGGCGCCGGTGATCGTGCTGGGTTCGTTCCTGGCCTCGCGGCCCAAGTACGCCGGGGTCGGCCTGGGGCTGCTGATCTTCTTCAGCACCGGTTCGGTGCCGGACAACCTGACCGTCTACAACCCCTACACCTTTATCAACGACTACATCGCCATGGTCATGGGCATGCTGGTCTGCGCCGCGGCCGGGGCGATCATCCTGCCGCCCAACAGCCGCTGGCTGTGGCGGCGCCTGGAGCAGGACCTGCGCGGCCAGGTGGTGTACGCCATCAGCGGCAAGCTCAAGGGCCTGGCCTCAAGCTTCGAGAGCCGCACCCGCGACCTGCTGCACCAGGCCTATGGCCTGGCGGTGGGCCAGCCCAAGGTGCAGAGCGAGCTGCTGCGCTGGATGTTCGTGGTGCTGGAAGTCGGCCACGCGATCATCGAGCTGCGCAAGGAACAGGCGATTCTCCCGGTGCACCCGGCCTATGCCGAATCCCAGCCCTGGCGCCAGGCGATCCGGGTCATGGGCCGCTCCCTGGTGCGGCTGTTCCTGCAGCCCAGCCAGAGCAACCTGGAGCGTGGGCTGATCGCCGTGGACCACGCGATCAGCCGGGTCCAGGCCACCGACGAACCTTTCGCCCCGCACTTCGACACCTCGGCCCTGCGCCGGGTCAAGAGCTACCTGCACTTCATCCGTACCTCACTGCTCGACCCGCAATCGCCGCTGGCGGCCTATGCCGTGGCCAAGCCGGCGCTGCCTGCACCCCAAGGACTTGAACATGCCTCGTGAAATCGCCTTCCACGGCGTTTACATGCCCACCATGACCCTGATGTTCTTCATCGCCGCGGCCCTGGCCTGGGCCCTGGACCGGTTCATTTCCGGCTATGACCTGTATCGCTTCTTCTGGCACCCGGCGCTGTTGCGCCTGAGCCTGTTCTGCTGTCTGTTCGGCGCCATGGCGCTCACTGTCTACCGTTGAGACCCCCGCGATGAAAAAGTTTTTCAGCCTGCTCGCCACCCTGCTCGTGCTGGCCCTGGCCCTGTGGATCGGCCGCACCCTGTGGGAGCACTACATGTACACCCCCTGGACCCGTGACGGCCGGGTGCGCGCGGACATCATCAACGTCGCCGCCGACGTCACCGGCGAAGTGGTGGACGTGCCGGTCAAGGACAACCAACTGGTGCGCAAGGGCGATCTGCTGATGCAGATCGACCCCGAGCACTACCAGATCGCGGTCAAGCAGGCGCAATCCCTGGTGGCGTCGAAGAAGGCCACCTGGGAAATGCGCAAGGTCAACGCCCGGCGTCGGGCCGACATGGACAACCTGGTGATCTCCAAGGAAAACCGCGACGACGCCGGCAACATCGCCGACTCGGCCCTGGCCGACTACCAGCACGCCCAGGCCCAGCTGGAAGCGGCGGAACTCAACCTCAAACGCACCCAGGTGCGGGCGGCGGTGGACGGCTACGTCACCAACCTCAACGTGCACCGTGGCGACTACGCGCGCATTGGCGAACCGAAGATGGCGGTGGTCGACATGAACTCGTTCTGGGTCTACGGCTTCTTCGAAGAAACCAAGCTGCCCCACGTGCGCGTCGGGGATAAGGCCGACATGCAACTGATGAGCGGCGAAGTGCTCAAGGGCCACGTGGAAAGCATTTCCCGCGGCATCTACGACCGCGACAACCCGGAGAGCCGCGAACTGATCGCCGACGTCAACCCGACCTTCAACTGGGTGCGCCTGGCCCAGCGTGTGCCGGTGCGCATCCACATCGACGAAGTGCCGGACGGCGTACTGCTGGCGGCCGGCATTACCTGCACCGTCGTGGTCAACCAGGAGCCTCAATAGGCGCGATCTGGCATGTGTAGGAGCTGGCTTGCCAGCGAAGGCGTCGGCCCAGGCGATGCAAGACTCAAGGGCCTCTTCGCCGGCAAGCCGGCTCCTACAGGGAGCTGCAGGGTCTATCTGACTGCTGTAGGAGCTGGCTTGCCAGCGAAGGCGCCGGCCCAGGCGATGCAAGACTCAAGGGCCTCTTCGCCGGCAAGCCGGCTCCTACGGGTAGCTGCACGGTCTATCTGACTGCTGTAGGAGCTGCAGGGTCTGTCTGACTGCTGTAGGAGCTGGCTTGCCAGCGAAGGCGCCGGGCTAGGCGATGCAAGACTCAAGGGCCTCTTCGCCGGCAAGCCGGCTCCTACGGGGAGCTGCACGGTCTATCTGACTGCTGTAGGAGCTGGCTTGCTAGCGAAGGCGCCGGCCCAGGCGATGCAAGACTCAAGGGCCCCTTCGCCGGCAAGCCGGCTCCTACGACGGTGGGGCGCGCGGTTATTTGTAGCTTTTCTGCATGATCGCCAGGGACTTTTTCGCCGTGGCTTCCAAGCCGTCGTTAATGTGGTTGATGGCGGCCACCAGCTTCGGGTTCTGCAGGATGTCGACGCCGGGGTAACGCTGCTGGGCCAGGCGCGAAACGATGATGTACTGGGTCACCGCGTAATGCAGCTTGAACTGGCCGCTGTCCCGGGCATCGGCAATCGCTGTTTTGACAAAGGCCTGGCGCTCGGCCGTGGTCATGCCCTGGAACAGGTCGGGGATATCGAAATGGATTTCGGCGGAGAAAATCGCCACTTCCTCATCCCGCGCCTCGTCGTACATCACTTGCTTGCTGGTCACGCGCTTCTTGAGGTCGGCAAAGCGTTGTTCGCCTTCGGCCAGTTGCTCCGGGCTCATCTTGCCTTTCAAGGCATCCAGTTGGCTGGTGTCTTCGGTATTGTCGATGATCTTCAGCCAGGCATAGGCCTTCACTAGGTCGCCGGATTCTTCGGCGGCGTCGGCCAGGTTCTGCTGCGGCTCCGGGTTGCCGTGCAGCGCCGAGCGCTCCAGCCAGCGCAGGGCCAGGTCCTGGTCCTTGGGGATGTCCTTGTCGCCGAACCAGTAGGTGGCGTACATGCCGTACTCGGCGCACCAGTCGTTCTGCGAGGCCGAGTAGGCGATGTAGTTGAAGGACTCGCGGTCGCGCTCGGCCTTGGGCTTGTCCGTTTCCTGATCGGTGGTGGTGGACAGGTAGCAGAAGGCCCGGGTGTAGTGCGGCGCGGCCATGGCGAAGCAGCTCTTGGCGTTCTTGTAGTCCTCTGCCTCGTCCAGCTTGTAACCGGTGCCGTACAGCAGATCGGCATCCATGGATGGGTTGCAGTATTCGTTGGGCGTCACCTTGGGCAAGACACTTTCCAGGGTCAGCTTGGGCAGGGTGTCATTCAGTTCGGGGACTTTCGGTTCGGTGTTTTCCGGAGCCGTGGAGGCGCAGGCCGCCAGCAAGACAGCCAATGCCAGTGGCAGCGCGTTGAACAATTTCAATGGGTATTCCCTGATCGGCGAATGAAAAAAGACGCGCATGAAATCAGGCTGGGACGGGACGGCAGAGGAGGGGAGCGTGAGCAGTTCCGTGCTTCAGTGTCGACGCCAGCGATTCCATGCTGCGCGCGCATTCTACTGGGAATGCGAGGGGGCACAATCGGAACCGCACCACCGCTGTAGGAGCTGGCTTGCCAGCGAAGGCGGCCGCAAGGCTTGCACTCGGCTCGCGGGCCTCTTCGCCGGCAAGCCGGCTCCTACGGTGAAGGCGGGGTTACGGGGCAGCCTGGCCGAGAATCACCTCGGCCTTTTTCAGCATATCGGCCACTTCCAACTCTGGGTCGCTGAGCACCTGCAAAATCTGCGGGTTCTGCAGTACGTCGACACCGGCCTTCTGCAACTGGGCCTTGCGGGCAAGCATCACATAGGCGTACAGCTGGCCACGGGTGCTGAACTCGGGCCGGGCGCTCACCGTGGCTACAGCCTGTTCCATGAAGGCATGTCGATCGGCTACGGACATGCCCTTGAACGTCTCGGGGTACTCCATATGGATGTTCGCCGTGTACACCGCGATGTTTTCCTCCCGAGCCTCCTTGCGCACGCTGTCCTGGCTGGTCACGCTCTTGCTCAGTTGTTCGTAGCCTTGTTCGCCTTCGCTGATCTGTTGCGGGTTCATCTTCTGCTTCAAGGCCTCGGTCTTCGCCGTATCGTCCAGGACCCTGGCCCAGCTGTAGGCCAGCGGCAGATTGCCCTTGTTATTGTGCAGGCGCACCAGGGTTTGCTGGGCATCGGTATCGCCGTGGCGTGCGGAACGCTCCAGCCAGCGCAGGCCCAGGGCCGTATCCGGGGTCTGCCCGCGCATGCCGAAGGTGAAGTTCTGGAACATGCCGAACTCGGCGCAGGCGTCGCTTTTGCGTGCCGAGTAAGCCATGTAGCCAAAGGCTTCACGGTCGCGTTCGGCGCTGTCCTTGCTGCTGTCCTGCTCGGCGATGCTCGCCAGGTAGCACAGGGCCCGGTCGTGAGTGGGCGCGGCCATGATCAGGCAGTTGCGGGCTTCTGCCGATTGATTGTCGTTGTACAGCTGGTAACCGATGCCATACAGCAGGTCGCTGTCCAGGTCCGGGTTGCAGTGCTCGTTGGCCACCGCCGGTGGCAGTAGCTCGTTGAGGCTGACCTTGGGCAAGGTGGCGTTGAGCTCCTCGTCTGGCGACGGCGCGCCGCAGCCGAGCAGTGCTGTGGCCATGATCCATGGCAGTACGTTGCGCAACTTCAATGGGGATTCCCTGAACGACGATTGAGTAGCGGTGAGCATGGAAGGAGGGCGCGGGGGGATTTCAGCAGTTCGCCAGCGACTCCATGCGGCTTGTTGAGGGCTTTGGCAAGCCTCAAGGGTGGGGCATTTTACCGGCATCCGTTGAGTGCACAATGAAAAGCGCAGCGCCAGCTACAGGATGAGCAAGGCCTTGGCCGGCGGTGTCGGCAGTTGCTGATGGTTTCTTCGCCGCTATATATTCGCCGGCTGTTCGAGCGCGCAAGGAACGCTGGGGTGAAGTACGTCGCCAAGTTTTTGCTGTTGATCATAGTGCTGGGCAGCGCTGCGGGTGCGGCCAGCGTTGCCTATGATTTTTTCCATCTGCGGGTGAGCGGGTTGCACGCCGTTGCTAAGGTGGTCAGCGCTTCGAGCCAGCAAGTGGCCGGTTCGAGAGGGGGTACCAGCTACCGTTCGAGCGTCACGGTCGAGTTTGCGACTGCCGGGGGAGTGCTGGTCAAGCATGAGTTCAACGGTACATTTTCCGGGATAAAGCCGGGCGCTGAGGTGGGGATTTTCTATAACCCCGCCGCTCCCGAGGAAGTGATTGCCGACACCTGGGACGATCTGATCCTCGCCGCGGCGCTGCTGGGAATGGCCCTGGCTTGCTGGGTGTCGATTCTGGAGCTTTGATCGCTATTGAATAGCGCTGTAGGAGCCGGCTTGCCGGCGAAGGCGCTTACAGCTTCGCCCCCAGGCCGAAGCGCTTCATCAGGCCCTTCTCCAGCCAACCCTTGGGCAGCAGATGGGCCAGCAGCGGCAAGGCACGGCTGCCATTGCCCAGGCGCACCAGGCGTGGCGGCTTGTCCTGTTGCACGGCCTTGAGCAAGCCGGCAGCAAATTCGCTGGCCGGTGTCGGCTTGTCCTGAGAGGCCTTGGCCCGGGAGCGGATGCCCTCGCGCAGCGGCCACCAGGGCGATTGTTCGTTGAGCAACTGTTCGGCTTCATGCCCGGCGTTCTTGGCAAAACTTGAAGCAATGGCCCCGGGCTGCACTTCCATGACCCGGATGCCGAACGGCGACAGCTCCATGCGCAGGGCATCGCTCAAGGCGTGCACCGCAGCTTTCGACGCGCAATAGGCACCGGCAAAGGGCGTGACCAGCACCCCGGACACACTGCCGATGTTCACCACCAGGCCACGGCTGCGGCGCAGCACCGGGAACATCGCCCGGGTCACCCCGACCACCGAGAACACATTGGTTTCGAACTGGCGCTGCATGGCTTCCACGCCACCGTCCAGCAGTGGGCCCATGGCGCCGTAGCCGGCGTTGTTGATCAGCACATCGAGGCCGCCGTACTGTTGGTTGATCTCTTCGCTCAGGGCGCCCAGGGCCGGGCCGTCATTCACGTCCAACTGCACCGCGGTGAAGCCGGCGGCTTGCAGAGTGGCGACGTCCTCGGCCTTGCGGGCGGTGGCGAGCACGGTGAAGCCGGCGCCCTTGAAGGTGTCTGCCAGGGCGCGGCCGATGCCGCTGGAACAACCGGTGATCAACGCTACGGGCATGGCGCGGTCCTTGTGCTGGGGTGAGGGGAGGGGCGAATCAGTGGGAGAAGCTACCTTGTAAACGTTCGGCACGAAACTCCAGGGTTTGCGGGCGATAGCCCGGGCGCAGCGGTGGCAGCGGCAGACAGTCCTGCCAGTTGGCGCCGGCCTGCAACTCGCCGGGGCCACGGTAGCGCGGGGCGCTGTACTGGTTATCGGCGAGGTTGACCGTGTCCCCCGGAGCATAGGCAGCGACCCGCCAGCGCAGCTCGATCAGGGGCACTTTGTTGCCGTTATTGAGCTTGACCTGCAACGGCCGGTCGGCGGGGCAATGTTCCGGGACGTAGGTCAGGCGCAGTTCCAGGCGCGCCAGTTGCTGGGCTTCGCGGTTGTCCAGCCAGACCACCCAGCAGGCCACCAGGGCCAGGCCGAAGGCGGCGGCCAGGGACACGGGAAAGGCTTTGGCGGGGTAGCGCAGAAGCAGGATCAGCCAGGTGATGACCAGCAAAACGCCGATGAACATGACGCGAGCCTCGGGGAAAAGGAGGGGACATCCTACCTAAGCGTAGGTGGGGTTGGCGATGGAGGATGGCTCGGACAAATTTTTACTCAAGACGGTGGAAGTGGATTTTTTGTGGATAATATAAGGTCTATTATTGGCTTTATTTACCTATAATGGATCTTATATTGTCCATTATTTTGCTGATTAATCAGCAGGTCGGAGGCAGACGCAGCCTTATGTCGCTTACCCGTTTTATGTACACACCGTCCGAGATCACGGCCGAGATCGGAAAAAACGCACAGGCCCTCAGGTTGTCAAAAAACCTGTCGCGCAAAACCCTGGCCGAGAAATCCGGGGTGCCGGCCTCGACCATCAAGCGTTTCGAGCTGCAGGGAGCCATTTCCCTCGAGTCGATGGTGCTGATTGCGGCGGCTCTGGATGAACTCGATCCGCTGCTCAAGTTGTTCAAGCCACCTTCGCCAAACACGCTGTTTGAGCTGCAAAACTCAAAACGCCAGAGGGGCACCCGATGACAGAGCCAGGCATCAAGAAGTACAAGCCGATCGAGGAATTGGGCGTCTTCATGCATGGGCGGCAGGTGGGGGTGCTTAGTTGGAACCGCCAAGGTACTTACTTCACCTATGCCAAGGAGTGGCTGACCCAGGGCTTCAATCTGTCCCCCCAACTGGCCTTCGATGAGCGGCCACAGCAACCCGATAGCCACTTGTTTCTGGGCATACATGGTGCCTTCGCCGATTCTCTTCCCGACGGTTGGGGCTTGCTGCTGATGGGGCGGTTCTTTACAGCGGAATATGGCTCGCGGGTCACCCATGGCCTGACTCAACTCGACCGACTGGCCTATATCGGTAACCGGGGCATGGGTGCCCTTGAGTACTACCCCATGTCGGAAAAAGTGGCTCGGGAGCCCATCAGCCTTTCAGTCTTGTATGAGGCGTCGGTCCGGGTCCAGATGGGGGAGACGGTTGAGGTCCTGAAGGCTCTGCGGATTGCTGGTGGCTCGCCAGGGGGCGCACGGCCCAAGGCCGCCGTTGCGTTCTCGGCGGATCTGTCCCATGTGGTTTCGGCGTTTGAACCCTTGCCGGAGGGCTACGCGCACTGGATCGTGAAATTCCGGGCCCTTCAGGAGCCCTGGTCCATGGGCGCGATTGAATATGCCTACGCCCGCATGGCCAGCGCCGCCGGGGTCGAAATGGCTCACTGCGAACTGATTACCGTGCCCTCGGAGCAGGGATGCAACGAGCGCTTCTTTGCTACCCGGCGCTTTGATCGCAGGCACAACGAGAAAATCCACATGATGACCGCTGCCGGAATTCTGCATGCGGATTTCAGAACCCCATGCCTGGACTACAAGGACTTGCTGAGGCTGACCTTCGCGCTCACCAGGAGCGCCAAGGAAGTGGAGAAAATGGCCCGGCTCATGGTGTTCAACGGCCTGGCCCACAACTACGACGATCACGCGAAGAACTTCGCTTTTCTCTACGAAGAGGGGCAGGGTGGCCAGGACGGGCAGTGGGTTCTCGCGCCCGCGTATGACCTGACCTTCTCCACCGGCATGGGCGAGCACACCACCGCGTTCGACGGTCAGGGGCGTCCGTCCAGGAAGGCGATCAGGCGCTTGTGCGCGGACTACAGGTTTCTCAAGCCGGATGACTACATCGATCAGACGCTGGAGGCGTTGGACAACTGGGAAGCGGTGTTTGGCGAAGTGGATATTCCGGCCGCCGATGGAAAGGAGATATTCGAGACGCTAGAGGATGTTCGCCAACATCTTTAAGAATGAAACCTGGTGAAAAAAGCCCTCCCCTGGCTAGGAACGCCCCTGTGCCCAGTGTCTTGAGGGTTTACTCGCCCGGGCCTCTGTGTTCCGCGCAACTCGCCCATCTCCATCAGCTGTTTTCGAGCCATCATTAGGTTTGAGCTCACGCATGGGGGCGGATCAGCTAGTCAGGTGTATTTCAGCAAATCTGCGAACTTGATTGGCTAATTCCTGGTCGCGGGATATTCAAAACTAATGCTCGCGAAATGTTTTGCAATATTTTATAGGGGCATACCCTATAAGTTTTTACCCTCCTCGTTTGTCCTGTATTTGATCAAGGCGAAAAACCACGATCGCTTGGAATGCGTTAGTGAAAGTAATAGCGCGCTAGAGCCATATACGGAAATTTGATCAGAGGGTTGCACGATGCCAGACCACTTTATTAGTGTGAGAAACGAAGAGACGCTATCTACAACTTCAAGTCCTTCACCCGGAGTGATTTTTTCAAATCGATCGTCATTTACCATACATGCAGCGAAGGCGGGATCAAGCATGGGTAATAACACGACCAAGACCGGGCATGTTTTTTTAGAGATTGATACGCCTGGCTATCGAGGCTCTATAGGTTTTAGTCCGGGTGAGAAATACGACACTTCACGTGACAATATTTCGCTCAATGATCGCGAGATTTACAAGGAAACAAGCTCCCATCGATTTGAACTTCCTGGTAGTCCGAAGTTTGAGAATATGATGAATATTCTTGCGACGCAGGTTAGAGGCTATGCAAGCGGTGCAATAGACCCAGGGGACTACAATCTCTTGTTCAACAACTGCATCCATTTTGTAGAGAAACTGCTTTCAAAAGCGGGTATAGAAATTGATCTGGCCACAACTCCGGACGGTGTGGCCAAGGAAATAAGCAAAGTTCCGGAAAAACTTAAAACCCCACTCCTTATTGATTTGGATGGGAGCGGTATAACTACCTTGCCAATTGAGCATGGTGTCAAATTCGACTTTGATGGAGAGTCACATCCTATTAATACCGGGTGGGCAGGTACAAACAGTGGGTTTCTTGTCATGGATAGAAATAATGACGGCATCATAAATGATGGGACAGAGCTTTTCGGAGACCGTACGCCTTTGCCAACCGGTGGAACGGCTGCAGATGGTGTCATTGCACTCGCTGCTCTGGACAGCAATCTTGATGGGTTTATCGACAAGAATGATAGCGCGTGGGGGGATCTGAAGATTTGGCAAGACATCAATAGCAACGGGGTTTCGGAGGCAAATGAGCTTTACTCATTGATCGACATTGGCTTGAAAAATATAGATCTGTCCTTTACCAGGGATTCAATTTTGGATAAGCACGGAAACATCCACGAATTAAACTCGTCGGTAACCTGGAATGATGGTCGGGTCACGGACATAACAGATGTTTTGTTCAAGGTTTTTGATCCTGAGGAAAATAATGATCTTTTAAATTTCATTTCGCAGGACTTTTCGATTGGTGTGGTCGGGTCAAGATTCGCTGTTGAAGAGGTTTATTCATGATGAGCCGAACGCCCGTCAGCTGCGCTAGCATTGTCTCTTTATCGTTGCTACTTCTATCCTTGCCGGCAGCCTCGGATAATCATATGAAAAATACAGCTTTGACCTTGCCCCCGGCAATTGTTAAGAAATTGGACTATCCGCCGGGTCTGCAAATAAACAATTATCCTAAGGACAGCGAAGAGTTTTCCAATGTGCTCAAGCTCTCCAGCATGGGTAACGCGCACTTCAACTATATTCTTGGCAGGATTTATAGCGACGACAGGCTGGATGAGTCGGAAAAAGACTATAAAACCAGTCTGCTCTATTATGAAAAAGCGATTGGTTTGTATCCGCGCCACCCAGACGCGCTTACAAATTTAGGCGTTCTCTATCAGCGTGGTTTAGGAACAAAAAAAGATATAAATAAAGCAATCGCCTTGTATGAAAGAGCTGGCGAGGTTGGGTCGATTATAGCCTACAATAACTTGAGCGTTATCTACGCTATGGGTAATGAAGTTCCGCAAGATTTCAAGAAGGCAAAAATATATAATCAAAATGCTGCTCATTTGGGCGATGCGCAAAGTATAGAGCTGTTAAAGCATTGGGATTACTATGTTGAGGTGTCTTCAACACAAGATGAGAAAAAAATAGAGCAGATTGCAGAGAAGTATAAAAAGATCGAATCGCAAAAAATACCGAGTCAATAGACCGTATTTTATAGTCAATAGTTGAAGTGCCCCCTACCTGGAAAAGTAGGGGGCATCGAGATAAATCTGCCCCCTTTTTTGTAATGCATGCTGCAAAATCAACAGGTTTCTTACGTTGTCGGTTCCGTCATTCTATTGCGAGCAACAAGCGCGGAAGACTTGCAGCGACGGCAAGAACCCCAGCTCACGCACATGGCTATTTTCAGCAACACGCCCGATGCCCAGGGTATTGAGGGGCGCGCCCGGGCTACCCATCAGTTGTTTTCAAACCATCCACAGGTTCGACAGGGTGAACAGTATTTTATCCGCCCACCCCAGCGCACTTTCACACAGCCAAACAGGCACTTGATCACCTGGAACGGATGCGGTGCTGGGCACTGATCTGACAGATCACCCCAGGCCTGCCTTACATTCCCAACTCCCGTGACTTGGACATAAACTGCGACGCCTTTGTCGTTGCTCCGTGTCGAACCCGGACTAGCCTTTGAGCGTCGCTGTCCATTCAACCACCGGGCTCTTGGTAACCCGTTCTGATCCAGGCGCAGCAGCGCCGTATTTCACTCGTGCAATGGCGGCTGTGCGTGGGAGGGTTCGTCCCTGCCGGGCTCCTGTATCTCCGGTTTACCAACCTGCACGCAGCTGCCACCCCTTCGCTTGGTAACCCGTTTTGATAGCTGCAGCAGCGCCCCATTTCGCTATTGCAAGCTCGTTGTGCACCTGTGTATTCGTGCAATGGCAGCTGTGCGTGGAAGGGCTTCGTCCCTGCCGGGTGCCTGTATCTCCGGCCGACCAATCCGCGTACGGCTGCCTCCCTTCGCAGGGCTGTGCATTTTGTGGTGCAGAGGGGCGCGACAGTGATCGATGAGGTGGGGTTGGAGATGAAGGAGAGGGGATAGGCTTGCAGATCGTTCCCCCGCGTTTGAAGGAGGGAACGATCACGGGGCGTTTTAGTTCAGGGACTGACTACCACGAATCCGCCGACCCAACACATCCAGCAGATCACAACCATCGCGCAACAGAATGGCGCTGGCGTGAGCGATCTGTGTCAGGTCGGTGGCATCGGCGTGGCGGCTGTCCATGTGCACGATGCTTTCCATCAGTTGAGTCACCGCGAGGATGCGGTAGGCGGCGCTGGCATGGAGTTCGTCCAAGGGCGCTCGGGTGTCGATAAACAGGGTGGGGGTGGAGGATTCGTTGCTGGTTAACGCGATACGGTCGGCCATGGTGGGCTCCAAAGAAACAGTGTTGGAAACTGCGTTCCTGAGAAAACAACCGAGCCGTCAACCTCGATCACGAATGAGTCGTGACAGGCGCGAGGATAGGGAGCGAGAAGAGGGCGGTCAACCCGATATGTGTAGCCTTGAACGACCTTTTGTATCCACAGATGGCTGTTGATCTGGCTTGCTGCTTGAAGCTTGCCACTTGCCCCTGCTTCTGAAAAAAATCCCCCTGTCCAACCGCCTGCGGATAGGGGACGCAGGCACCTGGAACGGGGGAGCACAAAGGTCTTGCTAGCACGACTCCCTGCTTTTACTTGCAGCTTGCCGCTTGAAGCTTACGGCTGCTCTTGCTTGAAACTTGCCGCTGTTACTGAGCTATGGTCTTCACCGAAACGCCACGCTCCACCGGAGTAGAACGCCCGTAGATATCCTCAAACCGCTCGATATCGTCTTCACCCAAATAGCTACCCGATTGCACTTCGATGATCTCCAGCGGGATCTTCCCGGGGTTGCGCAGGCGGTGCACCGAGGCGATGGGGATGTAGGTCGACTGGTTCTCGCAGAGCAGGAACACGTTCTCGTCACAGGTGACTTCGGCGGTGCCACTGACCACGATCCAGTGTTCGGCGCGGTGGTGGTGCATCTGCAAAGATAGGCAGGCCCCCGGCTTGACCGAGATGTGCTTGACCTGGAAGCGCCCGCCCATGTCCACCGAGTCGTAGGAACCCCACGGGCGGTAGACCTCGCAGTGGTTCTGGGTCTCGCTGCGGCCCTGTTCGTTGAGGGTGTTGACCATCTGTTTCACCCCTTGGACCTTGTCCTTGTGGGCAATCATCATGGCGTCCTTGGTTTCCACCACGACGATGTTTTCCAGGCCGATCACCGACACCAGCTTGCCGTTGCCGTGGATCATGCAGTTCTTGCTGTCCTGGATCACCACGTCGCCTTTGCTGACGTTGCCGTTGGCGTCTTTTTCATGCACGTCCCACAGCGACGACCAGCAGCCCACGTCGCTCCAGCCAGCGGTCAGCGGGACTACGCAGGCGCGTTGGGTCTTTTCCATCACCGCGTAGTCGATGGAGTTGTCCGGGCAGCAGGCGAAGGTGGCTTCGTCGATGGTCACGGTGTCCGGGTCCTGCTGGCTGCGTTCCAGGGTCAGCAGGCAGGTGTCGTAGATGTCCGGATCGTGTTTCTTCAGCTCTTCGAGGAAGCGGCTGGCGCGGAACAGGAACATGCCGCTGTTCCAGAAGTAGCCGCCGGCCTGGACGAACTCGGTGGCGCGTTTTTCGTCGGGCTTTTCAACGAAGTGCGAGACCCGGCTGACTCCCTCCGGGAGCAGGGCGTCGTGGCTGGACTTGATGTAGCCGTAGCCGGTTTCCGGTTTGGTCGCCGGTACGCCGAACAGCACCATTTCGCCACGCTCAGCGGCCACGGTGGCCAGGGCCAGGGCCCGTTGCAGGGCTTTCTGGTCGTCGAGGACGTGGTCGGCGGGCAGCACCAGCATCAGCTCGTCGCGGCCTTCGTTGACCAGCATCATCGCGGTCAGGGCCACGGCGGGCGCGGTGTTGCGGCCGAAGGGTTCCATGAGGATGCGCTGGGATTCGAGGTTACGGTTGGCCAACTGCTCGTTGACGATAAAGCGGTGGTCCTTGTTGCAGACCACGATGGGGGTGTCCATGCCTTCGAACACCAGGCGCTCCAGGGTCTGCTGGAACAAAGTGTGTTCGCCGGTCAGGGCGAGGAACTGCTTGGGGAATTGCTTGCGCGAAAGCGGCCAAAGACGTGAGCCGCTACCACCTGACAAGATCACCGGAATCATGTTGTTACTCCTTCAAACATCGTATGGGTTAGAGCTACTGCGTTCTGTCGTTTCACTCTTGTTTTTGTTGCGTGCCCGGATGCGTTGCCTGCCTCCTGTAGGAGCCGGCTTGCCGGCGAAGGGGCCTTGAGCCTTGTGTCGGGCTTGAGGACGCCTTCGCTGGCAAGCCAGCTCCTACGAGAGGCGGGTGCGGCGTGCATCCGGAAATTCGTTAGCGGGTCGACACGGGGCGCTTGACCCAGACCGGCGACAGGCTGCTGCCGTTGCCGGTGACGTAGAGCACCGCCGCTTCGCCGCGCTCCAGGGCCACGGGCTTGAGGTCGCTGACCTTTTTCTCGCCGTCATACAGGGCGAAGCTGACCTTCACCGGGTTGATTTCGCGCTCGCCGCGGCCCTTGGCCGCCACGGACTTGACCACGTCGGTCTTACCGTCGGCGGTCTTCAGGGTCAGGGCCTGGTCGCTGAGGTTCTGCACCCGTACCAGGGACTTCTGCTTGTTCTTGAACGGCGGCTCTTCGATCAGCTGTGGCTGGCCGCTGGCGTTGTTGACCAGGGTGTAATAGTGGTCGGCCGCCAGTTTCACCGGCACGCTCTGGCTGCCCACCTTGGCGGTGTAGTCGCCGCCAGGCATGAAGCTGAAGTCGCTGCTGGCCAGGGGCGCGACGTCGTTGACGCTGGTGCTGCCCACGGTAGCGCTGACTTCGCTGTTGCTGGCGTTGTACAGGCGCACGAAGGTCGAGCCCTTGGGCGCGGTGGGGCCGTACAGCGCTGCGTCGCCACCGGCGAAGGCGGACAGGGACAGGACGCTCATGCCGGCAGCCAGGGTGATTGCTTGGGCGAGACGGCGAGGAGTAGTGATGAAAGTCATGAGTGTTACCTCTTTTTCAGTTTTGCGCCCGATCGGGCGTCTCGGATTTGTTGAGTGCGGCTACGTTTTGCTGGCCGGGCTGGGTAGAAGCTGCTGCGCTCGGCAATCCAGCGTTAAAAACAGGCTCGGACTGCTCATTTACAGCTCGTAAACTCCGCGTCCTCGCCTGTTTTTGCCTTGTCTTGCCTTCGCTCGCGACGCTTCTACCCGGCCCGGCTTGAGCACCGGCTTGCTTGAGCTCTGCGACCCACTGCGGGTCGGCGTCGCCGATTTCGTTGTTCACCGGCAGATAGCGTTCAGGGAATTCCCAGATCAGCACCTGGGGCGGGTTGTTCTTGAAATCGTCGCTTTTCAGGTAGCTGAGCATCGGCAGGATCGGCCCGTGGCCGTCTTCGGCGTAGCTCAGCACGTCGCTGTGCAGGGCCTGTTTCAGGGCGCCGACGAAGTTCCAGCTGGGGTTGGCGCTGTAGCTGGTGCCGACCAGGGTCACCGGCACTTCGTGGTCGGCGAACAGTGCGTCGGCGGCGGCCGGCTGTTCGTCGCTGGCCCGGGTCACGCGCTTTTGCAGGGGCTCTTCGGCGGGCATCAGGTTCTCGAACAGCGGGTCCAGGGGCAGGAAGCGCCGCAGGTCGCCCTGGTGCTCCACGGTCTCCTGGGTTTCGGTGACGAAGCGTTGCGGCTGGCCGCTGAGCGGGGTCTTGGCGGCGATGGTCTGGGCCAGTTGCCGGGCGACGACTTCGGCGCCCGCCGGGGTCCAGTGGGTGTCGGTGCGCAGGAACACTTGCTGGCCCTGCTGCTTGGCCTGTTGCAGGGGCCCCAGCAGGTCGGGGGCGAGGATCTTGTCGGCGGCGACCCGGGCGTGGAAGTCCTGGTAGAGGTTGGCGTGAATGCGCGCCGGGCGCACCTCATCCATGTGCTCCGGGTACAGGCGCACCTTGGCCGGAACGATGGCCATCACCAGTTTCACCCCGTGCTCTTTCAAGGTCTGGCGCACGCCTTCCACCAGGGCGTAGTTGCCCTGCAGGTTGAGTTCCTCGTTGACCACCGGGTTGAATTCTTCATCGCTGTACAGCCACTGGTCGCGGCCCAGCACCACCCCCGGGCGGCCTTCGTTGAACAGCTTGAAGTCCAGGGCGGCCCAGAGGTTGGTGCCCAGGCGCTTGATCGGGAACTGGTCGTCGTAGTGGGTTTCCACTGCCTTGGCCCAGCGCCCGTTGAGCACGGTGGCGTCATTGTTGGTGCTAAAGCCGAAGAAGCTGCGCGCCGACCACAGCCCGAGGACCAGCAGGGTCACCAGGAACAGCGTGATGTAGAACACACGTAATGAGCGGGTCATGGGCAGATCCCTCAGAACTGGAAGTAAAGGAACGGCGAGAAGCTTTGCGCCGAAAGTTTGAGAATCGAGGCAATGAACAGCAGCAGCACCAGGGCGCGCATGGCGTAGCGCGACCAGTCGGCAGTCCAGTAGGCCGGCTGCACCTGGGCCTCGCGGCCGACGATGTAGCCCGGTTGGTGAATGCTGCCGGGGTTGTCCCCGGGTACCGCCTTGATCAGGCCGGGCTGGGCGCTGGCCGGGCTGTCGGCTTCAGGCTTGGCCTTGACCGGCGCCGGGTTGCGGTACAGGTCACGCAGGCCGAAGAACGCCAGGGTGGCGTAGGCCAGGACCAGGGTCGCCACTTGCAGGCCGGTGAGGCTGGCGCGGTTGAGTTCCGACAGCGACCAGTCGCCGAAGCTGAACATGGCGCCGTACATGCGTCCGGCCACGTGCAGGTTCTCGGCGCGGAAGATCACCCAGCCCATCACCACCAGCAGGAAGGTCAGGGCCCAGCGCACCGGGTTCAGGCTGCGCGGCGTGGTGTTGATGCCCAGGGCCTTTTCGATGGCCAGCCACATGCCGTGCCAGGCGCCCCAGACGATGTAGGTGAAGTTGGCGCCGTGCCACAGGCCGCCCAGGAGCATGGTCAGAAACAGGTTGCGGTAGGTGATCAGGGTACCTTTGCGGTTGCCCCCCAGGGTGATGTACAGGTAGTCCCGCAGCCAGGTGGAGAGGCTGATGTGCCAGCGCCGCCAGAACTCGGTGATGGACTGGCTGATGTAGGGCTGCTTGAAGTTTTCCATGAAGCGAAAACCCATCATCAAGCCCAGGCCGATGGCCATGTCGCTGTAGCCGGAGAAGTCGAAGTACAGCTGCGCGGTGTAGGCCAGGGCGCCGAGCCAGGCGTCCCCGGTGGTGGGGTTGTGCAGGGCGAAGCAATGGTCGGCGACCACCGCCAGGGTGTCGGCGATGAACACTTTTTTGATGAAGCCCTGCATGAAGCGGGTGCAGCCTTCGGAGAACTTGTCCAGGGTGTGGGTGCGATTGTTGAACTGGTCCGCCAGGTCGCGAAAGCGCAGCACGGGGCCGGCGATCAGGTGCGGGAAGATCGCCACGAACGCCGCGAAGTCGATCATGTTGCGGGTGGCCGGGGTGTCGCCGCGGTAGACGTCGATGATGTAGCTGATGGACTCGAAGATGTAGAACGAGATGCCGATCGGCAACAGCACGTGGGTCAGGATGAACGGCTCAAGCCCCATGGAAGTCATGATGGCGTTGAGGCTGTCGACGCCGAAGTTGGCGTACTTGAAGTAGCCGAGGATGCACAGGTCCACCGCCACCCCCAGCAGCAGCCAGCGCTGGGCGGGTTTGGTCCTGACCCCGGCGGCGCCGACTTTCAGGCCGATCCAGTAGTTCCACAGGGTGACCCCGGCGAACAGCGCCAGGAAGTCCACGCGCCACCAGGCATAGAACAGGTAGCTGGCGATCAGCAGCAGCAGATTGCGATAGCGTTGCCCGCTCAAGTAGTACAAGCCGAGAAAGATCGGCAGGAACAGGAACAGGAACACATTGGATGAAAAAACCATCCCGATCTCTCCATGTTTAACCAATAGTCAGAGGCCGGAGCCCCCCCAAACCCCCCCGTGAAAAACGGGGAAGCGGTACTGCGTGTAGCGCGCCCTGTGTAGGAGCCGGCTTGCCGGCGAAGGCGTCATTGAGGGCCTCTTCGCTGGCAAGCCAGCTCCTACGGTGGGTCGTTTGCGGGTGGTGCTCAGGAACCTTTTTCGTGGGCCGGGTCGTAGACCTTGGTCAGGTCGCCCCCCAGGCGGAAGGTCTTGAACGGCTGCATCTTGTGCTTGCGCGCAAGCACATCCGGGGCGCAGGTGTAGAGGCTGCAGTAGGGTTCCAGCCAGGCGAATTTGGAGTCGACCTTGAGGTCGGTCATGTCCTGTTGCTTGCCGTTCTTCTGCTGGAAGGTGTCCGGGTCCTTGACCCCGGCCAGCACCCGCTCGCCCAGGCGCTTGAGGGCGCCGTGGTTTTCCTGGCGCAGGTCCACGCCGTTGACCTGGGCGAAGCTGGCGATCATCGCCAGCGGCGGCAGGGCGTAGTTGTGGTAGGCCAGGGCCCGTTGCTGGCGCTTGAGTTCGTTGGGCAAGAAACCGTCGGCGTCGATCTGGTTGGCGCCGACCTTGTATTCCTTCACTGCCCAGTCGAACAGGTTGCGGCGGTTGGTGGCCACGGCGGTAGCCATTACCGACCAGGCGGCCCAGTAGGAGTGGTTGTTGGTCTGGTCCAGGGGCAGGTTGTCCCAGTCGCTGACCACCTGGTCGGCCATCTTGCTGAACCAGGCTTCGATCTTCTGCGCCTGTTCCTGGTGGGTGGCCAGGGGGTGGGAGTCGGAGAACTTCAGCCGCAGGTAGGCCGAGGCCATGCTGCCCAGGGCCCATTTGCGCATGGACTTGCCGGTATGGTTGAAGTCCCTGGACATCAGCGCGTCGGCCTGGGCCCAGGCGCTGAGCCAGGCGAGGGTGCAGTCCAGCTGTTCCGGGCGGCCGTCGCGCATGAACTGCATGACCCGCTTGCTGGTGCCGCGCTCGATCTTGGTGATGTCCGCGGTGGTGTCGCGAAAGGCCTGTTCGGACTGCACATTGAGGGTGGCCCGGGCCTTGTCCGAGCCTTCGTACTTGCTGCGAAACTGCAGGGCGCCGGTGTAGGGCGCCGGCATGGCGTCGCAGCCCTCGCTGTGGTCGCCGCTCTTGAACTTGTCCACCGGGGCGAAATAGCCCTGGGGCGGACGCAGCGGCGCGGCGGCCTGGGCGCTGCCGGTGACGATGGCCAGCCCCAGCAGGCTGGGGATCAACAAGCGTTTCAAGTCTGTGCTTTGCATGGGAAACCTCATTGCCCGATCTGCGCGGTGCGTTGCTCGGCGCTCGGGAATACGTTGCGTTTGCAAATTTTCGCTTCGATCTTCTGCCCCGCCGTGCCCGCTTCCGGGCCCTGGACTTCGACCGCCAGCAGGTTCTGTGCGGCCCAGTCTTCGTCGGTGCGCAGTTCGAAGGCGAAGCGCCCATCGGTGTCGGACGTTTCCGGCTTTTCGATCTTGATGTCCTCGTGGCGCCCGTTCATGTACCAGAGGGTGGCTTGCAGGGTTTTCACCGAAGGGTCGGCGAAGCGGATGTCGACCTGATGGCCGCTGTTGCGCAGGTCCAGGTTCTTGCTGTTGACCAGCAGTTCATTCTTGCCGGGCTTGAGGGTGGTGCTGCCGGTCATCTGCGCGTCCTTGCCTTCGCAGCCGTTGTCCAGCAGGGCCATCATCTGCCGGTAGATGGTTTCCTGGTCCAGGCGGTACAGCGGCGAGAATTCCCAGATCAGGATCTTCGGCGGGGTCTTCTGGAATTCATCGCTGCCCAGGTACTGCAGCATCGAGCCTTCCAGGCCGCCGCCGGGGAAGGCGACGTTGAGAATGTCGGCACCGATGGCTTCTTCGAGGAAGCCGGCGAAGTTGTAGTTCTTGCCACTGTGGCTGGTGCCCACCAGGGTGATCTGCGGGTTGCCGGAATCACCGAACAGGTCGCCGTCGCCGGCTTCGCCCTTGGGCTCGGTGGTGAACTGGTCCATGTACTGGATGGCGTAGCTGGTGCCGCACAGCTGGCCGGCCATGTTGTGCAGGGTGCCGGTCTTGCCCATGCGCCCGGATTTGCGGGTCTCGAATTCACGCCGTGGCACGTCGGCGAAGGCCGGCAGTTGCTTGACCTTGTCGGCGACGATCTGCGCCGTGCGCTGGGCGCCGTAAGGCGTCCAGTGCTGGTCGCCGCGGAAGTAGAAGTCGTGGGCCGGCAGGGTTTCGGGCAGCTGTTCGTTGGTCAGCGGCGAGAGGTCCGGCACCACGTAGCCCATCTGGGCGAAGCGGCCGAGCATGGCCTTGTAGTTGCTCAGGGCCTTGTCGTAGTCGAAGCGGGCTTTTTCCGCCGGGTTGAGCTTGTTGCGGTTCACCAGGCCGCGGGTCGGCTGGTAGACCAGCACCAGCTCCACGCCCTTGCTCTTGAAGGCTTGGTGCAGCTGCTTGAGGCGGCGGTAGCCTTCCGGCGTGGTGTTGAACTCGGTGCGCAAATCTTCCTGGGTACGGAACAGCCAGTCGCCCTGGGCTTGCACCAGGGTGGTGAAGTTCTGCTGGTAGCGGGTGACGTAATTCTTCGCGTCGTGGGCGGCCGGGCACAGGTTGCAGCACGGCTCGGCCTTGAAATTTGGCGCGGCGCTGGTTTCGTCGGCACGAGCGCCGGCGCTGGCGGCGAGAATCCCCGCGGTCAGGGCCGACAGGCCCAGGAGTTTGATCCAGTGTGGGTGCATGACAGTCATCCTCAATCGCGCATTTCGGTCTGGCGTTCGACGGGGTCGATCAACACGGCTTTCTGCTGGCGCACCAGCAGGTCGAGAATTTCATCCTGGCGCTCGCCGAGGACTCCGGAGAAGCTGATGCCGCTGCTTTTGGTCGGCGCCAGCATGGAGACCCGGTACAGCTCCACGCTCAGGGGCGAGTCGATGGACATCGGCCCGCTGCCGTTGGCCGCCAGCTCGCCGCCGACCACGATCAGCGAGACCTGGGCGTCGAACGGGTCGAGCTTGATGTCGCGGTCGGTGTCGGACAGGTCCTTGATGTGGCCGTAGACCCCGGTCAGGCCGTTGGCCATGGCGATGTTTTCGTACAGGCGGATGTTCACGCTGTTGCGAATGCGGATGCCGTGGCGGCGGTTGCTGATCACCTTGTTGCCGTAGATCAGGTTGTCGGCACTCTCGTAGAGGGTGATGCCGTCGGTGTGGTTGCGGTAGATCTCGTTGTAGGCGATCAGGTTGTTGACGCTGTTACGGTCGATCACCAGCCCGGAAAGGTGGTTGTCGTAGCTGCGATTGTTGAAGATGAAGCTGTCGTTCACTTCCCGGGAAATGATGATGCCGTGCTTCTTCTTGGTGCCGTGGACGCTGTTGTCGGCAATGATCAGGCCGTGGGAACGGTCGTGGGGGTCGATGCCGTAGACGATGTTGTCCTTGTAGGTGTTGCCCTTGAGCACGAAGTCCCGGGTCTCGTAGCAGTAGAAGCCGTACCACATGTCCGAGAAGGTCGAGCCGATGATCCAGCCGGTGGGCTCGGGGCGCTTGAGGACCTTGGCCATGTTCGGCGTGTACTGGGAAATGCTCACCCCGTAGGACTTGGAGTTGGCGTAGCCGAAGCTGGCCATCGTACTGTTGACGATGTAGGTCTCGGTGCCGCCCCAGGCCAGCAGGAACGGGCGGAATTCCTTGGGCGAGCGGAAGGTCGCCGGGCCGTTGTCCTTTTCGCGCCAGCCGGTGACTTTGCTGTCACGCACGAACAGCTGGCCGTCGTTGACCAGGAACGAGCCGCCCTCCTGGGACAGGCGCAGCTCCTGGGTCTGCTGGTCGATTTCCAGGATGCCGTGGCGGCCGACGACGATGGGCACGCGCGCCAGGTAGACCCCGGGCGCGGTTTCGCTGATGTACTGCTTGGGCAGCTTGCCCACCAGTTGCTTGAGGTTGACGTAGCCGTCGTCGATGAAGATCGCCTGGGGAATGCCGTGCTGGCGCACCACCCATTCGGCCATCTTGTTGTCGCCGCCGATAAAGTCCTTCAGGGCGTCTTCCTGCATCATCCGGCGCACGCTGATCTTGCCCGGCTTGCTGCGCACGATCTTCGCCGCGGCCGCTTCGGCGGTGTAGCCGGAGAGGTCGGGCAGAGTCGGCTTGGCCAGGGCCAGGGGCTCGGTGGGGGCACTGCTGACGGTGTAGGTCTTGGCCTGTTGCAGCTCCTTGGCGACGATTGGCGCCTTGGCCGCTTCAACGCTGGCGAAGGCGCTGCTGCCGGCCAGCAGCAGGGCGCCGGCCAGCAGGCTCAGGGAGCCTTTGTAGCGCTGGCTGTTGTGGGGGTAGCCATTCATGTCGGGCACTCCTTTGGCGGCTTGCATCAGAAGCGCCAGATCACGTCGATAAAGGCGCGGTGCATGTAGGAGTCGACCTCTTTGCCGTAGGCGTCGCCGGGCTTGAACACGCCACCACGAAAACGCACCAGGGCCGAAGGTTCATCGATCGACTGGCTCAGGGCCGCCGGCAACAGGCCTTGCTTGAAGTACTTGGTGACCACCAGGTCCATCTCCTGGCCGAGGTCTTTCTTGCCGTCCATGAGTGGCAGCGAGGTGCTGCTGAGCAGGGCGCCGGTGGTGTCGTCGTAGTTGTTGTCCACAGCGTTGATGCCGTTGCTGCCCACCGGCTTGTTGCCGTCCACGCGCCAGAACTTGTGGTAGACCAGGCTGGCGTCGTAGTCCTCGCGCAGTTGCCAGGAGCCGAACAGGGTGGCGGTCTGGGTGTTGTTCATTTCGCCCCGGAAGGCTTCGCCGAAGCGGTGCACCCGGGAGCGGGTGCCGGTGTAGTTGGAACGGTTGCTTTGCAGGCCGTTCTGTTCGTACTCGGCGCTGGCCCGGGCATAGGCCGCGCCCACTTGCCAGTTCGGGTCCAGGCGCAGGCGCACGCCCAGGTCGGTGGCCCAGCCGTTGAGGTTGTCCCCGCGCTTGGCTTGGGTCGGGCGGCTGCCGTCGGCATTCAGCGGGTTGACCGTATCGCGGTCGCCGCGCATGCCGGTAAGGCTGGCCCAGTAGTTGACGGTATTTCCGTTTTTCAAGCTATAGGCGTCGCTGTTGGCTTCCAGGCCGAGCCAGGTCAGGTCGCCGTTCTGTTTCTTGTCCAGCGGGTCGCTGGCCACCCCGGGCTCGGCATAGTCGAGCTTGCCGTCGTCGTGGCTGTGGTGGGCGCGGATACCCACCCACTGGCCGGGCGTCCACTGGTAGGCGGCGTCGGCGTACAGGTGCAGGCGATCCTTGTCCTTGGGCGCCAGTTTCTTGAGGTCGGTGCGGTATTCGCTGAAGCGCTCGGCGGCCCCCAGGTTGGCCCGCAGCAGGGTGGTGTCGAAGGTCCAGTTGAGGGCTTCGATATTGGTGTCGCGCCATTGCCCGTCATCGTTGCGCAGGCGCTGGCGACCGAACTTCAACTGTTCGCCGGGGTAGGCGGTGAAGCCGCTGTAGCCGACCCAGAATTCGCGCATGGCCAGGTAGTTCTTCTTGGTCTTGCGGTCGTCGTTGCTGGATTGCTGGCTGGCGTCATCGCTGGACTGTTGCAGGGTGTCGGTTTCGATCACGTCGGTGGAGGTCACCGCCTGGCCCATGGCGTAGGCGCTCCAGTTGCCGCTTTCGCCGTAGACCCAGGGCCGCAGGTCGAGGCCGATGCCGTTGACGTCGCCACCGCCCTGGGTGCCGAGGTCGCGATCGTCCTCGGACTGGCCGGTGATCTTCACTTCCAGGCCGAAGTTCTTGGTGTCGGTGAGGGCGGCCAGGGTCGGGTTGGACCAGATCATGGCAACACCCAGGGCCATGCCCAGTTTCGACAGGCTGAAGCGCTTGCCTGCGGCAGCGGCTACAGGGGCGGTGTTGAATGGGGTGAGCTTCATAGGGATTCCTCGCCGTCTTCTTCCTGCAGGGCGTGCAGTTGCAGCGTGTTCTGGGTCAGGGCGCCACGTACCGCCTGCTCCTGTTGCAGCAGGCGCTGGGCTTCGGCGCGCTGGCCGGGGGGCAGTTGTTGATCCAGCTGCTGGGCCAGTTCGTTGGCCTGGGGCGTGTCCTGGGTCTTGGCCAGCTGGCTGAAGACGTAGGCGTTGACCGGGTTGGGCGCGGTGCCGCGGCCCTGGGAAAACAGCTGGGCAATGGCGAAGTCGGCGCTGTTCTGGCCGTTGCGGGCGGCGGTCAGCAGGTGGTCCAGGGCTTTTTGCGGATAGACCTGGCCCAGGTAGCCACGGCGGTAGATCTGCCCCAGGTAGTAATCGGCGGCCACTTCCTTGCCCGCGGCTTTCTGGAAGTGTTCTTCGGCGACCTTGGCGTCGGCCGGGACCCACTTGCCTTCGTAGTACAGCTTGCCCAGCAGCAGCTCGGCACGTGGCTGGTCGGCGGCACGGCCGTTGTCCAGGTACTCAATCATCTTGTCGACGTCACCCAGCTCGGGGAAGTCGTAGAGCAGTTGCGCCAGGCTGACCCAGGACGCCGGGTAGCCGGGGGCGACCTGTTCCAGCAGGGCCTGGGCGGTCTTTTCGTCGGGCTTGCCGAGGCTGGCATCCCCCAGCACCCGGGCCACGCTGTCGACCCGCTGGGCGCTGACGGCGCCGCGGCTGTAGCCGGCCTGCAGCTGCTTGATCAACTCGGCCTGCTGCTCCGGTTGGCCGCGTTTCTGGTAGACGGTGGCCAGTTCGACGTAGCAGATGTCGGTGCTGTTGAGGGCGGCCTTGCAGATGCTTTCCACCTGGTCCAGGTGCTGGTCGTAGGTGCCCTGGGTGCGGTAAAGCAGGACTTGGGCCAGACCGGCTTCCGGGTAGCCGGCGGCGCGCCATTGGCTGATCTGCCGCTGGGCGTCGACGTTGGGGAAGCTGTGGGGGTATTGCAGGTACAGCATCGCCAGGGGGATCAGGGTGTTGCCTTCGCCATTGGCAAAGGCTTTTTTCAGCAGGCCCTCAGCTTCGTGCTGCTCGGCTTCGGTGGAGCCGGGCTTGGCCACCAGCAGCCGACCCAGGCGCGCCTGGGCACGGGGTGAGGTGTCGGCCGCGGCGCGGTAGGTGGCCTCGGCCTGCTTGATCTGCGCCGGGTTGCGGCTTTCCACCTGGATGTCGGCCAGGCCCACTTGCGCCTCGCTGTAGCCCAGGTCCGCCAGCTGGCGGTAGTTCTGCTGGGCCAGGGCGGTGTCGCCGCGCTTCAGGGCTTGGTTGGCCAGGCGCTGGTCCGGCAGGCCGGCGCAACTGGCCAGGCTCACGGCCAGCGCCAGGGAGCACAGGGCCAGATGGCGGCGGCCTTGAGTGCTTTCGCGAGCAAGCTCGCTCCTACGGGGGGCGGCGGTGTTCGGGTAGGAGCGAGCTTGCTCGCGATCGAGTGCGCAGCACTCGCCAATCAAAAGGCTAGTCACAGGCATGTCCTCCGCTCAGAGACCGGCGGCCATGGCTTTGTCGATCAGCCAGTTCATCGAAGGGCCGCGGTCGCTGCTGACTTCCACCGGGCGGCCGGCGAAGGCGCTGCTCAGGGGCGCGTCGGGCTTGATCTGCACGCGGATGTCGGAGGACAGGTCGTTGCCGTTCAGGCTGGTGCTGCTGACGATGGTGCCGCTGCGCACTTGATCCTCGCCGGCGATCTGGAAGTTGACCTTGGTGCCCGGGCGCACGTCGCCGAACTGGCGGTAGGAGAACCGCGCCTCGACGTTGGCCAGGCTGTTGCGCGGCACCAGTTGGAAGATCACGTCGCCCTTGCTGGCGTACTGTCCGTCGGCCACCCGTTGCTGGGCCACGGTGCAGTCGCAGGGGGCGGTCAGGGTGCCGGTCATCTGCTTGCCGAACAGTTCTTCGACCTTGGCCGGTTGCAGCTGGTTTTCATCCAGGTGGCCCTTGAGCACGTCCAGCATGCTGGTGCTGAAGGTGGCCAGTGGCGCACCTTTGGCGACGTTGCCATCAGTCTGCACCAGGCTCTGTACGGTGCCATCGCGGGGCATGGTCACGTTCATCCCCGGTACGCTGACCAGGCCGGCCTCGGCGTGGCTGACGAAGTACATGCCGTACACCGACTTGAGCACGAAGCCGAAGGCGGCGAGGCCGACGATGAAGATCCCGGCGCTGAAGGTCACGGCCCGCAGACGGCCCATCGCGGTCATGCCGCTGCCGCTGTCCTTGGTCTTGCGCGCCTTGGTGAAGTTGTCGCGCTGCAGGGTGGCGAGCACGTCGCCCATGCTGACGATGTCGCCGGCCAGGTGCGAGGTGATCAGGTGGCGCAGGGTGGAGATGTCCTGGGGTTCGAGGTTCTGGAACTGGCAACCAACGCGACCGTTCTGGCGATCGAAGGAACGGATTTGCAGCTCGACGTCCATGGCCAGTCCAAGGTTGTCGATGACGAATTGCAGGCGGCCCTTGTGCACCGCGCCGATGCTCAGCATCTGCTGCCCGGCGTTGAAGCTCAGGCCGCCGGCGGAGAGGTCGTGGACCCGCACTTCAAGAGGTTTGGCCTCGTTCCCGAAGAAGCGCAGCTTGGCCGGGATCTTGACCCGGGCGTGCTGGCGTTGGGCTTCGGATTCATGCACTACGTTGACGTTCATGGGGGTGTTCATAGAGTCGATTTCCTAATTTCAGGCAAGGCGGTTCAGACCATCAGCAACAGCACGGCGACGAACACGCTGCCGGCCGAGAAGGTCATGGTCCGAGACGACCAGGTGTTGAACCAACGTTGAAAGCTGGCCAGGTCGCGGGTCAGCTTGGTGTCCTGGCGGGTCCAGGATTGCTGGTCGAGGCGGAAGAACACGTAGATCTTCACCAGCGCGCCGACGATCTGGTTGTAATAGAGAATCAAGGGGTAGGCCGGGCCGATGCGGTGCCCCGAGCAGGACAGCAGCAGGGTCAGGATCAGCCGGGTAATGCCGATCCACAGCAGGTAGGCGAGGATGAACGCGGTGCCGTACTTGAAGCTGGCGATGAGGGCCACGGTCAGGCCCAGCAGCGAGGTCCACATCGACACGCGCTGGTCGAACAGCACCACGCTGGTGAACAGCCCCAGGCGTTTGATGCCCAGGCCCAGGGCCCGGGCGTTCTGCCGCAGGTTGTTGCCGTACCAGCGGAACATCAGCTTGCGGCTGGCCTTGATGAAGCTCTTCTCCGGCGGGTGCTCCACGGTGTTGATCGCCGCGTCGGGCACGTAGAAGGTGTCGTAGCCCAGGCGCATCAGGCTGAACCAGCTGGACTTGTCGTCGCCGGTGAGGAACTTGAAGCGGCCCAGGCGCCAGTGCTGCAGGGAGTCGCTTTCGACGTCGGCGATGAAGTCCGGGTCGGTGACCACGGTGGCGCGGAACACCGACATGCGCCCGGTCATGGTCAGCACGCGCTTGGACAGGGCCATGGAGCACATGTTGATGTGGCGCTGGGCGAAGCGCAGCTTGTGCCATTCGCTCATGATGTAGCCGCCGCGCACTTCGCAGAATTCATTGGTGGTCAGGCCGCCGACATTGCCGAACAGCTGGAACCAGGGCACGGTCTTGCGCACCACGCCTTCGCCGAGCACGGTGTCGCCGTCGATCACCGCCACCACGGCACGGCTGTCCGGCAGGTGGCGGGAGATGGCGCGGAAACCGAAGGCCAGGCCGTCGCGCTTGCCGGTGCCGGGGATGCGCACGAAGTCCAGCTTGACCCGCTCCGGCGGGTTCATCCGCGCCCACAGGCTTTTCACCAGCAGCTCGTCGGACATCTCGACGATCGAGCAGACCACGGTGGTGGGGAAGCCGCAGTCGATGGCTTCACGGATCACCGAGCCGTAGACCTGGGCGGTGGTCAGCGCGTCGATCCGGAAGCTGGTGACCATCAGGTACACATGGGACGGGTCCGCCGCACTGCCGAGCTTGCGCACCTTGCGCCGCAGGTGCGGGTAGACCACGTAGAGAAACAGCATGCCGCGGACAAAGTGCGTGGCACCCATCGAGTAGCGCCAGATGCCCACGGCGCCAATCAGGAAAATGAAGTCCTTGGACTGTGAGTCGAAGGTCGAGGCGGGCAGCAACAAGGCCATGCCCATCAGCAAACTCAAGTAGAACAGCCAACCGGCGGCCTGAAGCAGGCCGTGCTTTAGCCTGTGCATAATCTGCGTCCATCAAGGTCTCGGGCGAGCCTGTGGGGTGGCCCGAGGGGGGTTAAGGCAGGCGTGGAGATTGGGGTGAGACTGTTCGCTGGCAAGCCAGCTCCTACGGGGATGGGGTAGGAGCCAGCTGGCCGGCGCAGCCTTACCAGCAGATCCCTTCGGTACGGCCCTTGCTGCAGGTGGCCTTGGACATGAAACCCACCAGGTCGATGACCTGCTTGCCGTGGGGTACGTTCTGGGCCAGGGCGCGGAACTTCTCGTCGCGGTTGCCGAGGATGATCAGGTCGGAGTGATTGATCACCGCGTCGAAGTCCGAGTTGAGCAGGGACGAGACGTGGGGGATCTTCGACTCGATGTAGTCCTTGTTGGCGCCGTGGACCCGGGCGTACTCGACGTTGCTGTCGTAGATGCTCAGGTCGAAGCCCTTGCCGATGAGCATTTCCGCCAGTTCCACCAGCGGGCTCTCGCGCAGGTCGTCGGTGCCGGCCTTGAAGCTCAGGCCCAGCAGGGCGACCTTGCGCTTGTCGTGGCTGGAGACGATGTCGAAGGCGTTCTGCACCTGGGACTCGTTGCTGCGCATCAGCGAGTTGAGCAGTGGCGCTTGCACGTCCAGGGCGCCGGCGCGGTAGGTCAGGGCGCGCACGTCCTTGGGCAGGCAGGAGCCGCCGAAGGCGAAGCCCGGGCGCATGTAGTACTGGGACAGGTTGAGGGTCTTGTCCTGGCAGACCACGTCCATCACTTCACGGCCGTCGACACCCACCGCCTTGGCGATGTTGCCGATCTCGTTGGCGAAGGTGACCTTGGTCGCGTGCCAGACGTTGCAGGTGTACTTGATCATCTCGGCGACTTCGATGTCCTTGCGGATGATCGGCGCATCGAGCTCTTCGTACAGCGCTTGCAGCACGTCGCCGGAAGCCTGGTCGAACTGGCCGATCACGGTCATCGGCGGGAAGTCGTAGTCCTTGATCGCGGTGCTTTCACGGAGGAACTCGGGGTTCACCGCGACGCCGAAATCCACCCCGGCCTTCTTGCCCGAGCAGTCTTCGAGAATCGGGATCACCACGTTCTTCACCGTGCCCGGCAGCACCGTGCTGCGCACCACGATGGTGTGGCGGGTGGCCTTGTCGCGCAGGACGAAACCGATCTCGCGGCACACCGATTCGATGTAGTCCAGTTCCAGGTCGCCGTTCTTCTTGCTCGGGGTGCCGACGCAGATCATCGACACGTCGGTATCGCGAATGGCTTCGGCGAAGTTGGTGGTGCCGCGCAGACGAGCGGTCTGAATCCCTTGAGCCAGAAGTTCACCCAGACCCGGTTCGACAATCGGCGATTTACCGGCATTGATCAGGTCGATCTTGTCTTTGGATATATCCACGCCAACCACTTCATGGCCCCGTGCGGACAGGCAACCGGCACAGACTGCACCGACGTAACCCAAACCAAATATGCTGATGCGCATCGCATTTACCTCTGTGTTATTCACGCCATTAGATGGCCGGAGTTCATGTTTGCCAGCTGTTGTTGCGCACTCGGAAGTACAGCGAAGTACGCTGTAGTGTCGTGTGCAGGCAGACTAAGTTCCGAGTGATTAAATAAATGCACTCAAGTTGTGCGCAACCGATCCATGTTGTTTTGACTTGCCCTTGAATGTTGCCGGCGGCTCCTGCTGCAGGCCCCTTGGGAAAACCATCCGCGTTCCTGTGGATGGCTGGATGCCATGTAATTGGGGCTATCCAGTTGCTTTCCGTGGTCCTTGAAGGCCAGCTGTTTCTTGGCTCATTAGGGGATAGTTGGGACGCTTTATCTCCTTTTGATAAGTCTTTAGTTCAAGTTGGTGACTCATTGGTCAAACCAATTCTGTAAAGTAATTGGTTTTTCCTGAGTGCGTGTAAGTCATCTCTTACAACGTCGTTAAGAATCGTTACCGGTGGTATGAGCAGTGGCTGCAGGCATAGTTCCAACCCATTCATCTTGTTTTTTGAAAATTATTGAATTGTTGAGAAAGATGGCACTGCTCTCAAATTGATAGCACTAAGGGTTTCGCCCTTTAGTTGTGGGGAGATAAAGCGATGGGGTACTTTTGTGCCACTACTGAATAAAAAAGTGGTGCCACTACTGAAAAAAAAATACGGCTGTCGAGTGAAATAAAAGTTATGAAGAAATATGAAAGTTTAATGGCGCCAGAAAATTGGCTTAATAAAGGCGAGGAATGTGCGAATGATCACATTCTGGCGCGCTCGCCGGATGAAAACGAGCGCGGCAGGGGAACGCTTTATTCCGCTGCGTGGTCGCGCAGGAATACCAGGTTGTCGGCTTTGGACTGTTCCGCGCTGTAGCGGTAGCCCTGGGCGTCGAACTGCTTGAGCTGGGCAGGGTCGTTGATGCGTTCCTGGATGACGAAACGGCTCATCATGCCCCGCGCCTTCTTGGCGTAGAAACTGATGATCTTGTACTGGCCGTTCTTCAGGTCCTTGAACTCGGTGTTGATGATCCGCGCGTTGAGGGCTGGGCGCTTGACCGCCGAGAAGTACTCGTTGGAGGCCAGGTTGAGCAGCAGGTCGTCGCCTTGTTCGTGCAGGGCTTGGTTCAACCATTCACTGATGCGGGTGCCCCAGAAGGCATACAGGTCCTTGCCCCGGGCGTTGGCCAGCTTGGTGCCCATTTCCAGGCGATAGGGCTGCATCAGGTCCAGCGGGCGCAGCAGGCCATAGAGGCCGGAGAGCATGCGCAGGTGTTGCTGGGTGTAGTCGAAATCCGCCTCGCTGAGGGTTTCGGCGTTGAGCCCGGTGTAGACGTCGCCCTTGAACGCGAGCAAGGCCTGCTTGGCGTTTTCCGGGGTAAAGGCCGGGGTCCAGCTGCCGAAGCGTGCGGCGTTGAGGCCGCCGATCTTGTCGGATACGTGCATCAGTTCACTGATCTGCGCCGGGGTCAGTTCCCGCAACTGCTGGATCAGTTCCTGGGAGTGATCGAGGTATTGCGGTTGGGTGAAGCGCTGGGTTACCGGCGGCGTCTGGTAATCGAGGGTCTTGGCGGGGGAAATCACCATCAGCATGAGTCGTCTCCTTTAAGCGTCGGGGGATTCTAGGGGTTGGGGCGCCTGGACTCCACCTATGATGGCGATAGTCGGGGCCCCTTCGCCGGCAGCCGGCTCCTACACGGCCCGGTAGGAGCTGGCTTGCCAGCGAAGGGGCCGTCATGACCATGCCTGATCCCCTGCATAGATCGGCTATAGTGCCGCGCGGGTTTTGTTCTGGAGGCATCCCTTTTGCGTATCGCGTTTTTGTTCTCGGCCTGGCTTTTGAGTTTCGGCGTGCTGGCAGCGCCCAATGATGTGGCGACCCTGGATCGCAGCACCTGGCCGGAAAAGCTCGACAGCCCGGTCCTGTTCGATGTGGCCTCGCGGGCCGAGATCCTGACCTTTGCCCGTGCCCTGCTGGTCAGCGAGGCCTGGGACGAGGGCTCGCTCAAGCAGCGCCTTGGGCTGCGCATGATCAACATGGAGGCGATCAACAGTCTGCGTGAGCATCTGTGGCAACGCTTGCTGGACAACTACAACTTCGCCCAGCAGAGCTGCGATCAGGACGCCTCATTCTGCTTCCTGGTGGAAAACATGCCGCAATTGCGCAAGCAGGCCGGCAAGTTCCAGCTGGCGGCGGACTCCTATTACGCCCATTGGGGCGAACCGAGCCGGACCTTCCACGAGCAGTATCTCGACGAGTTGCTGCGCAAGGCCGCGCTGTTGCCGCAGACCAGCAGCGAAGTGCTGCGCTTTGGCGACTACGAGCGCAATGGCGACGAACTCAATGATCGGCTGTTCCTGCTGACTTTCGACAGCGCCGCCAACCTGGCACCGGACAACACCCCGTGGCTGACCGGTTACCTGCGCAAGGCCAACCTCAGCGGTACCTTCTTTGTGTTGGGCAACGACATCCAGAACCGCCTCAACCAGGCGTCGGTGGCCAGCCTGCAGTCGCTGTATTCCCGGCAGTGCGTGGGTGTCCAGGGCTGGGAGTATCGCTCCCACAGCCACTGGCAGGATTGGCAGTATTCGATCCAGCGCAGCGCCGAGCTGGTGAAAAGCAAGCTGCCGGAAAACTACGTACCGCTGTTTCGCCCGCCTTACGGCCAGCGCCGTGCCGATGCCCAGGGATTCTTCAATGCCCAGGGCATGCAGGTGGCGTTGTGGGACATCGATGCCCAGGACGGCGCCGGTAAGCTCAAGGCCCAGGACAGTGGCCAGCGGGTTCTGACGCTGATGCTGCTGTGGCGGCGCGGGGTGATTGCCTTCAATGCCAAGCAGGATGGGGTCAAGAGCACGCTGCCCTGGTTACTGGCACAGACCGCGCAAAGCGGGATCGGCTGGGAGGATTGTCAGGAGGCGTTTCGCTGAAACGGTAAACCTGCCGGAAACAGGCGATTTAGCCGATAAAAGAGCTGAACTTGCAGAAGATTTCGAGCCAGGTGAACTTATGACTTTAGCGGTGCCCGGACAGCTCGCCAAGGGCTTTTCGTCACTCTGAAAAATAAACTTCAAAAAAGCGTCAAAGTGCTTTTTCCTGTCATGGTTTTTGGAGTATTACGAAGTCAGACCGCCGAAACCTGCAACACAGGTGGCGTCTCCCAAGACTCCTTGTGTGCAGCTCACCTGAACCCCAGCGGGTGAATTCGGTGGCCCTTCGAGGCGCGATACCCCATGGTGTTGCGTCGACTGGCTCCCACATAAGGTGACCGAGTATGGATGACCACGGACGTAGCTCTTCTTCCAATCAGCCAATCCTTTATGTACTCGATACCAATGTATTGATTCACGATCCCAACGCCCTGCTGAACTTCGAAGAACACCACGTCGCCATCCCGATGACCGTCCTTGAAGAGCTGGACAAGCTCAAGAGCGGGCATCACAGCGTTGCTGCAGAATGCCGGCAGGCCATTCGCCTGATCGACAAGACCCTCGGCGAAGCCTCTCCCGAGGATGTCGAACTGGGCGTACCGATCCAACGCGGCAAGAGTGGGCCCAAGGGCTTGCTGTCGATCCTGATGAGCAAGCGCAACGAGCCCAATAGCCTGTTGCCGGACAATCTCAACGACAACATCATCATCAACCAGTTGATCGACCTGCACGCGCGCAACAAGGACTTGCCCGTGGTGCTGGTGACCAAAGACATCAACATGCGCCTCAAGGCGCGGGCCTGCGGGATCGCCGCCGAGGACTACAGCACCGACCAGCTGGTGGACGATGTGTCCCTGCTGCCCAACGGCTTCCACAACATGAGTGGTTCGTTCTGGGATCGCGTGAGCAAGGTGGAAACCCGCCAGGACCACGGTCGTACCTGGCACCAGGTGCAGTTGATCGACAACCTGCCGGCGGTACACATCAACGAATTCATCATCGACGAGCAGGGCTTTGTCGGCTGGATCAAGGAAATCCGCGCCGATGTGCTGCTGATTCTCGACCTGCATCAGGAACCCCTGTTGCACCAGGAAGCCTGGGGCCTGAAACCGCGTGATATCTACCAGGGCCTGGCGCTGTACGCGCTGCTCGATCCGGACATCCATCTGGTCAACCTGTCCGGCGCCGCTGGTTCCGGCAAGACCATCCTGGCCCTGGCCGCCGCCATCGAGCAGACCATGGTCAGCAAGCGCTACCGGCGGATCATCGCCACCCGCAGCGTGCAGGGGCTGGACCAGGAGATCGGCTTCCTGCCGGGCACCGAGGCGGAGAAAATGGAACCCTGGCTCGGCGCGATTACCGACAACCTTGAAGCCCTGCACATGGATGACGAGAACACCCATGGCAGCGTCGACTACATCCTCAGCAAGGTGCCGTTGCAGTTCAAATCCCTGAACTACATCCGCGGTCGCAGCTTCCAGCAGAGCCTGATCCTGATCGACGAATGCCAGAACCTCACCCCGCACCAGATGAAAACCATCATCACCCGTGCCGGCGCCGGTTCCAAAGTGGTGTGCCTGGGCAACCTGGCACAGATCGATACCCCTTACCTGTCGGCCACCAGCTCGGGCCTGACCTACCTCACCGAACGCTTCAAGGATTTCCCCAACGGTGTGCACATCACCCTGCAAGGGGTGCCGCGCTCGATCCTGGCGGAATACGCCGAAACCCACCTGTAACCTCACCCCTGAAACACAACGGGCGGCCCTTGGGCCGCCTGTTGTGCATGTGGCGCAGGCTTAGGCCAGTTGCTGCAGTTCCTCCAGCTCGCTAGAGCGGCTGTGGGCGCGGGCCATCAGGCTGTAGATCGACGGCAGGACGAACAGGGTGAACAGGGTGCCCACCAGCATCCCGATGACGATCACCAGGCCCAGGCCGAAACGGCTGCTGGCGCCGGCGCCGGAGGAGAACAGCAGTGGTACCAGCCCCACCACCATGGCGGCGGTGGTCATGAGGATCGGTCGCAGGCGGATCCGTGCGGCGCGGATAATCGCCTGGGCCGGGGTATAGCCGTGGGCGATCCGCAGCTCATTGGCGAACTCCACCATCAGGATGCCGTGCTTGCTGATCAGTCCGATCAAGGTCACCAGGCCGATCTGCGTATAGATGTTGATGGTTGCCAGTCCCAGCGCCAGCGGGATCAACGCGCCGCAGATCGACAGGGGGACGGTGATCAGGATGATCAATGGGTCGCTCAGGCTTTCGTACTGCGCGGCCAACACCATGTAGATGACGATGAGGGCGAACAGAAACGTCAGCAGCAGGGCGTTGCCTTCGTGGATGAACTGGCGTGAGTCGGCTTGCCAGTCGTGGCTGAAACTGGCGGGCAGCTCCTGGCTCTGCTGCTGCAGGAAGGCCACGGCCTGGCCTAGGCTGACCCCCGGCGCGGGGATGCCCTGGAAGATCGCTGCGTTCTGCTGGTTGAACTGCTTGAGCTTGTTGGGCTGGATGCTGTCATGCAGGCTGACCACGGTCGACAACGGCACCTGGGCGCCGCTGTCGGTGTCGACGTAGAAGCCGCTGAGGGCTTGCGGGGTCAGGCGTTGAGCGGCGGTGCTTTGGGGGATCACGTCATAGGAGCGTCCCTGCAGGGCGAAACGGTTGGTGTAGTTCTCGCCAATCAGCACGGCCAGAGTATTGCCGACGTCCTGCATGCGAATCCCCAGGCTATTGGCTTTGCTGCGATCGATGCGTACTTCGGTCACCGGGTTGTTGAATGCCAGGTCGCTGTCCACCACCGCGAACAGGCCGCTGGAGCGGGCCTTGCTCTTGATCTCTTCCATGGCCTGGTACAGCGAGCGGTAGTCCTCGGTGCTGCGGATTACCAGTTGCACCGGCAGGCCACCGGTGGACGCCGGCAGGGGCGGCAGTTGAAAGACGAAGATCGAGTTGCCCTCCACCGCGTCGACATTTTGTTGCAACTCGCTCTGGATGCTGGCTGCACTGCGCTGGCGTTGCGACCATTCGCTGAAGTTGACCCCGGCGAAACTGGCGGCAACGCCATCGTTGCCATTGATGATCCAGGTGCTGACGGTCTCTGGCAGGGCTTGAAGTATCGCGTCCAACTGGTAGGCATACCGCTCGACGTAATCCAGGTTGGCATGCTGTGGCGACTTGATCGCCAGCAGCAGGTTGCCCTGGTCTTCGTTGGGCGCCAGTTCCTTGCTGGCGTGGCCGTAGAGCCACGGCAGGCTGAGCAGCACCAGGGCGGCAAATGCCAGCACCGCGCTGCGCCAGCGCAGCGAGCGCACCAGGCCGTGCTGGTAGAGGCGTGCCAGCCAGTGGAAAAACTGCTCGGCCCAACGGCTCATGCGGCCTTCCTGCTGGCCCGTCGGCAGCAGCTTGGCGCACATCACCGGGGTCAGGGTCAGAGCCACCACCCCGGAGATCAGCACCGCGCCGGCCAGGGTCAGGGCAAACTCCTTGAACAGCGCACCGGTCAGCCCGCTCATCAGGCCGATGGGCATGTACACCGCGGCCAGGGTGATGGTCATGGCGATCACCGGCGAGGCAATTTCCCGGGCACCGACAAAGGCTGCCTGGAGCGGCGTACGGCCTTCCTTGAGATGACGGTGGATGTTCTCCATGACCACGATGGCGTCATCCACCACCAGGCCGATGGCCAGCACCATGGCCAGCAGGGTCAGCAAGTTGATGCTGAAGCCGAACAGCTCCATCAGTGCCAGGGCGCCGACCATCGACAGCGGGATGCTCACCACCGGAATCAACACGCTGCGCACCGAACCCAGGCACAGGTAGATGATGGCCACCACGATCAGCACGGCTTCGATCAGGGTTTCGATCACCTCGATGATTGACGCCTGGATGAAGTGGGCGGTCTCGAAGGCCAGGGCCACTTCCACGCCCGGTGGCAGGGTCTTCTGGATCTCCGGCAGCAGGCGCTTGATGTCGGCGACGATCAGCAGCGGATTGCCCTTGGGGGTGGCGTACAGGCCCAGGTGCACCGCTGGCTTGCCGTCCATCAGGGCGCTGGTTTCATAGGAGGCCGAACCCAGCTCGACCCGGGCGATGTCCCGCAGGCGCAACAGGTGGTCACCGCGGTTGCTGATGACCATGTCGCGAAACTCGTCCAGGCTGCTGAGGTCGGTGTTGACCTGGATCGAGGAGATCACGTACTGGCCTTTGATCTGGCCGGGAGCGGCCTGGAAGTTGTTGGCACGAATCGCCTGTTCCACCTGGGCCGCGCTGATGCCGTGGCCGGCCATCCGTTGCGGGTCCAGCCACAGGCGCATGGCCAGGCGCTGGCCGCCGAAGGTCTCGACTTTGGCTACGCCTTCGATACTGGAAAACAGCGGTTGCACCACCCGGCTCAGGTAGTCGCTCAGCGCCGAGGCGGACAGCGAGCGACTGGCAAAACCGACATAGGCCACGGCCGTGGCGTCTCCTGCGGAGCGCTCGATCACCGGGTCGTAGGCCTGCTCGGGCAGGCGATACTTGACCTGGTTGACCTTGGCGATCACCTCGCTGAGGGTCTTGGATGAGTCCTGGTTGAGGGCCATGCGCAGGGTAATGAGGCTGCGCCCCTGGACCGAGGACGAGCTGACGTAGTCGACACCCTCCACAGATGCCAGGGCCTGGTTGATTGGCTGGGTGACAAAGCCTTGCATCAGCTCCGCCGGGGCGCCGGGGTAGTCGGTGGTAACGCTGATCACCGAGCTCTCCAGCAGCGGGTACTGCCGCACCGGCAGGTTGCTGTAGGCCTTGAGGCCGGCCAGCAGGATCAACAGGCTGACCACCAGCGCGAGCACCGGGCGGCGAACGAACAGATCGGTGAATCTCACGGCGTTTCTCCAACGGCGACGGTGGCGTCAGCGGTGTTCGGGGGGGTGAGCACGCTGTGCTGCTGGGGCTCGATCGCCGAGCCGTCACTGAGCTTGATCTGCCCGGAGATCACCACCTGTTGACCCGGCGCCAGGCCGCTGTCGATGACCACGCGGCCGTCGCGCCGCTCACCGGTCTTGACTGATACCCGGCGCACCGTTGGTGCGCCCTGGCCGTCCTCGGCGGGCTGGACCACGAACAGTTCTTCGCCGTAGGCGTTATAGGTCACGGCGGTTTCCGGCACGCTCAAGGTGTCACTGGGCATGGGTTGGGCCAGGCGGACGCGGGCGAACATCCGTGGCAACGCCGCGGCCGGTGCATCTTGCAGGCGGGCCTGGACACTGAGGGTGCGAGTGCGATCGAGGAACGGGTCGAGGGAACTCACCACGGCACTGAGCCTCTGCTCGGGCAGGGCGTCAAGGACCACCTCCAGCACCGCCCCCGGCCTGACTTGGGGCAGGGCTTGCTCCGCAACGCTGAAGTTGACGTACAGGCCCTTGTCGCCCACCAGGTTGATCAAGATGTCGCCGGGGTTCACATATTGACCCAGGTGGACCTTGCGGATCCCCAGGGTGCCGGAGAAGGGCGCGCGAATGGTGCGCTGCTCGATTTGCGCGGTGAGTGCCTGCAACGCTCCCTTGGCGGTGGAAAGTTCGGTCTGGGCATCGTCGAAGGCTTCCTTGGAGGTGGCATTGACCGATACCAGGCGCCGCGAGCGCTCCAGCCGCACCTTGGCGTTTTCCATTTCGCCTTGCAGGCGCAGCAGATTGCCGCGCTGAGGCCCATCGTTGAGCTGCACCAGGACCTGTCCGCGCTCGACCCGCTGCCCGGACTGGACCGGCAGCGCGACGATGCGCCCGCCGATTTCCGCCGGTACGCTGACTTGCTGGACCGCCTCCAGTTCGCCGATGGCTTCCAGGTACCGGGTGAACGGCTGCAGGCTGGCGTTCGCCACCGCGACCTTGACCGGCGTTTGAGCGTAGGCCTGGGCGCTGGGCCGGGTGGCGTGCCACAGCCCCCAGGCAAGGCCGCCGAGAATCAGCAGCGCGGCGATCAGCATCAGCCGTATACGTAGGGTTGAGGGCTTTGTTCCACCGACGGGCAACATGACATTCGCTCCTTGACGTCAATTTCAGTTTCAGTAGATCGGCCAGCAACCTGGCGTCAGCAGTTCAACCAGGTTCTCGTCCGGATCTCGGAAATAAATGCTTGAGCCGCCCTTGGGCCACTCGGTGCGACCTTCCAGGGGAATGCCTGATCGATTCAGGTGTTCCTTCCAGGCGGGCATGTCCTGTTTGTCGATGGCGAAGCACACGTGAATTCGCCCGCTGGCGTCGTGGGGCGGAATTTCTCCCCCGCTGAGGTACTTGGTGTGCAGGGACGCCCCCCGCTTGAACAGCAACAGGGTATTCTGGTCGGCGATGTTGAGCGCCACGAGCACGTCACTCTCGACCATGACTTCAAGCTCAAAGGTTTTTGAGTAGAATTGCTTGGCAATTTCGAGATCGTTGACGTACAGGGCGGTTTCAATAATCCGTTTGAGTTGAAGCATGTGTTGCTCCTTTTGGGAGGGTGCTCCCTGAGTTGGAAATGACAGGATGGTCACGGTCTTACTGCGCAATATCGATTTGAATCTGTTGGTGGTGCTCGATGCGCTGCTGACGGAAAAACACGTCACCCGCACGGCCCTGCGCCTGCACTTGAGCCAGCCGGCAATCAGTCATTCGTTGAGTAAGTTGCGCGGGCTGCTGGACGATCCGATCCTGATTCGCCGTGGCAGTGAACTGGTGCTCAGTTCTCTGGCACAGAACCTCCAGGAGCCGCTGCGGGAGATCCTCGGTCAGATCGAAACCCTGTTCGGCAAATCCATCGACTTCGACCCCGCCAGCTCGCAGCGTATTTTCACCTTGGCGATGTCCGACTATGGTGCGGCGATCATCTTGCCCAGACTGTTGGTGCGTTTGCGCCGGGATGCGCCGAACACCACGCTGCTGGTGACCCAGGACAGTCGGCATGGGATGTTCGAACAGGTGGCCCACGGCAAGATCGACCTGGCCCTGGGGGTGTTTCCCAACCTCTCTGGAGACATCTCCACCGAGGTGCTGTTCGAGGAAACCTTCTCTTGTCTGCTGGACCGTCGCACCCTGCCTGTGAATGGTGTGCTGGATCTGCCCAGCTATCTGGCCCGCCCGCACATCCAGGTGTCGATGGATGGCGGTGCCAACGGCGAGGTAGACCGCCTGTTGCGGGATGAGGGCCTGCAACGGCGGATTGCCGTCAGCGTGCCCCACTGGCGGACCGCACCCAGCATGATTCACAACACCGACCTGATCCTGACCGTGGCCACCCGCACCCTGGACGATGTCCTGGTCAATCAAGACCTGGTGCAGTTGAGCCCGCCGTTGCCGATTCCACCTTTCCCCTTTGTGCAGATCTGGCACCAGCGATTCAATGATGAGCCTGCTCATACCTGGTTGCGTGAGCAGGTCAAGCAAGTGGTTGCTCATGGCGAACTCGGTGGTTGAGCCGGTCGCAAGCGCAAGCGCAGGTCCGGTCCCAGCTGACTGACTTCATACAGGGTGAAATCCAGGGTGTGTTCCAGGTGCTCTAACTGCGGCAGGTTGACCAGTGGGCGAGCCAGGTTGCCCAGCAGGCGCGGAGCGACATACAGCAGCAGTTCATCCACCAGTTGCGCCTTTAACAGGTTGCCGGCCAGGGTCGGTCCGGCCTCGACCATCAGCTCATGCAAGCCGCGCTGGCTGAGCTTGTGCATCAGTTCCTGCAGGTCCAGACCCTGTTCATTGCCGGACAGGCCCATGACCTGATCGCTGTCCGAATTGGCGAGCGGACAGTCGCGATGCACCACATGCAGACTCGGCGCCTGGTTGTCGAACACCCGGGCTGCGAGGGGCACGCGCCCCTGGCTGTCGAGCACCACACGTACCGGAGGTAGGGCCTCCGGAGAGGACAGCTGGCGTACCGTGAGCAACGGGTCATCGGCGAGCACGGTGCCGCTGCCGGTGACAATTGCCGAGCTGCGGGCCCGCCAGTACTGCACATCGGCCCGCGCCTGGGCGCCAGTGATCCACTTCGAGCGCCCATTGTTCAGGGCACTGCGGCCATCCAGGCTCATGCCCATCTTCAACTGTACCCAGGGGCGCTGGCGCTGGACCGAGGACAGGAAGCCACGGTTCAACTCCTGCGCCGCAGCTGCCAACAGCCCCACCCTGACTTCGATACCGGCGCTGCGCAGGTGGGCAATGCCCTGACCGTCGACCTGCTTGAAGGGGTCCTGGTGGGCGACCACCACGCAGCTCACGCCGCTGTCGATCAGCGCCTGATGGCAGGCGCCGGTACGTCCGACATGGCTGCAAGGCTCCATCGTCACGTAGGCGGTGGCGCCCCGCGCCAGGGCACCGGCCTGGCGCAGGGCAAACACCTCGGCATGCGGCCCGCCGGCCCGGCGATGCCAGCCTTCGCCGACGATCTGCCGGCCGTGGGCGATCACGCAGCCCACCCGAGGGTTGGGCCAGGTGGAATGGCTGCCTCGCTCGGCCAACGACAACGCGGTTTGCATGTGTTGAAAGTCGACTTCGCTGAAATACGTCATGCGCGCGCTGACTGTACGGCTGCCTGAAGGTTGATCGGATAGATCCGGCCGTCGTAGGCACTGGCCAGGAAGCCATCGCCACTGGCGTTATGGGTTAGGCAGGAAATACCGCTGGCGGTAGGTTTCACGACGGTCGCCCAGGCGCGTTTTTCCAGGTCGAAGACTGCGATTGTGCCGCCATAGCTGCCGGTGGCGATCTGCGAGCGGTCCTTGGAAATGGCGATGCACTTGATCGAGTGGCGGTGGGGGGTGTCGAAAACTTCGCTGCTGCCGTCGCGCCACAGGCGCAGTTTCAAGTCGCGGCCGATGCTGGCGAAGCCGCCTTGAATCTCTGTGCAGCCGTTGGAGATCCGCTCGTGTGCCTTGTCCAGGTAGGTCTCCAGCTGGAAGTCGGCAATCCGGAAGAACGCCGCAGCGGCGGTGGCGCAGACGCTGAAGAGATAGGTTTCGTCGGCAGCGATGCCCTTGATGGCGTTGTCGTGCATACGTACTTCGGTGAGGAAGCGTGGCTGCTGGTGCTCCAGGGAAAAGATCAGCGCTTCACCGGTGTAGGTGCCGATGGCCGCGTGCAATTGGCCATCCTTGATGAAGGTGGCGCCACAGTTCAGTGGCGAGCGGTGCTGGTACACCATGTCGCCGGTGCGGGCATCGAACACGGTGCCCATCTGTCCGCCGGTCAGGACGCTGTCGCCAAACGGCAGCAGGAAGTTACACAGGCTGCCGGCCTTGACGCTGGGTTGGCCATTGATATGCAGGATGCCGGCATCACCGATGCTGTAGATGTCCTCGCCGACCACGGCGACGGCATTGAGACTGATGGCCGGCTCGATGCCGCTCAGGTCCCAGGCCTGGGTATTGAAGTCCCAGGTGGCGTAGCTGGAACCGAAGGTGACGAACGCGATGCGGTGAGTGCCCAGGAGCGCACAGCTGCGTGGCCAGATGATGCTGGGCAACGAGGTTTCGGCGGTCTTGACCAGGCGGTTGTCCTGCTGGAGGTGCCAGAGCATCACGGAGCGGTCATAGCTGAGGCTGATCAACAGGCGCTGGGCGTCATCCCAGATGATGCGCTTGATCCCGGCGCTGTGGGCCGGCTGCAGGTGCGTACCCTGGTGGCTGATGATGGAAATCTTGCCTTCGTCGTCACCGGCGAAAATGATGCCTTCGCGTGACAGGGCCACGGTGTCGGTTTCCACACCGCCCAAGTCGATGGTTTCCAGTTGCTGCCCGGTGTTGGCGTCCCAGCGCCGGATCGAGCCGTCATCACTGCTGGACACCAGGGTTTGGCCGTCGGCCGACCAGCACACGGAGATCACGTCGGCGGTGTGGCCCTGGAGGATCTTCAGGGTTTGGCCGTCGAGGTTGAACAGGCGGATGCTGTGATCCCGGGAGCTGGTAGCGATGGTTTGGCCGTCTGGTGAGAAGGCGGCCATTTCGATGTCGTCATCATGGCCAATGAGCACGGCCTTCAGGCGCAGGGATGGCACTTCCCAGACTCGTGCGGTGTAGTCGCTGCTGGCACTGACCAGCAAGGTGCCGGTGGCGTTGAACGCACACTGATTGGCCAGGTGGTCGTGGAGTACCCGCTGGATTGGGGTTTTGGTCCTGGCGTCCCAGAGGATGACCTGATTGTCGTAACCGGCAGTAGCGACGTAGATGTCCTTGAACGTGGCAATACCGCTGATGGGCCCGAAATGTCTCATGAATTATTGTCCTTAATAATGAAGTTGACGTACGACGGGCAGCCGTCCCCCGTCCCGCAGATCCGGGGGGCGCGCTGGCGCTACTATTTGACTAGGTTGATCTCGTGATTCTTTTTGTCTTTCTTGGCTTGCAGGTAGTGGGTGTTGTGCCGGGTAAGAAAGACTCCGGTGGGAATGATGCTGTCCACCGTGATGCCGTTGTCCTTGAGGGCCTGGACTTTGTCCGGGTTGTTGGTAATCAGGCGGCAGCGGTGAATATCGACGGCCTTGAGCATCTTCGCGGCCATGGAGAAGTCCCGGCCGTCCTCAGGGAAGTTCAGGTGGCTGTTGGCTTCGAAGGTGTCCATGCCGCCGTCTTGCAGGCGATAGGCATCCAGCTTGGCATACAGGCCGATTCCTCGGCCTTCCTGACGCAGATAGATCAGGTAGCCGCCTTCTTCCTGCATGCGTGCAATCGACTCGCCGAGCTGCGGGCCACAGTCGCAACGCTGGGAGTTGAATACATCCCCGGTCAGGCATTCGGAATGAATGCGCACCAGGGGAGTGGTTTCACTGGCAGGGCCGAGCTTGATCAGCAGGTGTTCATGCTCGGCATCCAGGCCGCGGAAGCTGTAGAAGGTGCCGGGTACGCTGGAGTCATTCAGCGGTATGTCAACCTGGTTTCTTACATTGAAGCTGTTCATGGATATCCTTTCCGTTCTTGAGTATTGAACGTGTAGTTTTTTGGGTTGCAAGGGTGGATGGGTGACCTTAGAGGCTCTCGGCGAGCCGGAAACCCATCACGTAGATTTCCCGTGGGTATTTGCCATGCCGGCGGCAGTTGCGCGCCAGGTCGCGAAACCGGGTGAAACTGCCGCCGCGGGCGATGCGATGAGCGCCGACCACGGTGACCAGATCGTCGGTTATCGCTTTGCCTCCGGGGTAGGGGGCGTAGTCGTCGGCCACGTATTCTTCAACGTTGCCAGCCATGTCCATGCACCCGAAGGGTGATGCGCCCTGGGCCAGGGCGCCAACGGCGGTGGTGGTGAACAGGCCCAACTCTGCGGTGTTGGCGTGCAGGGGCAGGAAGCTGTCGCCCCAGGGGAATTCGAGGTTTTCATGCCCGGCTGCGGCAAACTCCCATTCGGCCTCGGTCGGCAGGCGGAACGACCGCCCGGTGCGTGTGGACAACCACTGGACATAGGCATCTGCATCCGTGGCGTTGAGGCCATAGACCGGGTGGTTGGCGCGCTCCCTGGGAAACTGCCCGAACGGCCAGTTGCTGGGGATGTTGGGGTGCCGTGAGTCTTCGAGAAAGGCTCGGTACTCCAGGTTGGTCACCGGGTATTTACCGATGGCATAGGGTTTGAGTTCGACGCTGTGCCGGGGGACTTCCTTTTCAATCCAGCCACGATCAAGCCCCAGGCCTTGCATGTTGCGCATGACCTGCTCGACGCGCGACTCCTGCAGTCCGATCTCTACCTGGCCACCTTCGATGTTGATCATCGGTGGGTTGAGTACATCCAGGCGAGGGTCCATGGTCTGGGCCAGCAGGCGTGCCGAAGCCAGGCGCCATGACAAGGGCGAGTCTGGGTTTTCCACCCCCTGGGCCAGTTGCTCAGCCGATTTATCAGAGAGTTGTCTCCAGACAGCCAGTGGCAGCGAAAGCTCGATGCCAGGCTGGAAATGCTCCGCCAGCCCCATTAGTTGCCTGTCGGTCATGTCGGTTGTCAGGGGGCCGTCAAACCGTGGCCAGTGGGCAAAACCCTTGGATTTCATAGTACTTCTTGTCCTGCATCTGATCTGAGGTAGGAAGAATGCGACTGCAGTTGGTTGTCACAGGGTGCAGATCAGTCCGGTTTGCAGGCAGTTGCCTTCAAAGTCGTCCCAGTAGCCTTGAGGGTGTTTGGCGCGGTTGGCGACAGAAATGATCGGCTTTTGCCATTGGAGCTTGGAGAACCCGGCCTTGAGAATCGCGCGCTCGTAGGTTTCACGGCTCCAGCGATGAAAGGTGAAGGCGCTGGGGGGCTGGGTGACGAATTCGGCGTGATGGCGAAAGCCGCCTTCGTGAGGTTCTTCGCTGAGCACGTGGACCCCGTACTTGGTGAAGTTGCCACGGTTGAGGCAAAAGCCCGGATCCACGGTGTAGGCAATGAGCTTGCCGCCGGGGAGCATGTTCTGGGCCACCACCTTGAACATGTTTTCCAGTTCCTCTGGCGATTGTGCGTAGTTGAACAGCCAGGCGGCGGTGACGCGGTCGAAACGCCCCAGGACGCCCATCTCGCAGACGTTGGCCACGTGGTATTCGATGGCTTCCCGGTTGCTTGCCGACTCCTTGCGGGCCAGTTCGATCATGGATGAGGAGATGTCCACGCCGACGACTTTGCTGGCGCCTTGGTGATAGAGCTCGCGGCCGAAGTAGCCGAAGCCACAGGCGAGGTCCAGGACAGATTTGCCTTTGATGTCACCGACCATATGGAAGAATGTTTCGGTTTCCACCGAGCGTTGCGATGCGGTGTCGGTGAAATCTTCGAAACGTTCTCCGATGGCATCATAAGTTGCGGTTTGGCTGGTCATTGTTCACCTATCCAGTCTGCTGGTTATTTTTAACTTTTCGGGATGAAAGTGGTTGGGCAGATTGTTTTTATGTAGTTGCAGGAAAGTTGCCTTGTGTTATCCGCGAGTCGTAATAACGAACCCACTAACAACAACGAGTATGCCGATGATTTTTTGTGTGCTTATTGTCTGGCGAGGCAAACCTACCAAACCGAAATAGTCGATAAACAACGAAATGATCAATTGGCCGAGAATCACCGCCATGATGAAATTCAGTGCCCCGAGGCGTGGAGCCATGAGTAATGCGACGGTGATATAGAACACACCTGCGATCCCGCCCATCCAGATCCACCAAGGGCCATCGTAGGCGGCGGCAAAGTTTGGTCGAGGGACTTTTATGAAAATGAGGACGGCAATAAGTGCTACCAGGCTAACGATCAGGGATATACCTGTGGCCCAGAGTGGGTGGCCAAGTAAGTTTCCAAGCTTTGAGTTTGTCCCGGCTTGTAGTGGAACTGCGAAGCCAGCTAGAAGACTAAGAAGAATTGATGCCAGAAACGTCATTGATTCGAATTCCTTTTTTTGGATTTGTACTTTTATAAGTATGTTGGCGCCAATTCTTTGTTCTAATGACGGGTATTCGTCGCACTGATTGTCTTCGTGGAGCCTGGATCTAAACGCTCTGTCGAGACGTGGTGAGGGTTTTTCTACAGGCTGGCAATCAGGCAGGTATGCGAGAAACTGACCCGCAGGTTTACAATCGCAACACCTGATCAGGAGTAACGCCGTGCTGACTCATCTCGATTCCCAAGGTCGCGCCAATATGGTCGACGTCACCGACAAGGCTGTGACGTTCCGTGAGGCCGTAGCCGAAGCGCGGGTGCGCATGCTCCCGCAAACCCTGCAGATGATCGTCAGTGGCGGTCATCCCAAGGGCGACGTGTTCGCCGTGGCACGCATCGCCGGGATCCAGGCGGCGAAGAAAACCAGTGACCTGATTCCTTTGTGTCATCCGCTGATGCTGACCAGCGTCAAGCTCGAACTCAGCGCCGAAGGCCAGGACAGCGTGCGTATCGTGGCGCGCTGCAAGCTGTCCGGGCAGACCGGGGTGGAGATGGAAGCGCTGACCGCCGCCAGCGTTGCTGCGCTGACCATCTATGACATGTGCAAGGCCGTGGACCGGGGCATGATTATCGAAGGCGTGCGGGTGCTGGAGAAGCTCGGCGGCAAGAGCGGCCACTACCAGGTGGATCAGGCATGAAGATCAAGGTGAAGTTTTTTGCCCGTTATCGTGAAGCCCTGGGGCGCGATGAGATCCAGCTTGAAGGGGACTTTCGCACGGTTGAGGATGTGCGCCAGGTATTGGTGTTGGGGGAGGGCGCCGAAGTATTGCGCGAACAGAACCTGATGTGCGCCCGCAACGAGGACCTGTGCCAATTGGACGAGCCCTTGGTGGAAGGCGATGAAGTAGCATTTTTTCCCACCGTTACCGGAGGCTGAGATGGCGATTCGTGTGCAGTCTGCGGCCTTCGATCCCGGTGCTGAAGTCAATGCCATGCATGCGGCCAATGCCGGTGTTGGCGCGGTGGTGAGTTTTGTCGGCTACGTGCGCGACTTCAACGATGGGCGGGACGTGCACGGAATGTTCCTGGAGCATTATCCGGGCATGACCGAAAAGGCCTTGGGGAAGATTGCCGTGGAGGCTGAGCAGCGCTGGCCGTTGCTCAAGCTGGAGCTGTTGCATCGGGTGGGCGCGCTGGAGCCGGGCGAGCCGATTGTCTTCGTCGCGGCCGCCAGTGCTCATCGCCAGGCGGCCTTCGATGCCTGTGCCTTCGTCATGGACTTCCTGAAGACCCGGGCGCCGTTCTGGAAGAAGGAGCAGACGGCCGAAGGCCCACGTTGGGTCGAAGGGCGCGACAGCGACCATGTCGCGGCCGATCGCTGGAAGCCTTGAGGGGGCGTTGCCCGTCATGTGCCTGCGATAGGGCATGCTCGGGAGCGCAACAAGCAGCGGCCAGCGCTCCGGCAGCGCTGGCCGAGCAGGCAAAAAAAACGCAGCCCTCTGGCTGCGTTTTTTGGTTTTACGGATGTCCCGCGCTTACGGACGCTTGCGCTCCACTGGGCGCAACAGCTCGGTAGGCGGTGTCTCGCAGCTGATCTTGTGCCCCAGCAGGGTTTCGATCGACGGCAGTTGGTAGGAGTCATCCTCACCGGCAAAGCTGATGGACACGCCATCGGCACCGGCCCGGCCGGTACGGCCAATACGGTGCACGTAGTCATCCGGCACTTCCGGCAGGGTGAAGTTGATCACGTGGCTGATGCCGTCGATGTGGATGCCGCGGCCGGCCACGTCGGTGGCCACCAGGACGCGGATCTTGCCTTCGCGAAAGCCTTCCAGGGTCTTGATCCGCTTGTGCTGCGGCACGTCGCCGGACAACTGCGCAGCGTTCACGCCATCGCGTACCAGGCGCTCTTCGATACGCCGCACTTCATCCTTGCGGTTGGCGAAAACCATCACCCGCTCCCAGCCGTTGTCGTTGACCAGGTTGTACAGCAGCTTGTACTTGTCGGCACCGGCGACCGCATAGATGTGCTGTTCGACATTCTGGTTGGCGACGTTCTCGGCTTCGATCTCGACGATCGACGGGTCGGTTGTCCACTGCTTGGCCAGGTTCATCACGTCTTCGGTGAAGGTGGCGGAGAACAGCAGGGTCTGGCGTTCGCTCTTGGGCGGGGTCTGGCGAATGATCTGGCGCACTTGTGGAATGAAGCCCATGTCGAGCATGCGGTCGGCTTCGTCCAGCACCATCACTTCAACCATGTCCAGGTGCACGTCGCCGCGTTGGTTGAAGTCCAGCAGACGGCCCGGGGTCGCTACCAGGATGTCGCAGTGACGGGCTTCGAGGTGCTTGAGCTGCTTGTCGAAATCCATCCCGCCGACAAAGGTCATCACGTTGAGGCCGGTGTATTTGGTCAGCGCCTCGGCGTCCTTGGCGATCTGCACCACCAGCTCCCGGGTCGGGGCGATGATCAGTGCCCGTGGTTCGCCCATGTAGCGCTCTTTCGGCGGAGGGGTCTGCAGCAGTTGGGTGATGATCGAGACCAGGAACGCGGCGGTCTTGCCGGTGCCGGTCTGGGCGCGGCCAATGGCGTCTTTGCCGGCCAGGGTGAAGCCCAGGACCTGGGCCTGGATCGGCGTGCAGTAAGGAAAGCCCAGGTCCTGGATGGCGTGCATCAGTTCCGGTGCGAGCTTGAAGTCGTGGAAACGGGTCTTGCCTTCCTGGGGCTCCACCACGAAGTCTTCAAGTTTCCAGGTGCTTACCGGTGGTTTCGGCGCGCGTGGGCGACGAGGTTGTTCGATCTTGGGTTGCTCGGCCTTGGGCTTCTCTTGGCGCGGTGCTTTGGGAGCTGAAGGGGCGGCCGGTGTGTTCACCGGTTCTTTTTTAGCTGCGGTAGCGGGCGCACTCCGTTCCGGCTGACGGCCGTCATTGCGGCTGCTGGAACTGGGGGAAGGGGCGCTGGTGCTGGGCGCGAGCGGCTCAGCCTCGCTTTTACCGAAGATCTTCTTGAGTGCTTTGAGCACGGTCATCTCATCAATTGGTTAAGGAATGTACGCCGGCCAGTGTAATGCAAGAAACGGGCGCGGCGTAGTCTGTTGCTCTGCGGACTCGTGCAACGCGTATTTTCTAGCGCAAACGCTCGCTCAACCAGGTGCCGATGTCGCGGATTTCCTCGGGTAACACCTCATGTTCCATTGGGTATTCCTGCCATGTCACGGTGACACCATGCTGCTTGAGGTACTCATAAGCCGTGCGGCCCATGGCGTTCTGCACCACTTCATCGTACTGGCCATGCAGCGACAGCACTGGAATCCGCTGCTGGCTGGCCGAAAGCTGCAGTTCATCGCTGAAGGTCGGGGCATAGGTGGACAGGGCCAGTACGCCACCCAGCGGGCCTTGCCATTTGAGGAAGGCGGTGTGCAACACCACCGCGCCGCCCTGGGAAAAACCCGCGAGGAAAATTCGCGATGCGTCTATTCCGCTGGCGCGTTGTTCTTCGATCAGTCTGATGACCTCCTCAGATGATTCATCAAGCTGTTCACGGCTAATGGCCCGAGCCGGGTTCATGGCCAGAATGTCGTACCAACTGGGCATGGCATATCCGCCATTGATGGTCACCGCGCGAGTCGGTGCCTGGGGCAGGACGAAGCGCGTACTCAGGAGTGTTTCCTGCAGCGCCTCGGCCACCGGCAGAAAGTCGTAACGGTCCGCTCCCAGGCCATGAAGCCAGATCACACAGGCGTCTGCGGGCTTGTTGGGCTGAAGAATCAAGGGCTCGGTCATGGCTGCTCCAATGTTGTGCGTGCGCGCCGATTGAGTGCGTGATTGAAGGGCGCGGCAAGTTGATCTGTGACGAAGATGTCGCAACGTTGAATGTTTTGCTATTGACCACTGGCTGAAACGCTTTAGCCGGGACTGTGGTATGGGCTTTGCTATGGCTCAGAAAGAGGAGTCGAGGTGATAGCGCTCTCTGCCGGCGGTAACACTAACAGGCACCGCGGGCGGTGGGCTAGCCAGGCTCCTCTGATGGACGTTCGCCAATAGCCGCTACGGGCTCTGCGAACTCATAGGGCTACAGCCCGTTCGGTCGATTGGTGAGAGGTAGGTCCCCCTTTATGTGGATTTCTCCTACTAGACTCATAGCTAATGTCTTACGCCGCTTGACCCTATAAAAAGCCGACAAGGGTCAACAGCGCCTCATGAGGGTGCGGCAGGACTCAAGCTCCGACACAACAAGAGCAAGACTGGAGGTTTGAATGAAGATGTTGAAATCCACCCTGGCCGTTGTCACGGCGGCTGCAGTACTGGGTATGAGCGGTTTCGCACAGGCGGGTGCGACCCTGGATGCAATACAGAAGAAAGGTTTCATACAGTGTGGCGTCAGTGATGGTTTGCCGGGCTTCTCGGTACCGGACGCGACCGGCAAGATCCTCGGTATTGACGCCGATGTCTGTCGTGCTGTTGCAGCGGCGGTATTCGGCGATGCGACCAAGGTCAAGTTCAGCCAGTTGAATGCCAAGGAGCGCTTCACCGCGCTGCAATCCGGCGAGATCGACGTGCTGTCGCGCAACACCACCTGGACCAGTTCGCGTGATGCGGGCATGGGCCTGATGTTCGCCGGCGTGACTTATTACGATGGCATTGGCTTCCTGGTGAATAAGAAGCTGGGTGTGAAAAGCGCAAAAGAGCTGGACGGTGCGACCATCTGTATTCAAGCCGGTACCACTACCGAGCTGAACGTGTCGGACTACTTTCGCGGTAATGGCCTGAAATACACCCCGATTACCTTTGATACTTCTGATGAAAGCGCCAAGTCGTTGGAGTCCGGTCGTTGCGACGTGCTGACTTCCGACAAGTCCCAGCTTTATGCACAGCGCAGCAAGCTGGCGACCCCGACCGACTATGTCGTACTGCCGGAAACCATCTCCAAGGAGCCTTTGGGCCCGGTGGTGCGTAAAGGCGACGAAGAGTGGTTCAGCATCGTCAAGTGGACCCTGTTCGCCATGCTCAACGCCGAAGAGGCGGGCGTCACTTCGAAGAACGTCGAAGCTGAAGCCAAATCCACCAAGAACCCTGATGTTGCACGTCTGCTGGGCGCGGACGGTGAATACGGCAAAGACCTGAAACTGCCGAAGGACTGGGTAGTACAGATCGTCAAGCAAGTAGGTAATTACGGTGAAGTGTTCGAGAAAAACCTCGGCAAGAGCACGCCACTGGCCATCGACCGCGGCCTGAACGCGCTGTGGAACAACGGCGGCATCCAATACGCACCACCTGTGCGCTGATGGTTCTATCGCCCGGCGGGCCAACCGCCGGGTGATGTTCTGTTCCATTATTCCTGGGGCACTTCATGCAAAATTCAATCGGCGCACCCAAGCAGAGGCTCAGCCTCAGCGATCCGCGTGTGCGCGCCTGGTTATTCCAGATCATCACCCTGGTGGCGGTGGTCTCGTTGGGCTGGTTTCTATTCGACAACACGCAAACTAACCTGGCGCACCGAGGTATTACCTCGGGTTTCGACTTTCTTCAGCGCAGCGCCGGTTTCGGCATCGCTCAGCACCTGATCGCCTACACCGAGGCGGACAGTTATGCCCGGGTGTTCGTCATCGGCCTGCTCAACACGCTGCTGGTGACTGTTATCGGGGTCGTCCTGGCGACCCTGCTGGGGTTCATCATTGGCGTGGCGCGGCTGTCGCAGAACTGGATCATCAGCAAGCTGGCGACGGTGTATGTGGAGGTGTTCCGCAACATTCCGCCGCTGTTGCAGATTCTGTTCTGGTACTTCGCGGTGTTCCTGACCATGCCGGGGCCGCGTAACAGTCACAACTTCGGCGATACCTTCTTCGTCAGCAGTCGTGGCCTGAACATGCCGGCGGCGCAGATGGCGCCGGGGTTCTGGGCCTTCGTCGCGAGTGTGCTGCTGGCCATCGTCGCCATCGTGCTGATGTGCCGCTGGGCCAACAAGCGCTTTGAAGCCACCGGCGTGCCGTTCCACAAGTTCTGGACCGGCCTGGCATTGCTGCTGGTGATTCCGGCGCTGTGCACGCTGGCCTTCGGCTCGCCGGTGCACTGGGAGTTGCCGAAGCTGCAAGGTTTCAACTTCGTCGGTGGCTGGGTGCTGATCCCCGAACTGCTGGCCCTGACCCTGGCCCTGACCGTCTACACCGCGGCGTTCATCGCCGAGATCGTGCGTTCCGGGATCAAGTCGGTGAGCTACGGCCAGACCGAGGCGGCCCGTTCCCTGGGGCTGCGCAACGGTCCGACCCTGCGCAAGGTGATCATTCCCCAGGCCTTGCGGGTGATCATTCCGCCGCTGACCAGCCAATACCTGAACCTGGCGAAGAACTCGTCCCTGGCGGCCGGTATTGGCTATCCGGAAATGGTTTCGCTGTTCGCCGGCACGGTGCTCAACCAGACCGGCCAGGCGATCGAGGTCATTGCCATCACCATGAGCGTGTACCTGGCAATCAGCATCAGCATTTCCCTGTTGATGAACTGGTACAACAAGCGCATTGCGCTGATCGAGCGGTGAGGAAGCGCCCATGACGACTCATACTTTCAAGCCCGATATGCCGCCGCCCAGCAGCAGTATCGGGGTCTTGGCGTGGATGCGCGCCAACATGTTCTCCAACTGGCTCAACACCCTGTTGACCCTGTTTGCCTTCTATCTGATTTACCTGGTCGTGCCGCCGCTCGTGCACTGGGCGATCCTCGATGCCAACTGGGTTGGCACCACCCGGGCCGACTGCACCAAGGACGGCGCCTGCTGGGTGTTCATCCAGCAGCGCTTTGGCCAGTTCATGTACGGTTATTTTCCGCTGGAGTTGCGCTGGCGGGTGGACCTGACCGTGTGGCTGGCGGTGATCGGTGCGGCGCCGTTGTTCATCTCGCGCTTTCCCCGCAAGGCGATCTACGGGCTGTGCTTCCTGGTGTGGTACCCGATCGTTGCCTACACCTTGCTGCACGGCGGTTATCTGGGGCTGAGCAATGTCGCCACTAGCCAGTGGGGCGGGTTGATGCTGACCCTGGTGATCGCCACTGTGGGCATTGCCGGGGCCCTGCCCCTGGGGATCCTGCTGGCATTGGGGCGACGTTCCAACTTGCCGGCGATCCGCGTGGTCTGTGTGACCTTCATCGAGTTCTGGCGCGGCGTGCCGTTGATCACCGTGCTGTTCATGTCATCGGTGATGCTGCCGCTGTTCCTGCCCGAGGGCATGAACTTCGACAAGCTGCTGCGAGCCTTGATCGGGGTGATCCTGTTCCAGTCGGCCTATGTGGCCGAGGTGGTGCGTGGCGGTCTGCAAGCCATTCCCAAGGGCCAGTACGAAGCGGCTGCCGCCATGGGCCTGGGCTACTGGCGCGCCATGGGCCTGGTGATTTTGCCCCAGGCCCTGAAGCTGGTGATCCCCGGCATCGTCAACACCTTCATCGCCCTGTTCAAGGACACCAGCCTGGTGATCATCATCGGCCTGTTCGACCTGCTCAACAGCGTCAAGCAAGCCGCCGCCGACCCCAAGTGGCTGGGCATGGCCACCGAAGGCTATGTGTTCGCGGCCCTGGTGTTCTGGATTTTCTGTTTCGGTATGTCCCGCTACTCCATGCATCTGGAGCGCAAGTTGGACACAGGCCACAAGCGTTAGGAGTATCTCCATGAGTGAAGCGAGCAAAAAGCCTGTGGGCCCTGAAGGCATTATTCAGATGCAGGGCGTGAACAAGTGGTACGGCCAATTCCACGTGTTGAAGGACATCAACCTCAATGTGCGTCAGGGCGAGCGCATCGTCCTGTGCGGGCCTTCGGGGTCGGGTAAATCCACCACCATCCGTTGCCTCAACCGACTCGAAGAACACCAGCAGGGGCGTATCGTGGTAGACGGTGTGGAACTGACCAACGACCTCAAGCAGATCGAGGCCATCCGCCGGGAAGTGGGCATGGTGTTCCAGCACTTCAACCTGTTTCCGCACCTGACCATCTTGCAGAACTGCACCCTGGCGCCGATGTGGGTACGCAAGATGCCCAAGCGCAAGGCCGAGGAAATCGCCATGCACTACCTGGAGCGGGTGCGTATTCCGGAGCAGGCCAACAAGTATCCGGGCCAGCTGTCCGGTGGTCAGCAGCAACGGGTGGCGATTGCCCGGGCACTGTGCATGAAACCCAAGATCATGCTGTTCGACGAGCCCACTTCGGCCCTGGACCCGGAGATGGTCAAGGAAGTGTTGGACACCATGATCGGCCTGGCCGAAGACGGTATGACCATGCTCTGTGTCACTCACGAAATGGGCTTTGCCCGGACCGTGGCCAATCGGGTGATCTTCATGGACAAGGGCGAGATTGTTGAACAGGCGGCGCCAAACGACTTCTTCGATAATCCGCAGAACGAGCGCACTAAGTTGTTCCTGAGCCAGATCCTGCATTGATCCTGCTGCAGGGCCCGCGCTGAAGATAAACCCGGACCGGCTCCGGGTTTATTTTTGCCCGGTGTTCAACTGCCGGCAGTACCGAGCTGTGGTTCGGGTAGGTCGCTGGAGGCCGAGGGCGTCAGTTGGGGTTCGCTGAGATCCAGTACGTCCTTCATCAACTGCGGGTGGCGATCGAGCAGGCGCATCAGCATGTACAGCGGTTGGGGCGCGCCGACTTCGCCACGCTCGTAGCGGGAAAAGGCATTGTGCCCGCCGCCCGACAGCAGCCTGACCGCTTCCTTCTGGGAAAGGTGCAGCTTGCGGCGGATGCGTTTCATGTCTGCGGCGACGATCTGCCGGTAATCCTCCAGCAATTGATCGCCCGCGGCGGCGTAGCGTTCTGCGCTCGCTGCGTCGAATTCGATCTCACCGCATTCCTGGCATTCCCAGCCGGCCAGGCCATGGAGGTGACGCAACAGGTGCCGGTAGTCGATGAGCTCGCTGCGCTGCTCGAACGCCAGCATGCCGGTCGGGGCGCCGCAGCTGTAGCACTGTTGTCGTTTCATGTGTCTGCCTCCTTGAAGGAGATCACTGGCGGCCCTATGCCGGGGCGATGGGGGATCTTGATGGAGAGCGTCCGGTTATCGGTGCCGGTGTAATACACGTCCTGCCACACCCGGTGATCGCAATAGGTGGTCATCGATTTGTAGAACATGCTGCCCTGGAGTCCGGCTATCACTCGTTGCATGGCGGCCAGGGACAATCCGAGTTCTTTGCCGCAGAGCAACGCGCTTCGAGTGAAGGCTTGTGCCCCTTGCCGAACGACCTGCGCCTTGATCAGCGAGAGATCGTGATGAGGTGTTTTCTTTTCCATGAGACACCTTTGATGCCTGATTGAAACTACCCTTATAGGGTTTTTATCAAGGCCTGTTTGAAATGGCGAAAGTGCCTCCTCCAGCCTAAAACGTTGAACTCTCGGAAAATCCTGAATACCATGTCGGGCAATTCATCCGATGATTGGATGACTGAGTGAGTCTAATGAGCGAAATTTCCCCCCTGATCAAGCGATCCTTGGTCGACCAGGCCCTGGAACAACTGCGTTCACGTATCAATAACGGCGCCTGGAGCGTCGGCCAACGTCTGCCCACCGAGCCTGAGCTGGCCAGCGAGCTGGGCATCAGCCGCAATACCGTGCGCGAAGCCATGCGGGTGCTGGCGTTCTCCGGGCTGATCGAGATCCGCCAGGGCGACGGCAGCTACCTGCGGGCGGTGGCCGATCCCTTGGACATGCTCCAGGCCCTGTCCCAATGCTCCCTGGAGCAGGCCCGGGAAACCCGGCAGATCCTTGAAGTGGAGGCGGTGGGCCTTGCGGCCCTGCGTCGCACCGACGAGGACCTGCGTGCCCTGAACGAAGCCTTGCAGGCCAGCGGCGGGCATTTTCATGGTGATCTGGAAAGCTACATCGCCTGCGACCTGGTGTTTCATCAGGGCCTGGTGGATGCCGCGCACAATCCGACCCTCAGTCAGCTGTACCGCTATTTCTCCAGTGTGGTGGTCGCTCAGTTGCGCCAGACCTTGATGGTCACTCCGCGCCGCCAGGACGTCTTCGACCTGCATCAGCAACTGCTGGATGCGATCGAGCAGGGCGACCCCGAACGGGCCAAGAACCTCTCCCGCCAGTTGATCAACGAATCCTGAATCCGAGACCGCCATGTCCAACCACCAGGCACCCCCTGATACCCTCGCGCCCCCTGAATTGCTGATCGACGCCGAGGCCGATGACGAAGAAGTCCAGCAGGCTCCAGCGCCAGTACACCGCCCTTGGCTGTTGCTGCTGGGGTTGATCCTGGTGGCACTGAACCTGCGCCCGGCGTTGGCGAGTATGGCGCCGCTACTCAGTGACGTCTCCCTGCACCTGGGGTTGTCGGCGGCCAAGGCCGGGCTGCTGACCACCTTGCCGGTGTTGTGCCTGGGGTTGTTTGCGCCACTGGCGCCGCTGCTGGCCCGGCGTTTCGGCGCTGAGCGCGTGGTCCTGGGGATCTTGCTGACCCTGGCGCTGGGCATTGTGGTGCGCAGTTCCTTCGGTGAGTTCGGGGTCTTTGCCGGGAGCATCCTGGCGGGCGCCAGCATTGGCGTGATCGGGGTGCTGCTGCCGGGTATCGTCAAGCGCGATTTCGCTAAGCACGCCGGCACCATGACCGGGGTCTACACCATGGCCTTGTGTCTGGGAGCGGCTATGGCGGCCGGCGCCACTGTGCCCCTGAGCCATCGTTTCGATGACAGCTGGGCCGTGGGCCTGGGCTTCTGGGTGGTGCCGGCGTTGGTGGCGGCACTGTTCTGGCTGCCGCAAGTGGGGCAGAAACACGGCGCCCACCATGTGGCTTTCCGGGTGCGCGGACTGCTGCGCGATCGCCTGGCTTGGCAGGTGACTTTGTACATGGGCCTGCAGTCCTCGTTGGCCTACATCGTGTTTGGCTGGTTGCCGTCGATCCTTATCGGTCGCGGGTTGACCCCGACGCAGGCCGGTCTGGTGCTGTCGGGCTCGGTGATCGTGCAGCTGGCCAGCTCCCTGGCCGCACCCTGGCTGGCGACCCGCGGCAAGGATCAGCGCCTGGCCATCGTGATTGTCATGCTGATGACCCTGGGCGGCCTGTTCGGTTGCCTGTATGCACCGATCGAGGGACTGTGGGGCTGGGCGATCCTGCTGGGCCTGGGGCAGGGCGGTACCTTCAGCCTGGCCCTGACCCTGATCGTCCTGCGTTCGAGGGACACTCACGTGGCTGCCAACCTGTCGAGCATGGCCCAGGGCATCGGCTACACCCTGGCGTCGATGGGGCCTTTTGCGGTGGGTCTGGTACATGACTGGACGGGCGGCTGGGACGCCGTGGGCTGGATCTTCGCGGTGCTCGGTTGCGGCGCGATAGTTGCTGGGTTGGGAGCGGGTCGCTCGCTGTATGTACAGGTGCAAAGCGAGAGAATCTGATGGGCCTCACTGTCGGTATTTGCGCGGCAAATGCCGATAGTGTTCTTCAGGGTTGCGGATTATTGTGCTGGCATCCCTATGCCTTTCCGGAGTCCGTCCATGAGTGATGCCCAGCGCGCCCTGATCACTGAGTTCTATCAAGCCTTCCAGCGGTTGGATGCCGAGGCCATGAGTGCCTGCTACACCGAGGATGTGCTGTTCAGCGATCCGGCCTTTGGCGAGCTGCGCGGACGTGATGCCGGTGATATGTGGCGCATGCTCACCTCTCGAGCCAAGGACTTTTCCCTGACCTTCGATCAGGTGCGTGCGGACCAGAACTCAGGTGGCGCGCACTGGGTCGCCACCTATCTGTTCAGCCAGACCGGCAACACGGTGGTCAACGATATCCAGGCGCGCTTCGTGTTTCGAGATGGCAAGATCTGTGAACATCACGACCATTTCGATATGTGGCGTTGGGCGCGTCAGGCCCTGGGCACCAAGGGCTGGTTGCTGGGCTGGACGCCATTGTTGAAAAACGCTGTCCGTGCCCAGGCCCGCAAAGGCCTGAAGGCCTTTCAAAACGGTCGCTGAAAGCCATCCTCTGCTAAGATCGCGGCTTGTTATCCACAAGCCTCGATGCCCTTTTGTGACCCGTCCTGTTCCCTCTTCCATCGCTGAAGCAGCTTCGCCATTGGTGGACCGCAAACCCTGGTTCGTCTATCTGGTGCGCGCCGCCAATGGCGCCCTGTATTGCGGCATCAGCGATGATCCGGTCAAGCGCTTCGCCAAGCACCAGAGTGGCAAGGGCGCACGGTTCTTTCTTTCCAGCCCGGCGGTGGCCCTGGTCTATACCGAGCTTTGCCGGGACAAGAGCGAGGCCCTGCGCCAGGAGCGGTTGATCAAGAAACTCAAGAAGAGCGCCAAGGAATGTCTGGTGGCGGGTGCATCAATCTGACTGATAGGTTTCCATCAGTGGGATCTGTAGGCCGCCAAGGGATTGCAGGCTAAGCTCAGTCCTCCCTCTCTTCCGGCGGACCCCAGTATGTCAGAGTTGATCCTGCACCATTACCCGACCTCTCCCTTCGCCGAAAAAGCCCGTTTGCTGCTGGGCTTCAAGGGGCTGTCCTGGCGCTCTGTGAAAATTCCCCCGGTGATGCCAAAGCCTGATCTGACCGCCCTGACCGGTGGTTATCGCAAGACCCCGGTGCTACAGATCGGCGCTGATATCTACTGCGACACGGCTTTGATCGCCCGGCGTCTGGAGCAGGAGAAAGCCTCGCCGGCGCTGTTCCCCGAGGGCCAGGAAATGATCAGCGCGACCTTCGCCGCCTGGGTCGACTCAGTGGTGTTCCAGCACGCCGTGACCCTGGTTTTCCAGCCGGAATCCGCCGCTGTACGTTTCGGTAAGTTGCCACCGGACGTGGTCAAGGCGTTCTTGGCCGATCGCGCCGGGCTGTTCAGTGGTGGCAATGCCAGCCGTTTGCCCCTGGAAGTGGCCAAGCATCAATGGCCAACCATCATGGCGCGCCTGGAGCAGCAGTTGCAGCGCGAACCGGGGGACTTCCTGTTTGGCGAGCCGTCGATTGCCGATATCGCCCTGGCCCACCCGCTGTGGTTCCTCAAGGGTACGCCGGTGACTGCACCGTTGGTGGACGAGTATCCGGCGGTGTCCGCCTGGCTGGCGCGGGTGTTGGGCTTTGGACATGGCTCCTTCACTGAAATGAGCGCCGAAGAGGCCCTTGAGGTATCGCGCAGCGCTACCCCGGCGCCGCTGCCGGATGAGCAGTTGGTCGACCCCAACGGTTTCACGGCGGGCCAGCAAGTGGTGATTGCTGCGACCGACTATGGTGTCGATCCGGTGGCGGGAGAGTTGTTGTTCGCTGGCACTGAAGAGCTGATCCTGCGCCGTGAAGACCCTCGCGCCGGCGTGGCGCATGTGCACTTCCCACGGCTGGGTTTTCGCATTCAGCCTCAGTGACACAAATCTGCGCTTGGTAGCGACAGGTGTTGTCGGCGCTGGCTTGCTAGCGAAGGCATATTCAGGGACGGCGCACGATTCGAAGACGTCCTCGCCGGCAAGTGGGGCCCCTTCCGACCGGCGCTTAGCGTTTCAAAGCCGCCATGATCCCGTCGGGGTCATAGGTGCGGATCAGAGTGCCGTTGACATCCAGGATCGGAATGCCCGCACCGCCCAGGGCGGTGTAGGCCTTGCGCGCCTCGGCGTCTTTCTCGATATCGAATTCCTTGAAAGGGATGCCCTTCTGATCAAGAAAGCGCCGAGTGGCCTTGCAGTAGCCACACCAGTCGGTGGCGTAGAGCACCACCTGGGCCTGGTTGCGGATCTCTTCTGAGACCACCGCCGAAGGATTGAACAGCCGTTCGATCTTGCCCCAGTTCTGATACAGCACGACCACCAGCAGGATCAGCAGGAACTTCTTCAGCACGCCCTGGAGCATCAGTTGCGGCGCTTGAGCTGATCAGTCAGTTGGGTCGGCAAGCCCTTGATGATCAGGGTCCCGGCTTCTTCGTCGTACTCGATCTTCGAGCCCAGCAGATGCGCCTCGAAACTGATGGACAGGCCTTCGGCACGACCGGTGAAGCGGCGGAACTGATTGAGGGTGCGTTTATCCGCTGGAATCTCCGGTGACAGCCCGTAGTCCTTGTTGCGGATGTGATCGTAGAAGGCCTTGGGGCGCTCTTCGTCGATCAGTTCGGACAGCTCTTCCAGCCCCATGGGCTCGCCGAGCTTGGCCTGGCTGCTGGCGTAGTCCACCAGGGTCTTGGTCTTTTCCCGGGCCGACTCTTCCGGCAGGTCCTCGCTTTCGACGAAGTCGCTGAAGGCCTTGAGCAGGGTGCGGGTCTCGCCCGGGCCGTCGACACCTTCCTGGCAGCCGATGAAGTCGCGGAAGTACTCCGAGACCTTCTTGCCATTCTTGCCCTTGATAAAGGAGATGTACTGCTTGGACTGCTTGTTGTTCTGCCACTCGGAGATGTTGATCCGCGCCGCCAGGTGCAACTGGCCCAGGTCCAGGTGCCGGGACGGGGTGACGTCCAATTGGTCGGTCACTGCCACGCCTTCGCTGTGGTGCAGCAGGGCGATGGCCAGGTAGTCGGTCATGCCTTGCTGATAGTGGGCAAACAGCACGTGGCCGCCCACCGACAGGTTGGATTCTTCCATCAGCTTCTGCAGGTGTTCCACCGCCACCTTGCTGAAGGCAGTGAAGTCCTGGCCGCCGTCGAGGTACTCCTTCAACCAGCCGCTGAAGGGGAATGCGCCGGACTCTGGATGGAACAGGCCCCAGGCTTTGCCCTGTTTGGCGTTATAGCTTTCATTGAGGTCGGCGAGCATGTTCTCGATGGCCGCGGACTCTGCCAATTCGGAATCGCGGGCGTGCAGAACTGCTGGGCTGCCGTCGGGTTTTTTGTCGATCAGGTGGACGATGCAATGGCGGATCGGCATGGGCTTCTCGGCTGATTGAAGGGGGAGGGCGGGCTCCCCGAAAAAGTGCCCAGTGTACCGCACACACTGGTTTTGGCGCGGTTTGCCGGGCGATGAACGGCTCGTCGGTAAGGCTTATGCATTTTTTTACCGATTTAGAGCAATAAAGCTGACCAAATGGCTAGGTAGAGGCGGATATTTCCCCGTCTGTGTGCTAGTTTTGCCCCGTCTTACGCGATGTCTCAGCGTTAAGCGTGCATTCAGCATTTGTCGGGTCGAACCAAACCCTGATTTCGGTATCTATAACCCCGATTCGTCGTGGTTGTAACCGGGGTGCCAGATTCACAAGATCTGGCTCGATGGCTGACACTGCACTCTGCAATCCAAATGAATTTGATAGGGAAGGAACACCACAATGGCTATTACTAAAGACCAACTGATCGCTGATATCGCTGAAGCTATCGACGCGCCGAAAACCACCGCGCGTAACGCCCTGGACCAACTGGCTCAGATCGTTGCTGATCAATTGGAAAATGGCGGCGAAATCACTCTGCCAGGTATCGGCAAGCTGAAAGTGACCGAGCGTCCTGCCCGTACTGGCCGTAACCCATCGACTGGCGCTGCCATCGAAATCGCTGCCAAGAAAGTTATCAAGCTGGTTGTGGCTAAAGGCCTGACCGACGCTGTTAACAAGTAATACTTGCAGTGAAACCGTGCTCAGGAGCTTTCCGGGCACGGTTTGTGTGACACCGATTCACGCAAGGTGAATCGACGCTCAATCCCCCCGCCTCTCAGTTCTTCCTTACCCAGCGTTCCTGACTCCAGGCCTGTTGCTGTGCCTTGTCCTTGAAGGTCCAGGCGACGAAGCGACTCTGTTTCTGTCCCTGGGACATTTCCACCACCTGGCGTTCCAGGGCTCCGGCCTTTTTCAGCGCGCTTTCAATCGCCGGCAAGTTCGAGGCCTTTGACACCAGGGTGCTGAACCACAGCACTTGCTGGCCGACGCTGGCGCTTTCGCTGATCAACTGACTGACGAAGCGGATCTCGCCCCCCTCGCACCACAGTTCCCTGGCCTGACCGCCGAAATTCAACACTGGCAGCTTGCGCTTGGGATCGGCTTTGCCCAGGGCTCGCCATTTGCGCTGGCTACCGCGGGTGGCTTCGTCCAGTGACGCGTGGAAGGGCGGGTTGCACATGGTCAGGTCGAAACGCTCGGTGCTTTCCAGCAGGCCACTGAGGATCTGCCTGGGGTTGCCTTGCTGGCGCAGGCTGATGGCCTTGTTCAAGCCGTTGGCCTGGACAATGGCCTTGGCGGCGGACAGGGCGGTGCTGTCGATGTCCGAGCCGAGGAACTGCCAGCGGTAGTCGCTGTAGCCGATCAACGGGTAGACGCAGTTGGCACCGACCCCGACGTCCAGCACCCGGACCGCTGCGCCGCGAGGGATTTCCCCCTGGTTGTGGCTGGCCAGTAGGTCGGCGAGGAAATGCACATAGTCGGCGCGGCCTGGCACCGGCGGGCAGAGGAAGTCTGCCGGAATATCCCAGTGGGCAATGCCGTAGAAGGCCTTGAGCAGCGCCCGGTTGAACACCCGTACCGCTGCCGGGTCGGCGAAGTCGATGCTTTCCTTGCCGTAGGGGTTGAGGATCACGAACTGGCCCAGCTCCGGGGTGCTCTTGATCAACTGCGGGAAGTCGTAGCGCCCCTGGTGGCGATTGCGCGGGTGCAGGCTGGCCTTTTCCTTGGGGGCGGCGGCTTTGGCTGGGGAGTTTGGCTTGGGCTTTTTGCGCGGAGGCTTGGGGG